>JBKHAZ010000098.1:0-9096 GCA_046542605.1 Oceanicaulis sp. | reverse complement strand
GCAAGGCGGCGAGGCGCTTCGGCGTGTCGCACACGCGCGATTGAAACCCGGCCCGCCGGGGCGTAGCTTCGCGGCCATGACCCAACAGATACAGACTTTCCACGTGAAGGGCGGGCCCGAGTTCGGGCGCGAGAACCTTCCCAAGCTGCGCAACGCGCTCAAGGACGCCGGCCTCGACGGGTTCATCATCCCGCACGAGGACGAGTATAACAACGAATACCTGCCCGCGAACGCCGAGCGCCTGATGTGGGCGACCGGCTTCACCGGCTCGGCCGGCGCGGCGATCGCCATGATCGACCGCGCGGCGGTGTTCGTCGACGGGCGCTATACCGAGCAGGTGAAGACCCAGGTCGATAACGCGCTCTACGAATACGCCGACCTGGCCGATGGCGGCGTCGCCGGCTGGATCCGCCGCAACGCCAAGCGCGGCGAAACGATCGGCTACGACCCGCGGCTGCATTCGCCCGACGCGCTGGCGCGGATCGAAGCGGCCGCAGAGCGGGCCGGCGCCGAGCTGGTGGCGGTGGAGGACAACCCCATCGATGCCGCCTGGGTCGATCGCCCGCAGGCCCCCGCAGAGGACGTGCATCCCCACCCGATCGCGTTTTCCGGCGAGGAGCATGGCGACAAGCGCCGCCGTGTCGCGGGCGATCTCGCCGAGGCGGGCGCGGATGCGGCGGTGATCACCGACCCGGCCTCCATCGCCTGGCTGTTCAATCTGCGCGGCGGCGACGTCGCCTGCACCCCGCTGCCGCTGTCGGCGGCGATCCTGGACGATGACGGGCGGGCCACGCTGTTCATCAACGAGGACAAGCTCACCGACGCCGCGCGCGCGCATCTGGGCAATGAGGTCAGCGTGCGCCCCGAGACCGAGTTCGGCGAAGGCCTCAAGAGCCTGTCGGGCAAGACCGTCCGGGTCGATCCCGCGGTCAGCTCGGTCTGGGTGTTCCAGCAGCTCGAAGCGGGCGGGGCGACGATCAAGCGCGGGTCCGATCCGGTGGCGCTGCCGAAGGCGTGCAAGAACGCCGTGGAGATCGAGGGCTCGAAAGCCGCCCATATCCGCGACGGCGCGGCGATCGCGCGGTTCCTGCACTGGATCGACACCGAAGCCCAGTCGGGCGCGGTCGATGAGATCGAGGCGGCCGTGAAGCTGGAGGAATTCCGCCGCAGCTCGGCCGAGCTGAAGGATATCAGTTTCGAAACGATCTCCGCGGCCGGGCCCAACGGCGCGTTTCCGCACTACCGGGTGAACACCGCCTCGACCCGCAAGCTGGAGCAAGGCTCGCTCTACCTGGTGGATTCCGGCGGCCAGTATCCCGACGGCACCACCGACATCACCCGCACCGTTCCCATCGGCCAGCCGAGCGAGGCCCAGCGCAGGCATTTCACCCTTGTGCTCAAAGGCCATATCGCGCTGTCGGTGATCCGCTTCCCCGAAGGCACCAGCGGCGCCGCGCTGGACGCGCTGGCGCGCGCTCCGCTGTGGGTGGCCGGCCATGATTATGATCACGGCACCGGCCATGGCGTGGGCAGCTATCTTGGCGTCCATGAAGGCCCGCAGCGCATCTCCAAGGCGCCCAATACGGTTCCGCTGAAACCCGGGATGATCGTGTCCAACGAGCCGGGCTATTACCAGGTCGGCGCCTACGGTATCCGCATCGAGAACCTGCAATTCGTCACGCCGCCCGCTGACGTGCCCCCGCACGGCGACCGCAAGATGCTGGGCTTTGAAACGCTGACCATGGCGCCGATTCATCGCGGGCTCGTGGACCTCACCTTGCTGACATCGGACGAAATCGCCTGGCTCGACGCCTATCACGGCCAGGTGCGTGAGAAGGTGCTGCCCTTCCTGGACGGCGAAGCGGCCGAGTGGCTGGTGAAGGCGTGCGAGCCCTTCTACGGGCAGACGCCATGAGGCTGGCGGCGGCGCTGAAGGCCGCAGCGCTCGGCGCCGCCGCCTTGCTTCCTGCCGGCTGCTTCACCAGCCAGGAGGAGCTGGTGGGCTTTTGGCGCGCCGACACGCCCCTGCAGGACGGCGTCTTCGCCCACTGGCCCACCCATCCCGACGGGACCGAGTGGGACCGGGAGACCTGGCGCGGGGCGGTGTCGAACCAACGCCGCCGCTATGTGTCCGAGACGCCGGATTTTCCCCATCAGGACGTGCGCTTCCGTCAGATCAGCGGGAACATCTATCTCGCCCAGCTGCCGCGCGCCGATGGCGTCGGCTACGGCGTCGCCTGGGTTTACGATGAGGGCGCGGTGGTGAGCTATCACCAGCCCGACTGCTCGAAACTGTCCGACCCGGTGCGCGATGCGGCGCGGATCACGCTCGATCCCGAAGGCTTCTGCCGGGTCGAGGATCTCGACCAGATCGAAGCGCTCATGGGCGAGTATCTCGCCGCGATGGGCGGGGAGATCGGGATCCACGGCGTGTATCGGCGGGTGGAGTAGGGGCGGGAACGCATCCTGCGCCCGCAAACAAGAGGACGTTGAGCGGCGCTTCAAGCGCCTGAACGCCAAACGCCCCGCCGTGAGGCGAGGCGTTAGCGGGTCTCGTTGGCCGTTGAGACCTAGTCGAACAGCGAGTCGATCGCATCCTGGTCCATGCTCATCAGGGCGTCGATATCATCCTGCTTGGTCTCCGGCCCGCCTTGCGCGGGGCCGTTGAGGTGGAGCTTGGACTTGCGCTCGGCTTCCGCGCGCTCCTCGTCGGTCATGTCCGCGTCGTGCACGCCCATGGTGGCGGCGAAACGGGCCACCCGGCTCTCGATGTGTTTCAGCGAGGCGACGACCTTGGAGACGCGCTGGCCGGCGAGATCCTGGAATGAGCAGTTCTCGATGATCCGGCACATCGCCTCGTCGACCTGGGCCTTGTAGGCGTCAAGATCGGTCGGCTCAGCCGCCATCAGAGACTCAGCCTCGCTCATGATCGCCTCGGTCGCCTTTTCGGTGTCGGTGACGACGGCTTCAAGCTCGGCGCCGGCGACCGGGATGCGCTGCTCCTTGATGTCGTTGGGGCGCAGCTGGGCGATCTCGTCGCGGGTGCGGGCGATATAGCTGGCGATGGAGACGAACTCGTCATGGATCGAGCGATCCAGCGAGCCGAAGAACATCTGCATTGTGTCTGTGAGTTGCTGGGCGAGGCGGAGCACCTCGATCAGCTGCGCGTCCTTGAGATCGGCGGCTTTAACCGATCTCAGGCTCTCGCGGATCTGCGCTGCGACTTCTGCGGCGGGCATGGATTTCCTTCCCTAAGGTTGCGGAGCGCGGGTCAGGGCCTCGCCTCGCAGGGCGGCCTCGCGCGTCAGTCCTTCGGTGTGCTGTCGGACGCTTAGAAGTCGCCGATGACGGCGGTCATCTTCGCTTTCAGCGTGCCTGCGTTGAACGGCTTGACGATATAATTGTTCACGCCGGCCTTTTTCGCAGCGATGACGTTTTCCGTCTTCGATTCCGCGGTGACCATGATGAAGGGCGTCGTCTTGGTGCTGTCGTCGGCGCGCACCTTCTGCAGAAGCTCGTAGCCGGTCATCGGCTCCATGTTCCAGTCGGAGATGACCAGACCATACTTCTTCTTCTTCATCAGCTCGAAGGCTTCGGTGCCGTCCGAAGCTTCGTCCACATTCTCAAAGCCGATCTGCTTGAGAAGATTCTTGATGATGCGGACCATCGTCTTGTAATCGTCCACCACCAGGATCGGCATCGACATCTCGACCGCCATCGCCCCAACTCCGTTTCTACATCCACCACCTGGAGCGGCGATTTCTTACGTTCGCCGCCCTCTGGAATGAGAAACTAGACACGTGCGGTCAAAAATCGGTTAAACACGCGGCCATACCGGCAGGAGCGCGAGAATCATGAGCGATTTTGAAGGCTACGGCATCAACGAGCTGGAGGTGGGCCGGACTGCGGAGATCACCCGCCTGGTCGACGAGGCGGCCGTGGCCAAGTTCGCCGAGGTGTCCGGCGACTTCAATCCGCTGCACATGGACGAGGCCTACGCCGCGCGCTCGCCGTTTCGCGGGCGCATCGCCCACGGCGCATTGGTGGCGAGCTTCATTTCCTGCGTCCTGGGCAATCACCTGCCCGGTCCCGGCGCGGTCTTTGCGGGCATGACCATGCGGTTTGAACGCCCGGTGCGCATTGGCGACACCGTGGTGGCGCGCGCCACGGTCACCGAAGTTGACGTGAAGGCGCGCCGGGTCAAATTGGCGTGCGTGTGCGAGGTGGACGGCCAGACCTGCATGGAGGCCGACGCCGAGGTGATCGTCAGGAAGCGCCGCAAATCGGCGGCTTAAAGGCCTCATGAGCGTCTATCACGGCCATGCCGGCCTGCCCGAAACCGCACGCGGCGCGGTGGCGGCGCTGGGCAATTTCGACGGGGTGCACCGGGGCCACGCTGCGGTGATCGCCACGGCGCGCGCACTCGCCGCCGAGCTGGGCGCGCCGTCCGCGGCGGCCGTGTTCACGCCCCATCCCCGCCTGGTCTTTCAGCCCGAAGCCGAGCCGTTCGCTCTGATGAGCGAGGCCCAGCGCGTGCGCGCCCTGCAGCGCGAGGGCGTCGATCTCGTCCATCACATCGCGTTCGACCGCACGCTCGCCGGCATGACCCCGCCGGCCTTCGTGGAGGAGGTGCTCGCGCACGGCCTTGGCCTGAAGGGGGTGGTGACCGGGGCCGATTTCTGCTTCGGCAGGGACCGGGCGGGTAACGCCGCCGCGCTGAAGGAGATCGGCGCGCGGTTCGGCGTCGAGGCGCGCATCGCCGACGCGGTGGCCGCCGAGGGGGCTGAGCGGAAGATTTCCTCTTCCGACGTGCGCAAGGCGCTGCGCGAGGGAGACCCTGAAACCGCCGCGTCGCTGCTCGGCCGGCCGTTCGCCGTCGAGGGTGCGGTGGCCGAAGGCGACAAGCGCGGCCGCACCATCGGATTTCCCACCGCCAACATCGCGCTTGGCGCCTATGTGCGCCCGGCCTTCGGGGTCTATGCGGTGCAAGCGCGCCTGGAGGACGGGCGGGTGGCGCCCGGCGTCGCCAATCTGGGACGGCGCCCGACCGTGGACGGCGTCGAGGCGCGTCTGGAAACCCATTTGTTCGACTTTTCCGAAAATCTCTACGGCAAGACGCTCGAGGTCGCCCTTCTGGGCTTCATCCGCAGCGAGCGTAAATTCGACGGCCTCGATCAGCTGAAGGCGCAGATTGCGGCCGATTGCGACACCGCGCGCGCCCGGCTCGGCGTCTAGCGCTTTTGCCGCCGGGCCCGGAAAAACGCCTTCAGCATCGCGGAAGCCTCCTCGGCGCGGACCCCGCCGGTCACCTCGGGGCGCCAATGACAGGTGGACAGCTGAAAAAAGCGCGGACCGTGCTCCACCGCCCCGCCCTTGGGGTCGAAGGCTGCGAAGACCACCCGGCCGATCCGGGCGTGGCTGATGGCCCCGGCGCACATGGCGCACGGTTCAAGCGTCACATATAGCTCAAGCCCTGTGAGCCGGTAATTGCCGAGCGAAGCCCCGGCGGCGCGGATCGCGGCGATCTCGGCGTGAGCGGTGGGATCACAGCCGGCGATCGGGGCGTTGGCGGCTTGGGCGATCACCCGATCGGTCGCCGGATCGACGATCACCGCGCCCACCGGCGTCTCCCCGGCGGCGGCTGCGGCTTGCGCTCGGGCCAGAGCCAGCCCCATAAAGCGGTCATCGCGGGTCATCATGCCCGTTCCTCTAGTCCCGACCGGAGCGATCCGTAAAGCCTTGTCCGACGAACCTTCAAGACCCGGCGAACGCATCGCCAAGGCGCTCGCCCATATCGGGGTGGCGTCAAGGCGCGAGGCCGAACGCCTGATCGAGGCCGGCCGGATCAGCGTGAACGGGAAAACGCTCGACAGTCCCGCCTTCAACGTCCAGCCCGGCGACGAGATCGCCCTGGACGGTCAGCCCGTGGGCGAGCGTCCGCCAACGCGGGTGTGGCGCTATCACAAGCCCACCGGGCTTTTGACCACCCACCACGATCCCGAAGGGCGCGAGACCGTGTTCGGTCAGCTGCCGACCGATATGGGCCGGGTGATCAGCGTGGGCCGGCTGGACCTGAATTCCGAAGGCCTGTTGCTGCTCACCAATGACGGCGAACTCGCCCGCGTGCTGGAACTGCCCGCCACCGGTTGGACGCGCCGCTATCGCGTGCGCGCCTTCGGCAAGGCCGACGACGCGGCGCTCGCCAAGTTGGCCGACGGCGCGGTGGTGGACGGGGTCGTCTACGGCCCCGTCGAAGTCACGGTGGACCGGCGCACCGGCGCCAATGTCTGGCTCACGGTCGGACTGAAGGAGGGCAAGAACCGCGAGGTGCGCAAGGTGCTCGCCAGCGTGGGCCTGACGGTGAACCGGCTCATGCGCACCGCCTACGGCCCGTTTCAGCTGGGTGCGCTGAAGCGCGGCGAGGTGGAGGAGGTCAAGCTCTCGGTGCTGCGCGATCAGCTGGGCCGGCTCTACCCGCTGGATCGCGACGGCCATCCGGCGAAAGCAGGCGCAGAGGGTGGAGCGGAAAACACCGGCACGGCGAAGGCGCGCTCCGAACCGGCGCGCGGCCAGTCCGGCTTCAAGCCCAAGCCGAAGGCGAAACCGCAGAACAAGGACGGCTGGGCCAAGGCGAGCCCGAAATCGGCGCCCGGCCACAAGGCGCGCAAGGCCGCCCGCAAGGCCGAGCCGGCGGCGAAGGGAAAGCCCGCCGGCAAAGGCGCGACGCGTCAGGATCGCCGCGACGCGGGAAAGAAAGGCGAGCTCAGCTCGCCGAAAGACCATGCGAATCGTCGCCGGCGTCCATAAGGGCCGCCCCATACAGGCGCCCAAGGGCCTTTCCACCCGCCCCACCACGGACCGGGTGCGCGAAGCCGTGTTCAACAAGCTCGCCCACGCCCCCTGGGCGCCGGCGCTGGAGGGCGCGCGCGTCCTCGACCTGTTCGCCGGATCCGGCGCGCTGGGGCTGGAGGCGATCAGCCGCGGCGCGGTGTTCGCGCTGTTTGTCGAGACCGAGGCCGCCGCGCGCGGCGCCATCCGCACCAATGTGGAGGCGCTCCAGCTTTACGGCTGCACCAAGCTGCACCGGCGCGACGCCACCGATCTGGGCAAGAAGCCGGAAAAAGTCGGCGCGCCGTTCGATCTGGCCTTCATGGACCCGCCCTACGGCAAGGGGCTGGGCGAGGTTGCGCTTTCAAAACTCGCCGAGGGCGGCTGGCTCGCCGCCGATGCCCTGGTGGTGCTGGAGGAGGCGAAGCGCTCGACCTTCGAGCCGCCCGAAGGGTGGGCGGCGCTCGACATGCTCGAGGCCGGCGACACGGTGGTGCGGTTTCTCAAACGCGCCTGATCACCCGGCAGGGTGCAGGGGCGGAGCCTGTTCGGGCGCCGGCGCGGCGCCGGTCCGGTGCGCGCGGCGAGGCGTGCGAATCCCAACACCGTCGCGCCCGTTGCAATCAGAAGCAGCAAGATCTGCAGGCCGGCCGCGCGCACGACTTCGGCGTTATTCGCCCGGACCGTGTGAAGCATTTCGCTGATTCCCTCCTGGGCGAACCGGTTCCGGAACACGCCGAGATCGAAATAGGCCGGCAGCCGCTCCTCGCGCCAGAAGGTGCGGTGGGTGGCGTCCAGCGCACCGCCATACCCGACCGCGACGACCGCTTCGCGCGCGGCGTGGAGGCGCTCCGCGTCGACCCGTGCGAGCACCTCGGAAAGCCGCGCCGACCAGTCCGGGCCGGAGAGATCATTGAAGGTTTGTATCAGCGCTTCCTGCGGCGCCACCGCTTCAAGGAAGACGCGGTGGGAGGACGCGGACACTTCGCCGCCGCTGAAGCTCGTCAGGCCGATGCTGGTTTCGATGGCGATGCGTTCGTGCAGCCGCGCAAGCATGATGAAGGCGGTGGTGAAATCCCGTTCGGCGGCGTGGGTCGCCGCGAATTCCAGCGCCAGAGCATCCATGAAGCGTTTCAGCGTCGCGGTGTAGCCGTTCACGACCGGCCCAAGGGGGGTGGCCGGATCGGCCGCGAGCCTGCGCGCCTCTTCAAGGCCCGAAAGGCTGCCGCGCAGGCGCACGGCGCTATCGGGTGTTAGCCCGCCCGCAGGGGTGTCGGCCAGCGCGAAGAGATTGGCGATGGTGCGGTCCGTGCTCACGGTGCGGTCGCGGAATTGCGGCTGCGACATCAAACCTTCGGCCAGGCGCATGGCGGCGGCGTTGGAGCGCTCGCTTTGAAGATCGTCCATCACCACCGCGGCGCGCGCGGCCAACTCCGCGGCGGCGGCCGCCGATCCGGTCCGGCTGCTGGTTTGCGAGAGGGTGCCGAGTGCGTTCGCCGAGATCAGGCAGAGCGCCACGAAGGGCGCGAGAAGGATGAGGCCCAGCCAGGGCGATGTGTCGTCTTTCACGCCGTCCGCTCCCGCTCAGTGCGTCCGCCGCTTTCGCGGTCTGTGAAGCAGACTTGCACACAAGTCTCGCCGCGGCGTTAAGCACGCGTCAGCGCCGGCCGAACAGCCGCTCGATATCAGCCAGCTTCAGCTCCACATAGGTGGGCCGGCCGTGATTGCACTGGCCGGAATGGGGCGTCGCCTCCATCTCGCGCAAAAGCGCGTTCATCTCCTCGCCCGTCAGCCGCCGGCCCGCGCGCACCGAGCCGTGGCAGGCCATCGTGCCCACCACCTCTTCGAGCTTTTCTTTCAGGCTCAGCGCCTCGTCGTACTCGGCGAGCTCGTCGGCGAGGTCGCGGATCAGGCCCTGTACGTCCAGTTTTTTCAAAAGCGCCGGGGTTTCGCGCACGCAGATCGCGCCCTGGCCGAAGGGTTCGACGACGAGGCCGAGTTCGGCGAGTTCGTCGGCCCGGTCCAGCACGCGGCGCGCCTCGGCCTCGTCCAGATCGACGATCTCAGGCACCAGAAGGGATTGCCGTGCTACGCCCGAGGCCGCGATCTGCTGTTTCATGCGCTCATAGACCAGGCGCTCGTGGGCGGCGTGCTGATCGACGATGACGAGCCCGTCGCCGGTCTGGGCGATCACATAGGTGGAATGCACCTGGGCGCGCGCCACGCCGAGGGGGAAGTCGGCGCTGTGTGGTTCGGCGCGCGCGTCGG
>JBKHAZ010000097.1:0-9098 GCA_046542605.1 Oceanicaulis sp. | reverse complement strand
CTTGATGGCGTGGTAGAGGAAGACCGAGTGCATGGCCCGGCGCACCGGCTCGTTGCCGCGGAACGAGAAGGAGATGTTCGACACCCCGCCGGAAATGTGCGCGCCCGGCAGGTTCTTGCGGATCCATTCGGTGGCTTCGATGAAGTCCACCGCGTAATTGTTGTGCTCCTCGATACCCGTCGCCACGGCGAAGATGTTCGGGTCGAAAATGATGTCGTTGGGGTCGAAGCCGACCTCGTCCACCAGCAGCTTGTAGGCGCGCTCGCAGATCTCGATCTTGCGTTTGGCGGTGTCGGCCTGGCCGTCCTCGTCGAAGGCCATGACCACGACCGCGGCGCCGTAATCCTTGCAGGCGCGGGCGTGGGCGAGGAATTCCGCTTCGCCTTCCTTCATCGAGATCGAGTTCACGATCGCCTTGCCCTGCACGCATTTCAAGCCGGCCTCGATCACCTCCCATTTGGAGGAGTCGATCATGATCGGCACGCGCGCAATGTCGGGTTCGGCCGCAATCAGGTTGAGGAAGGTGACCATGGCCTGTTTGGAATCGAGAAGGCCCTCGTCCATGTTCACGTCGATGACCTGGGCGCCGTTCTCCACCTGCTGGCGGGCGACCTCCAGGGCGGTGACGTAGTCGCCGTCCTTGATCAGCTTGCGAAACCGCGCCGAGCCGGTGACGTTGGTGCGCTCGCCCACATTGACGAAGATGGCGCGGCTCCGGGTCGTCGTCTCTTCGGTCATGGCTTCAGCCTCTCAAGCAGTCAGGAGTTCTTGCGCACGGGCCGACAGGCCGTCCGGCGCGAAAGGATCGACGATCTCGACGCGCCCGAACCGGGCGCCGTCGCTCATGTCTTCGGTGAACAGCGCCGTGCAGCCGGCCGCATCGGCGGCGGACAGCAAAAGCGCGTCCCCGGCCGGCGCAATGCTGACCAGATCTCCGCGCCGGGTTTTGAACCACTCGAACCACGTATCCCTCATCCGTCCCACCGGCTTCAGACCCGGCGTCGGCGCCCCGCTGGCGCTGCTCTTTTTCTTCACCCACTCGCCGCGGCGCCCGTCCACGACCAGTTCGACGACTTCGTCCTCCGCGAGCGCTTCCAAGAGCGCGACCAGCGCCGGAGCGCCGCGCACATGCTTGGTCCAGAGCGACCAGTCGCGGATCTCGACGCGGCCCGCGCCGGCCTCGGTCTCGCTTTCAGCCATGCTCATCGCGTCCTCCACGATTCTGGAGGGGTCGGTATGGCGCAGCCCGCCACGGCCCCCGACACCCCCCATTGGGGGCTCCACCTCGTCACGCCAGTTCGAACGGTTCCAGCCCGGACAGGCGCATCGCCTTCGGCCGTTCAATGGGTTTGCGCGGCTCGCCGGCGTGGGCGGCTTTCGCGATCGCTTTGATGTGCGCCGGCGTGGTGCCGCAGCAGCCGCCGAGAATGTTCACCAGGCCCTCATCGGCCCATTCGGCCACGAAGCCGGCGGTCTGCTCGGGCGTCTCGTCGTATTCGCCGAAGGCGTTGGGCAGGCCGGCGTTGGGATAGGCCAGCACCTTGCACTCGGCGATGCGGGCGAGTTCCTTGACATAGGGGCGCAATTCCTTGGCCCCGAGCGCGCAATTGAGCCCCACCGCCCAGGGCTGGGCGTGGCGGACCGAATTGTAGAACGCCTCGGTGGTCTGGCCGGACAGGGTGCGGCCGGACGCATCGGTGATCGTGCCCGACAGGATGATCGGGATGTCTTCGGCCACCGTACCGTCGCGGCGGCAATCCAGGATCGCCTTGATCGCGGCCTTGGCGTTGAGCGTGTCGAAGATCGTCTCGATCAGGAAGAAGTCCACATGCTCGGCCATGGCGCGCGCCTGTTCGGCGTAGGTGTCGCGCACTTCATCGAAGGTCACGGCCCGAAAGCCGGGGTCCTCCACGTCGGGCGAGAGCGAGAGCGTCTTGTTCGTCGGCCCGATGGCGCCGAGCACGGCTTTGGGCTCGCCGGTCTCGGTCTCGCGCTTGTCGGCCGCGGCGCGCGCGATCCGCGCGCCGGCCTCGGCGATTTCCGCGGCCAGGCTTTCCATCTGGTAATCGGCCTGGGCGATCTGGGTGGCGGAGAAGGTGTTGGTCTCGATCATGTCCGCGCCGGCCTCGAAGAAGGCGGTGTGGATCTCCTCGATCAGGCCGGGATCGGACAGGTTCAGCGTCTCGTTATTGCCCTGGATCGAGACCGGCCAGTCGGCGAAGCGCTCGCCGCGATAATCGTTCTCTTGAAGCTTGTAAGTCTGGATCTGGGTGCCCATGGCGCCGTCCAGAACAAGGATGCGCTTGCGGCTCAACGCCTCGAGCGCGTCGATTCTCTCACGTCGAGTCATCACTCTCTCGCTTGTTGCGGCGCAGCCTACGCGGCGGCTTGTTCGGCTTCCGGCTTCACCCCGAGCAGGGCGCAGGTGGACAGCGCCAGATCGGCCCGGTTCAGCGTGTAGAGGTGGAACTGGTCGGCCCCGCCCTCGGCCAGGCCCGACACCAGCTCGGCCGCCACATGGGCGGTGACCAGCTCGCGCGTCTTGGGATCGTCCTCAAGGCCCTCGTAAAGCTCATCCATCCACTTCGGGATGTTCGACCCGCACATGCCGGCCATGCGCTTCAAACCCTTGAAATTGGGCTGCAGCATGATCCCCGGCACGATGGGAATATCGATCCCGGCCTTGCGCACGCGCTCCACAAAGCGGAAATAGGTGTCCGCCTCGAAGAAGAACTGGGTGATCGCGCGCGTCGCGCCATTGTCGATCTTCTTTTTCAGAAGATCGATATCGTAATCGTAATCCGGGCTTTCCGGGTGCTTTTCGGGATAGCAGCCCACGGAGATCTCGAAATCGCCGATGCGCTTGATGCCCGCTGCGAGATCGGAGGCGTTCACATAGCCGCCCTCGTGCGGGGTGTATTTCTCGCCGATCCCTTCGGGCGGATCGCCGCGCAGCGCGACGATGTGACGAACACCCGCCTCCCAGTAGTCGCGAATCACGCCGTCGATTTCTTCACACGTCGCCGACACGCAGGTCAGGTGCGCGGCCGGCTTCATGCCGGTCTCCTTGACCAGGCGGCGCACGGTGCGGTGCGTGCGGTTGCGGGTCGACCCGCCCGCCCCGTAGGTGACCGAAACGAAGTGCGGATTGAGCGGCTCCAGCCGTCCGATGGACTCCCAGAGACGCGCCTCCATATCCTCGTTCTTAGGCGGAAAGAACTCGAACGAAACCTTCATCGACTGGCCCTGGCCGGGAGCGCTGCGGGCGGCGATCGTCATGAGACACCTTTTATCGGCTCAGCGGCAAGAGTCGCCGCACGATATAAAGATATCTTTATGCGATTATCCGTCCAGTTTCAATGCGTCTTTTGCGGCACACCCTCGCCCAGCGAAGCTGGAACACGCCCTTGAGCGTTGACGTTTGAGCTTCTGTCGCCAAATCTTCACAGGCGGGGACGGACGCACGCCGGGAGAGGCTTTCATTTTTTGCAACGTCGTTTTTAAACGCGTGCGGCCGGCCGCACCCTTGTTCATGCTCGTCGCCGCGGCCTGCGCGTCGACGCCGGACGCCCGGGAGGCCAACGACCCGTTCGAGCCGGTCAACCGGACGGTGTTCCAGTTCAACATGACACTGGACGATGTGGTGCTTGAGCCGGCGGCCGACGCCTACACCGCCGTCACGCCCGAGCCCGTCCGGGCCAGCGTGCGCAACGTGTTCGACAATCTCAACCGGCCTGTGGTCTTCGCCAACGAGGTGCTGCAGGGCGATTTCGCCTCCGCTTCGGATGTCGCGGCGAGCTTCGCCGTGGACACGGTGTTCGGGCTCGCCGGACTCATCCCGATCGCAAAGCACCGAGGCGTGCCGCAACATGAGGAGGATTTCGGCCAGACCCTGGCGCGCTGGGGCGTGCCGGAAGGGCCTTATCTGATGCTGCCGATTCTCGGGCCGAGCAGCGTTCGGGACGGAACCGGCCGCTTGGTCGACCGCTATCCCCACCCGATGAACTGGAACGAGGACTTTTCCGGGTCCGAAGAGGCCTGGGCGCTTCGCACCTTGAACGGGATCGACCAGCGCGCGCGCGCCCGGAACGTCATGGACACGCTGGATCGCACCGCCATCGATCCCTATGTGCAGGCGCGCTCGGCTTGGCGTCAGGCCCGCCGACGCGCCATCTCCGACGGCGCGCGCGATGAAAGCTCTTACGACGATCTGCCCGAGTTCGAATGAGTGCGGCGCGCCGCACCGGTGACAGGCCCGGCTTCAGCGCCCGGCCGGAAGGACGACACACGATGATGCATTCCGCCCGCACCGCCGCCTTCACCCTGATGACCGCCTTCGCGATGCTCACCGCGCCGGTGTTCGGCCAGGCCTCCGCCCAGGACGCCGAAGCCTTCGTCTCGGAGAACGCCCAGGAGGTGATCTCCACCCTGCAATCGCTGGAGGCCGGCGAGGCGCAGCTCGACAGCGTGCGCGAGCAGTTTCGCGACAAGGTCCAGTCGCTGGCCGACATGGACCGCATCACCAATTTCGTGCTCGGCCGCTATCGGCGCACCGCGGGCGAGGAGGAGCTGTCGCAGTTCCGCGACACGTTCCGCGAATACGCCTTCTCGGTCTACGAGAACGAGCTGACCAATTACGCCGGACAGGAGCTGGAGGTGACCGGCTCGGTCACGCGGCGGCCCGGCGACCATGTCGTCGAGACGATCGTCACCGGCGGACCGGAGGGCGAAGACTACGAGGTCAACTGGCGCGTTCTGGAGGACGATGAGGGCGATCTGCACGTGGTCGACGTTCAGGTGATGGGCATCTGGCTCGCCCAGACCCAGCGCGAGCAGATCACCTCGGTGATCGGCAACCATCGCGGCGACGTCTCCGCCGCCACCGAGCTTCTGCGCTCCAAGCTCGCCGAGGGCGACCTGCCCGGCGCCGAGGATCTGGAAGATGCAGACTCGCAGTAGGGGTCGTCGAACTCTCCCCCTTTTTCCGCCTGTCCAGGATCAGCTGCGTTTCATCCTGCACCCCCATCCTCCCCTTCTTCCCCTATATGGGAGCGAAGGGGAGGTCCGGCGCAGCGAACCGACTTTGACGGTTGGCGGCGCGCTTGAAGCGCTGTCCCCGGTCCGGGCTCCCGGCCTCCCGCAAAGAACGCGCAGCGCGAAAAGCGCTACGCCCCCTTCGCGATCCCCCAGGCGTATTCCGCCATGGGCTCCACCAGCGCGCCGAGTTCCCGGGCGCGTTCGTTCGACGCGTTGCCCTGGACCGAGCGGGCGTAAACGCCCTGGGCGATGCCGGCCAGGCGGAAGATGTTGTAGGCGATGTAGAAATCGAGCTTGGGGATGCCGTCGCGGCCGGTGCGCTTGCAGTACGCCGCGACGTACTCCTCCTCGGTTGGGATGCCGAGCGCCTTCAGATCGACGCCCAGGAAGCCGGACCGGATATCCTTCGGCGTGCGCCATTGCATGAGCTGATAGGTGAAGTCGGCCAGCGGATCGCCCAGCGTCGAAAGCTCCCAGTCCAGCACCGCGATGACGCGCGGCTCTTCGGGATGGAAGATCATGTTGTCCAGGCGATAGTCGCCATGGACGACGCTGGTGCGCTCCTGGTCGGGCGCATGGGCGGGCAGCCATTCGATCAGGGCGTCCATGGCCTTGATCTCATGGGTTTCGGCGGCCTTGTACTGCTTGGTCCAGCGCCCGATCTGACGCTCGAAATAATTGCCGGGCTTGCCGTAATCGCCAAGGCCGACCTTTTCGTAATCGATGGAGTGAAGCTGGGCGAGCGTGGCGTTCGACGCGTCATAGATCGCCGCGCGCTCTGACGGATCGAGATCGGGCAGATACGGGTCCCAGAAGATCCGACCCTCGACGAAATCCATCACGTAGAACGCCGTCCCGATGATGCTCCCGTCCTCGCAGAGCCCGTGCATTTTCGGGACCGGGAAGCCTTCTCCGCCGAGCGCGCGCATCACCTTGAATTCGCGGTCCACCGCGTGGGCGCTGGGCAGAAGCTTGCCCGGCGGCTTGCGGCGCAGCACGTAGCGGCCGGACTTGGCCTCCAGCTTATAGGTCGGGTTCGACTGGCCGCCCTTGAACTGCTCGATCGTGAGCGGGCCTTCGAAGCCCTCCACATTCTGCTCCAGCCAGGCTTTCAGCGCGGCTTCGTCGAATTTCAGCGCGTCGGCGATCGGCTTGGTGCCGGAAAAGGCGTCGTCGAGTTGGGACATTACTGACTCGTTGAAGAAGACAGGAATTCCCGGACAGGCCCGGATCGAAATCCGGGCGCCGATCCGGGACCTTTGTCGTGATACTGGCGCAGGCGACTTGTCCGGCACAAGGGCCCGGGTCGCCCTTCGGGCGCCCGGGAATTCAGGATCGTGAGGCGCGCCCCTACCCCTCGCTGACCACCACGTCCCCGCCCTTCATCACGAAGTCCACGTCGGTGAGCTCGGAGATGTTGGCGAGCGGGTCGCCGTCCACGGCGACGATGTCGGCGTAGAAGCCCGGCGCGATGCGGCCGATGCGGTCCTCCATCTGCACATGGCGCGCGCCGATCGTGGTGGCGCTGGCGATCGCTTCCATGGGCGTCATGCCGGCTTCCACGTAGAGCTCGAACTCTTGCGCGTTGTCGCCGTGGGCCGAAACCCCGGAATCGGTCCCGAAGGCGATGGTGACCCCGCCCTCATGGGCGCGGCGGACCATTTCCAGCATTTGCGGACCGACCATGCGGGCCTTGGCGGCCTGGAAGGGCGTCATCCAGCCCGAATCGGCCTGGTCGGCGACCCAGGCGCCGGCCATGGCGGTGGGCACCAGCACCGCGCCGTTCTCGCGGAACAGGCGGATCGATTCGCGGTCGAGATAGGTGCCGTGCTCGATGGAATCCCCGCCCGCGCGCAGGAAGGCGTTGATCCCCGTCACGCCGTGGGCGTGGGCGGTGACCCGCCGGCCCATCATGTGCGCCGCGCCGACGATGGCTTCCAGCTCGCGCTGGAAAAATTGCTGCTCCACCCCGGCGCCCGTGGAGGACAACACCCCGCCGGTTGCGGTGATCTTGATGACGTCGGCGCCTTCCTGGACGAGCTGGCGTACGGCGCGCGCGCAATCGTCCGCGCCGTTGCAGGCGTAGGGGCTGCCGGTCTCGCGCAGGATCTGCACCGACCAGCCGTTGGAATCGCCATGTCCGCCGGTGGGCGTCACCGCGCCGCCGGCGATGCGCAGGCGCGGCCCGATGAAGTCTCCGGCCCGCACGCCGTCGCGCAGGGCGCGCACCGCCTCCATGTTTCCGCCCACGTCCTGAATGGTGGTGAACCCGGCGCGCACCGTGCGCCCGGCGTAAAGCACGCCGTCGATGGCGTTGTCGGCCGGGCCTTCGGTGAAGTTGGCGATCCGCCGGCCCGGACCCTGCTGGCCGGTGATGTGGACATGGGCGTCGATAAAGCCCGGCATCACGTGATCGTCGGAAAGATCGACGATGCGCGCGTCCTCCCGGGTGACGAAGCCGTCTTCGATCGCCTCGATGCGCTCGCCGCGCACCAGGATTGAGACCTCGCGCCGCGGCCGTTCCTCGCCCGGCGCCGCGATCAGCGTTCCGGCGTGAATGATGGTGAGCGGCTCGTTCGCGCCGGCGTCCTGGGCGAACGCGGACGCGGCGAGCGCGGCGGCGGCGCACGCGCCGGCCAATAAAATGCGCAACATGACAGATCCTCCCCGATCCTTGTTTGCGCCCCAGTTGTCCGCCGGTCGCCGCCAGGTGTCAAATCGGCGCCGCAACGAAATACGGCCCGGAGCTCGCCCCGGGCCGTTATCATTAGTTATATTATAACAGGGTCTTAAAGGCCCGGCAGCTTGGTCCGGCCGCCGCGACGGCGCTCGATCTCCACATCGCCGCCGCCGGTGATGCGCTCGATGCGGGCGCGCTCGCTTTCCGGGTCGAGGGGCTCGCCGTCATCGTTGACGAGCCGCTCGGGCTGGCGCCAGAACAGGACGCGGTCCGCCAGGCTCTCGCGCTTGCGCACGATGGCCGCGGTCTCTCCGTCGATCAGGGCGCGCACGTCCGGATTGGCGTCCGCGGCGCCGGCGCGGGAGACGAACAGGATTTCACCGTCCGAGGCGCGCGAGGAATCCAGATCGCCGAACAGGGCGCGGCGCGCCTGGCGGTCCTGGAACACGTCTTCGGCGCGAAGCTCGCCGGGCTGGGGCGGGCGCAGATTGTATTCCGGCGGCACGGTGAGCGGCGCGATGGTGACGACGCGGAACTCGTCGGGCGTGGCGCGTTCGGCGCCGAGCGCCTGGCGCACGCCCGAAGAACACGCGCTGGCGCCGATCAGGGCGGCCGCTGAAACGATGAGCAGGGAGCGAATTCGCATGTCGTCGAGCCTTCCGCTTCAAAATGCTTGCGAAACTTCTAACAGAGGTGCGCCGGAGATGACCAGCCTTCTCGGCGCCCGGACCGGGCCGGGCCTAGCGGTCCGTTTCCCCGTTCATGATCAGGTCGAGCAGCAGCACCGCCACGCCGACGCTGATGCCTGCGTCGGCGATGTTGAACACGTAGGGAAAATACATCCCGGAGAAATCCAGGAAGTCGGCCACCGCGCCGTAGAAGAACCGGTCGAGCACGTTGCCGATGGCGCCGCCGATGATCATGCCGAAGGCCAGCGCCTGAAGCCGGCGCGTGGCGGAGAACATCCACACCGACAACAGCCCGGAGATGATCAGCGACACCGCGATCAAAAGCGCGCGCTGCCACCAGCTGTCGGCGGGGAACAGGCCGAAGCTGACGCCGCGGTTCCAGACCATGGTGAGCTGGAAGATCGGGTCGATGATGACGATCGAATCGCCCGGCGCGCGCGCGTCGAGATCGAGCCCGTTGAGGATCCACAGCTTGGTGGCCTGGTCGGCGGCGAAGACGATCAGCGCCACCGCGAAGCCGAACACGACGAGATTCGCCGACGGGCGGGCTCTGGAAAACAGGGCTTTCATGGCGGCTCCCTCAAGACCGGGTGTGGCGATACCAGCCCGGCGCCCGGGAATCCAGCGAAAGCGGCGGCGCGCCGCGCAACGGTCAGCCGCCGAGATGGCCGAGGAAGGGCGCGCCCAGCGCT
>JBKHAZ010000096.1:0-9108 GCA_046542605.1 Oceanicaulis sp. | reverse complement strand
TCGGCCGCGCAGGTGTCCACCCGCTTGAAGACCGGACGCACGCCGAGCCGCCAGCGCAGGGCGCGCACGCCGTCCTCGTCGGTGTTTGAAAGCTGGGCCAGGCGCGCATCGGAAAAGCCCATGCTCTTCAGCGCGAACAGGCCGTTCGCATCCTTGGGAAGCCCCAGCATGCGCACCTGTTCCTCGGCGGCCACGATGTCCTCGATCTGGCGCAGGAACCAGGGCTCGTAGGAACAGGCCTGGTGCACGTCCTCCACCGTCAGCCCTTCGCGGAAGGCCTGAGCGATGACGCGCAGCCGGTCGGGCGTGGGCTGGGAGAGGGCGGCCATCACCGCGGTGCGCCGCGCGCTCTGGTCCTCGGCTTCGTCTAGGCCGGCGATCGCGATCTCGTCAAAGCCGGCGAGCCCGGTTTCGAGGCTGCGCAGGGCTTTCTGCACGGATTCCTGAAAGGTGCGGCCCATGGCCATGGCTTCGCCCACCGACTTCATGGAGGTGGTGAGGCTCGCCTTGGCGCCGGGATATTTTTCAAAAGCGAAGCGCGGGATCTTGGTGACCACGTAGTCGATGGTCGGTTCAAACGAGGCCGGCGTGGCGCCGCCGGTGATGTCGTTGTCGATCTCATCGAGCGTGTAGCCGACGGCGAGCTTGGCCGCGACCTTGGCGATGGGAAAGCCGGTGGCCTTCGAGGCTAGCGCCGAGGAGCGCGACACGCGCGGGTTCATCTCGATCACCACCATGCGCCCGTCTTCGGGATTGACGGCGAACTGCACGTTGGAGCCGCCGGTCTCCACCCCGATCTCCCGCAGCACCGCCAGCGAGGCGGTGCGCATGCGCTGGTATTCCTTGTCGGTGAGGGTCAGCGCCGGCGCCACGGTGATGGAGTCGCCGGTGTGCACGCCCATGGGGTCGATGTTTTCGATGGAGCACACGATGATGGCGTTGTCGGCTTTGTCGCGGACCACCTCCATCTCATACTCTTTCCAGCCGAGCACGCTCTCCTCGATGAGCACCTCGTTGACCGGCGAGTTGTAGAGCCCCGAGGCGACGATTTCGCGGAATTCCTCCACATTATAGGCGATGCCCCCGCCGGTTCCGCCCATGGTGAAGGAGGGGCGGATGACGCTGGGAAGGCCCAGCTCGGCGAGCACGGCTTCGGCCTCGGTCATGGTGGTGACCGAGCGCGATTTCGGGCTTTCAAGCCCGATCTTGTCCATGGCCGTGCGGAAGCGCTCGCGGTTCTCCGCCTTGTCGATGACGTCGGCGCGCGCGCCGATCATCTCCACGCCGAACGCATCCAGGATGCCGCGCCGGTCCAGCTCCAGCGCGCAATTCAGCGCCGTCTGCCCGCCCATGGTTGGCAGGATCGCGTCGGGGCGCTCGGTCTCGATCACCTTGGCGACCATTTCCGGCGTGATCGGCTCGACATAGGTGGCGTCCGCCAGCCCCGGATCGGTCATGATCGTGGCCGGGTTGGAGTTCACCAGGATCACCCGGTAGCCTTCTTCCTTCAGCGCCTTGACCGCCTGAACGCCCGAATAGTCGAACTCGCAGGCCTGCCCGATGACGATGGGCCCGGCGCCGATGATCAGGATCGAGGAGATATCGGTGCGCTTGGGCATGGGCGGGCTCTCTTGTCTTTGCGCGCGCAAACGCCCGGCCGGAGGAAAGGGCTCCGGGCAGGGGCGGTCGCACGTCGATGAACGCTGAAACCCGTCTCTAACGCGCCGCGTGCGGTTTGGCGAGGGGAGAGTCAGACGCCGCCCGGGATATCCGGCGAGCTCGCTCGCCAGGAGCGCGCCAGAAACTTGTTTTTGCTTGTAAAGCGCGGGAAAAACTCACAACTTCAGAAGTGCAAGTCTTCAACTCTCAAGGGGGGGGCGTGATGATCGGCTGGTTGGTTCTTGCAGCACTGGGGGCGGCGCAACCGGATTTAGACGTGGTGGAGGCGTATGCGCGCCTGCCCGATCTGGAGCGTATGGACATTTCCCCGGATGGGCGCTGGCTCGCCTATCCCTGTCCCACCGATGCAGCGGTGCGGTTGTGCGCGGCCGATCTGGAGGGACAGTTCCGCACCGTCACCGCGCCGTTCGGCGAAGGCGTGACGATGACGGATTTCTTCTTCGCCAGCGACGAGCATCTGATCGTACGACTGACCTACGCCGACCAGATGCGCGCCGGTCTCGGCACGGCCCAGATGGACCGTGCGCTGGTGCTGAACGTGCGAACGCAGGACACCGCCCCGTTGATGGGCAACCATCAATGGACCACGTCGAATGCGAACGTGGTCTCGCTCCTGCCCGATGATTACGGACATTTGCTGGTTCAGCTCACCTTCTGGCACCAGCCCCAGCCGGAGCTGGGATCGCGGATCACCCGTCCGGCCACATGGATCAATCAGACCTATCGGGTGAGCCTGACAGACGGCGAGGGCGAGCGCGTGCAGCGCGGCGATTATACCAGCGGAATTTTCAGCCCGGAGGGCGCGCTGGCCGCTCGGGTGTATTTCGACCTGGAAGACCGCGACTACTCGATTCGCAGCGGCGAACGGGGCGGGTCTACGATTTACGAAGGCGAGCACGGCTATGATCATCCGTGGGTCCACGGTTTCGTCGATGAGACCGGCCTGGCGTTGGAAACCGGGACCGCGATCGGCCGCGGCGTGCTGCGCCTCGATCTGGAGACCGGTGAGATCACCGATCCGTTCGGCTTCGCCGAGCGGCCGTATCAGCGTCCGCTCACCGACCGGTATGGAAGGCTTTGGGGCTTCGCCCAGCGCTCCTCCGACCAGCCGCAGCGCATCGTCGACGCGGCGCTGCGTTCCGACCAGGCGGCGTTGAGCGCGGCGATGGGCTCTGACGTGTTCATCGAGACCTTCAGCGATGATCGCGGGCGCATCATCTTCTCCCAGCAGCCGGCGACGGCGCCGCCGGTCTATTACCTGTTTGACCGGGCCACCAACCAGGTTTCGATGCTGGGCGAGGCGTATCCCGAGCTCGCCCGCCTGCGGTTGCCGGAGCGGCGCATGATCCGGTACCGGGCCTCCGACGGACTGCCGATCGAGGCGGTGCTCACCACGCCGGCGGGCCATGACGGCCATCGCCCCCTTCCGCTCGTGGTCATGCCCCATGGCGGCCCGGCGGCGTATGACGGGCTTGGGTTCGACTGGTGGGCCCAGGGGACCGCCTCGCACGGCTACCTCGTCCTGCAACCTAATTTCCGCGGTTCGGACGGGTACGGACGCGAATTTCGCGAAGCCGGGTTCGGAGAATTCGGCGGGCGCATGATCGAGGATATTCTCGACGGCGCGCGTCATCTGCAGGCCGAAGGTTTGGCTCGGCCCGGCGGCTTCTGCATCACCGGCGCCTCCTATGGCGGCTACGCTGCGCTCATGGGCGCGGTGCGCGCGCCGGACGAAGTGGCCTGCGTGGCGGCCGTCGCCGCGGTCACAAGCCCGGTCACCATGCTCGGCCGGTACGCCAACGACGGTTCGGTGCTGGTGCGCGAGTATTGGGAGGACTATATCGGGCCGCGTTACCAGAGCCCGGACTCGGCGCGCGCCATCAGCCCGCTGGCGCAGCACGAGCGCCTCACCATGCCGGTTGTGTTGATTCATGGCGCCGCCGATACGGTCGTGCCGGTCGAACAGTCGAAATGGCTGGCGGACGAGATGCAGGGGCGGCCGGGCTTCAGCTATGTCGAGCTGGAAAACGAGACCCATTACCTCGAATCGCCGGGCTCGCGCCGCGGGATCCTGTTGCGCTCTCTGGCGCTGTTCGAAGAGACGCTTCGCGGCGAAGACTAGGCCTCACGCCCGCATCAGATCACCCCGTCAGGCGCCGGCGCCTTCGCCGTCATCGCGGTCGATAGGGTCGACGTCGCGCACGGCCGGGGCGAACTTGATCGGCTTGAGCGTCAGGTGCTCGCAGCGGGCCTGGCGGAATATCTGCCCGCCCCGGTTTTGCGTCAGCCTGGCCTCGGCGTGCGCTACCTGAGCACCAGATCGCGCCAGAGCTGGGGCTGGATGTCTTCGGGAGCCTGGAGGCGCGCGGCGATCATCCAGTAGGCTTTCTCGAACAAAAGCGGGATCGAGCTCATCTCCTCAAGGAAGATGCGCTCGGCCTCGTCCAGCAATCCGGCGCGCGCGCCGGTGTCGGGCTCGCCGTTCGCGGCGGTGATCAGCGCGTCGAACGCGCTGCGCCGCGGGCCGGTCCAATTGGTGTTGTCGGCAAAACCGTTGCGGGTGAAGGGCTGGATCATGAACGCCGCGTCCGATTTCAGCCCGCGGTCGAACCGTCCCAGCGCCAGATCGTAATCGCCGGCGTCCACCGCCTGATAAAGGTCGAGCGGATAGGTCGCCAGAAGCTCACATCGCACGCCGGCCGCCGCGAGGTCGTCCATCATCGCCACCGCCAGCCGGTCCCGGTCCCCCGCCGTGGCGCGCAGGGTGAGCTGCAGCGGCGCGTCGCCGCTGAAGCCCGCCTCGGCCAGGAGTTGGCGCGCCGCGTCCGGCTGGGCGCCGGGCGGTTCGGGCGTCTCTGGATGCGGGATGATCCGGTTGGTCGGTGAGGCCTCGCCATTGAAGAACTGGCGGTTGAGCCGGTCGCGCCCGATCGCGAGCGACAGGGCGCGTCGAACGCGCGGGTCCGACAGGGCCGGGCGCGCGCAATTGACCTTGAGATAGCTCAGGATCGGCGCATCATAGGCGCGCAGCTGATCGCCCAGGCGCTCGCGAAGAAACGCGATCTGGTCGCCCGGCGGCCGGTCGGCGAGATCGAGGTCACCAGCGCGGAAGGCGCGCGCGCGCGCAGCCCCGTCTTCGATCACCGACACCTCGACCGCCTCCACCGCGACGCTGTCTGCGGCCGAGAACAGCGGGTTTTTCTCAAGCCGGTAGCGCAGCGCCCCGTTCGAGGCCAAGAGGTACGGCCCCGCGCTCACCCAGTTCTCGGATCGGATCCAGTCCTCCGGCCGGGCCTCCACGGCATGGCGGGGCAGCGGGTAGAACTCACGCATCAGAACCGGAAACAGCCCAACCGGCCGGTCCAGCTCGAACACCACGGTTCGCGCATCGGGCGCATGAACGCCGATCTCGGCCGGGTCCGACTCGCCGCGCAGGGCCGCTGCGGCCCCTTTCACTGCAAAGAAGTCGCCAAGGTCGGCGAAGCCGGTGCGCGGATCGACCGCGCGGCGCGCGGTCCACACCACGTCCTCGGCGGTGAGCGGTGCGCCGTCCGACCAGACCAGCCCGCCGCGCAGCCGGAAGCGCCAGGTGCGCGCGCCGTCGCCCGTGCGCCAGGTCTCGGCAAGCCCCGGTGCGAGCCCGCCGGACGGGGCGTACTCGGTCAGCGGGGCGTGGAGTTGTTTGTAAAACAGCGCGCTGGAGGCGAACTGGCCCTTCAGCGGGTCCAGGCTGTCGGGCTCGGAATCCACAGCGGCGCGCAAAAGCCGGTCCGGCGCCGCGGAGCGGTCCGAGCACGCCGCAGCCCAGACCGCCGCGGCGGCGGCGATCGCGGTGCGGCGGGTGAGCGTCGGGCGCAGCGCGGACATGGTCAGACCGGCAGGAAGACGAAATTGTTCACATAGCCGGGCTTGCCGGCTTTCGCGCGATGGTCGGCGTCGACGTCCAGGCGCGCCCGGTCGATCAATCGGGCGTCCTTCAGCGCGAGCGTGCGATAGCCGAGCGCTTCGACGAAATCGAGCTCGCCGTCGAGGTCGCGGCCGGTGTGGCGCTCCTCGATCTCGATGATCATGGCCGGCTTGTCGCGGGCGATCAGACCGCGCGCGCCCTCCAGAACGGCGCGCTCATGGCCTTCCACGTCGACCTTCATGAAGCCGGTGGGCGGGGGATCGAGATCGTCGAGCCGGGCGGTGGGCACGCGGACCTTCATATGGGCGCGCCCGCCCACCTTGTCGGGGTTCAGGCTCGCGCCCTGATTGGAATAGCGGCCCGCCTCGCCGGGAATGAGAAGCTCGGCTTCTCCCGGCGTATCCGACAAGGCTTCGCAGCGGCATTCCACCGGCGTTTTAGCGGCTGCGCTGAGGACGGCGAAGAGCTTGGGGTTCGGCTCGAACGCCCAGACCGACCTGCAGGATTTCGCCATCTCATGGGCCCAGATCCCGCGATTGGCGCCGATGGCGAGCGCTGCGCGGCTTGGATCCAGCAGGAAGGGCAGAAGTCGCAGACCCGCTTCGCCCTTGCGCTTTTCGCGCGCCACGATGCGCTTGAGTTCAAGGCGCGCCGGGATGAGCGCGCGCTTGAGCCGCTCCTCAAGCGTGGAGGGCGGTCCGGCGACGTCTACCACGTGGTGCGAAGCCCCATCCAAATCAGACCCTCGTCTTCAGCCTCGGCCGCATGGCCCGGATCGCGCGTGAAGCGGGCGGCGATGTTCGCGGCGGTGCGCTCGTCCAGCGCGACACGCCAGCCGGCTTCCAGCGACACCTCACGGCCTGACGGCTGCAGGGAGGCGCTGCGAATCTCGTAGCCGAGCCGGTCCTGGCCGTCCACGGAAACCGGAATGCGCGTCGAGATCGATCCGGCCTCCACGCGCAGCGGCTGGGACAGGCTGAGCCCGATCGCCCCGCCGGCCAGGGCGCGCTCGGCGCCCAGGCTCCACGCGCTCGCCGCGACGCGCTCGTCGAGCGAGACGAAGCCGGGCAGGTGCGCCGTGGTGCGCGCGTGCTCGAGGCGCGCCGCGCCGCGCCATCCCGCCGGCAGCGGGCCGGACCAGAGCGCAGCGGTGAAGTCGGACCGGGCGCTGTCTTCGTGGCCGAAGCGCGCTGCGAAGGCGCCGCCCAGCGTGCGGCCGGCTTCCTGTCCCGAGCCGGCCTCCACGCCAAAGGCGTGCGCGCCGGCGTGATAGATCACGCTGGCCGCCGAAAAGGCGTCGCCGCCCGCTCCAGAGCTGCGCAGCCCGACCGACACGTCGCCCATGCGGTATTCCAGCGCCGCCCAGTCGCGCTGACGGGTCAGCCCGGCCACCGCACCGGAGAACAGCGCCGGCGACAGCGGACCGGACCCGGCGCTTTCGATCGGCGGCTTGACGGCGAAACCGCGTCCGGCCGACAGCGACAATCCCCCGGAGGTGAACGCGAAGCGCATGTCGGGCGCATCGCGATAGGTCTCTGCGGGAAGGTTTTTCAGCGCGTGCAGTTGCGGCTCGGAGTCGCGCAGATTGATCTCGGCGGGCCCGGCCAGCGTGCGCGACGTGCGCGCCAGGGCGCTCTGCGCCGCGGTCTCCATGGCTGACAGGCTCCGGACTTGCGTCCTCGGCGCCGGCGCTTGCGGGGAGACCTGGAAGGCGCGGCGGTAGCCGTCGCGGATCACCGCCCCGTCCAGGAGTCCGGAGGAGAACATCCAGTCGCCGGCCGCGCCGGACGGTTCGGCGGTCAGCGCCGTCACGCTCACCGCTTGCCCGCTCACCCCGCCCACGTGAACGGTTGAGCGTCCCACCGGGCGGAAGGCGGCCTCCAGATCGACAAGCCCGACGCCGTAGGTGGAGTCCGGGCCGGCGGGACCGAGGTCTTCGGCGGTGTCGAACAGGATGGACAGCGCCTCATTGCCGCTCAAGCCGGGAAAGGCCTGGATCAGAAGGGCGAGTGCGCCGGCCACGTGCGGCGCGGCGAAGCTCGTGCCCGACCAGAAGAAATACTGCGGATCGCCGTCGGCCGCATCCTCGCCCGGCGCCAGAATGCTGACTCCCGGTGCGACGAGGAAGAAATTCTCCGCGCCCTGCGCCCGGTTCGAGAAGTCGGCGATAAGCTTGTTGTCGGTCACCGCGCCGACGGCCACGGCGAAGCCGGCCGCGCCGGGATCGTTCACGAAGGTGGCGGGGAAGCCCGGCGACGGATCGGGTGCGTCCTCCTCGTCATCCTGATTGCCGGCGGCGACAACCAGGAAAACGCCCGCCTGCGCGGCGCGGCGCATGGCGGCGAAGGTGAGGCTGGCGTTGTCGTCGAGGCCGGCGTCGCGCCCCAGCGACAGATTGATCACCGCCGCGCCGCGGCTCACCGCGGCGTCGATCGCATCGGCCACGTCCTGGTCGGAGAAATCGCAGCCGTCCCCGCCATCGGCTTCGCACGAGCCCGGCATGTCGGCGCGGATGGGAAGGATCAGGCTTTCGAACGCCACGCCGTGCATGGCCGCATCGTCCTTGTTCGCGGCGATGACGCCCGCGACCCCCGACCCGTGCCCGTCACCGGTGTCGTCGGCCCCGCGGGCGCCGGCCGTGTCGACGCCGGCCACCAGCCGTCCTGCGAATTCGGGGTGGTCGAGATTGACGCCCGTATCCACCACCGCGACGACGATGTCCGCGCCGGTCGCGCCCTGGGCGTAGGCGTAGGACGCATTGATGACGCTGAGCCCGTCCTGGCGCTGATATTCCTGGGTTTCGAAATCGCCAGGCGCGCCGACCGGGGGGGGCGGCGGCGGCGGGGGTGGCGGGGGAGGCGGGGGCGGAGGGGGAGGCGGCGGCGCGGGCGAAACGATGGGGCCGCCGGACGCGCCCCCGCCGCCGCCGCCGCACCCGGAGGCGGCCACGGCCGCGCCCATGAACACCGCCGTGAGAAGCGCTTTCCTGAACCTCATCGTCATCCCTTGCACACCGCACCCCAGCCGGTTGCGGCTTCGTCTCTTGCGAAGGTAACGCGACACTTGTTAACGCCAAACCGCCGTGCGGCGCGCAGCGTCAGGAAATTTCGGCGACGAATTTCGCAAAGACGTTGAAGCTGTCTTGCGGGCCAGGGCTCGCTTCGGGGTGATGCTGCACCGCGAAGACCTTCTTGTCGGTCATCCGGAAGCCGCAATTCGTACCGTCGAAGAGGGAGACATGGGTCTCGATTGCGGTGGGAGGGAGGCTGTTTCTGTCCACCGCAAAGCCGTGATTCATCGATACGATCTCCACCTGGCCGGTCTCGATGTTCTTCACCGGGTGATTCGCGCCGTGATGGCCCTGGGTCATTTTCACGGTTTTCGCACCGACAGCGAGCGCCAGCATCTGGTGGCCGAGGCAGATGCCCAGCACCGGCACGCCCGCATCGATGACGCCGCGGATGGTGTCGAGCGCGTACTGTCCGGTGGCGGCCGGGTCGCCCGGCCCGTTGGAGACCAGC
>JBKHAZ010000095.1:0-9141 GCA_046542605.1 Oceanicaulis sp. | reverse complement strand
CATGTGGATGTCGTAGCGGTTATAGAATCGCTCGCCCGCCCAGATGTCCGCGCCCTGAAACGGGCCGGGCAGGGGCAGGTTTCGCGCCTCCGCGAACAGCTCGGCGTCGTCGATGTAATCGACCGACAGATCGTCGTTCGGTCCGTAAAGAACCGGCTTCCAGGTCAGCCGCAGGGCGGGCGTCTCACCGTCTTCGCCGCCGCCGCCCAGCTCGGCGTAAAGTCCGATCTCGGCGTAGTGCTCGCACTCGTTTCCCAGCCGGTATTTCGCCCGCGCCCCCGGCGCCTGGAAGCAGGGCTGGCCCTGTGTGTCCTCATCAAGCCCGGTCCCGACGCCGGCTCTGAGATAGCCTTCGGTCCCCAGCGTGACCGGCCCGGCTTCGGTGGTGGCGGCCTGGGCGAGCGCGGGGCTGAACCCGGCAAGGCCTGCGAGCAGGGCGGGCGGGAGTCGAAGCCGGGGCATGGGCGAACGGTCCTGTCCTCAGATCAGCCCCGCCCGCCTCCGGCTCAACGCCGCCTCGCCGGGCGCGTTCCGCTCAGCGTATGTACCGGTTCCAGCCTCCATAGGTGGATTTCACCGGCCCCAGCGGCGGCGTCAGCGCGATCAGCGCGAGACCGGCGATCAGATTGGCGCTCAGAACCCCCCAGCTTTGCGCCCAGACAAGGCTCAGACCGATCAGCACCGCCGCCATGGCGGCGTTGAGCCAGCGCGTGGCGCGCCCGGTCTCGGAAAACGCGATGACGCTGGTGGTGATGATCAGCGCGCCGAGGAAATGATTGGCGTCGTAGAGCGCGCCCTCCACACCGAGCGTGAGCGGGGTGAACATGAACCATACGCCGATGAGCGCGCTCGCCACCAGGGTGGGCGGGAATTGAACGCCCTCCAGGAAGATGTCCTTCAGCGTCGCGCCCAGCGGACGGTCGAATTCGTCCTTCACATGGTGGGGCGCATCGTCTCCATCGTCGGTGTCGCCGGTGAAGAAGACGCGCAGAAGCGGACGGCCCTTGTTCTTGCGCCGGAGCAGGAACTGGCAGGTGGCGATCAGCTCTTCGAGCGAATAGGGAATCTGGATCAGCATCGCCGCCGCCGCGATCAGGCATAAGAGGCAGTAGGCGTCCAGGAAGATCGGCTGGATGATGATGAAGGTGATCGACACCACGCCCAGCGGCACGATCATGATCCCGAAGCCGATCACCAGCCAGGGCATGGTCCGCCAGCGCGCACGCGTGCCTGCGATCCCGGCGAGGATCTCCAGCATGTAGGTCACCGCGCCGAGCCCGGCGTCGGGAATGGGAAAGGCTTCCGACACGCTTGAGGTCGTGATCTCCTCCGAGCCGTTTTTCGGATCAGCGGCCGTGCCGGAGAACACCGGGTCCCACAGCCCCTCGATATTGCCCAGCTGATACGCGGTCAGGTGGCGCGAGATCATCAGCCCGATCAGCGCCAGCGCGATGATCGGCAGGCGCTGGGCCCAGGTGGAGGGCGAGAAATCCCAGCCCGGCGGGGTGTCGGGGCCGGTCATGGCCGCGGCCGGGGAGACGCCGGGCTCCGGCCTGGAACACAGGGCGAGCCCCAGCACGAGCGCTCCGACCAGAGTCTGGTTGGTGTAGGCCTCCGCTGTGGGCGTCCACAGGACCAGCGGCGCCCAGAGCATCCAGAACCCGGCGGCCATGGAGACCCATCGCGCCCGCTCGAACCGCCAATAGGCGCTGGCGAGGCCGGAGGCGGTCAGCACCGCGCCGCAGATCACGTCCGACCAGATCAGCGCCGTGCTTTCATAGGTCAGGATGGGCGGCGAGCCGATCGTCCACACGCCGAGCGCGGCCACCAGGAGGTGGGCCCAGCGAAACTGGGCGTGTTCGCGCTTCAGCTTGGACTCATGGTTCTGACGCAGCAATTCGGGATTGTCGCCGCGCGCATCGGCGACGGCGAGCCAGTCCGGCTTGGTGATCGCGTTCGCGTCGTACCACGCCGCCGGATCGGCCTTCAGGGCCGCCACGATCTTCGGCAGCGCCTTGCGGATGTCGTGGCGCGGCCGCCAGCCGAGCCGGTCCTTCGCGCGGGATATGTCGAGGGCGTAATGATCGTCGGCCATGTCCATCATGAACGGCCGGATGAAGGGTTTTTCCCCGTTGTCGATGGCGTCGGGCACGACCGGCTCGGATTTCGCCTCGATCGCCGCGCCGGCCTTGGCCAGCGGTTTCGGCGCGGTGAGGGTCAGCCATTGCGACTTGCCGTGCACCAGCTCGCCGATGGACTCCTGGAGCTCGGCGTAGGAGACCGCATGCGGCTCGCCGGCGAGGATGACGTCCCGAGGCTCCTGCTCGGCGCGCTTGTCCACCGCGCGCACGAACAGGTCGACCAGATCCTCCAGGTGGATGAAGCTCTGACCGGCGTCCTGGTCGCCGGCGTAGAGATGGCTTTTCAGGTCGCGCTCATAGATCCGGGCGATCTGGTGGGCGAGCGTGGGAACCGCGCTTTGCTCGTCATAGAGCCCGGCCAGGTGCAGGAAGGTGACCGGGATCGCACCGCGCTCCCCGGCGAGGATCGCCTCGGTCTTCGCCTTCGATTGCGGATACGCCCATTTCGGCTCGATCGGGGCGGTTTCGTCGATCGTCTCGCCAGGCTCGCCGGCGCGGTGAACCAGCATGGTTCCCGCATAGATCAGGCGCTCCACCTCATAGTCCTGCAGGGCGCGCATCAGGTTGCGCGCGCCCTGCTCGTTGACCGCATGGTAGGCGGGATGGTCCTCGCCGGTGAAGTCGAAATAGGCCGCCAGATGGATGACCGCGGCGAATTTGCGCCCGAACGGGCCGGACAGGTCGTCCAGCGTGGCGCGCACCTTGTCTTCGTCGGAAATGTCGAATTCGCGGCACGGATGGGCGTAGCCGTCGCAAGACAGGTCCAGGCCCACCACCTGATAGTCGTTCGCCAGCGCCTGCGAGATCGCCGACCCGATGGAGCCGGCCGCGCCGGTGATCAGCACGACGGGCTTGCCCGGGCGTGCGCCGGTTTCACGGCTGTCGGTCGAGACCATGGCGGAGCGGAGCCCTTTTCTTCGCGCTCTTCTCCCAATGCGCCGGCGCCCGCCGCGTTCCGCCGCCCGGTCCGAGGCGGTGCTGAAACAAAAACGCCGCGCCGGTCGCCCGGCGCGGCGTCTTTCAGGTTCTGGCGCGAACCTTATTCAGCTTCGCGCAGATTGATCGCCTTGGGGCCCTTGCCGCGGCGATCCGGCTCGGTGTCGAAAGCGATGCGCTGGCCGTCGCGCAGGTCGGCGAGGCCGGAATCTTTCACCGCGGTGATGTGCACGAAGACGTCATTGCCGCCCTCGTCCGGGGTGATGAAGCCGAAGCCTTTTTCGGCGTTGAAAAATTTCACGGTGCCCGTGGTCATCGAAGAGGTACCTTTCCCGTACCTGCGCGGCGTCCCGCGCATAGAAAATTTACGCGCGGCGTCCCGCGCGCGGCATGCGGACTGTCGGTCGGGGGAAGGAAGGAGATCAGGCGTGTGGGCACGCGGTAGGCTCGCTAATTTCTCCACCGGGCCTTGTTCAGGCCGCAAGTGCGCCCCACACTATGCCTGAAATTCACCCTGCTCACAAGCAATCCGCACGAGGGGGCCAACCGTTTGTGGCCAGACGCCGTTCCCGACTGATCGCCGCAAAAGAGCGCCAGCGTCAGCGCGACGACGGGCCGGACCCGGCCGCCATGATGCGCCTGGCCGGGCTGGGGGCGATGCTCCTTCTGTTCGTGGCGGTGGGCGCGGGCTTTCAGGGCGAGCGCGTCACCACCCTGCTGGCCGATCTCGGCGCTCGGCTCGGACCGCTCGCCGAACCGGCCGTGCTGGGCTTGTCCGTGATCGAGATCGCGGGCGGGCTCGCCGTCTTCGCGGTGCTCGCCGGCGGGCTATGGCGCGCCTTCAGGCGTTGAGCCGCCAGACGCGCCAGGACAGGGCGAGGGCGAAGCCGAGCCAGGCCTGGAGCGGGATCAGCACCAGAGTGGCGGCCAGGCTGGCGCGCGAGACGACCCACAAGACCGGCAGGCCCAGGACGAAGGCCAGAACGGTGACATAAAAGCCGTTCGCCACGTTCTGAAGTGCGAAATAGAAAAACGTCCAGCTCACGCAGACCAGCCACCAGGCGATCACTCCGGCGCGCGCGTCGAAGCGTTTCTGCGGCAGGTCGCTGCGGTCGATCAGCAAGGCGGAGGCCGCCATCAGGGCGAACAGCCCGGTCCACACCGCACCCACCACGCGCCCCGGCGGGGCCCAGGCCGGTTCGGCCAGCGTGTCCGACCAGGCCGATCCGCCGGAGGTGAAGATCCAGGCGTTCAGGGCCACCGCCGCGCCGACGAAGATCGCCGCATACATCGCCAGGCGGCCGAAACCCGGCCGTGAGGTTCGAAACAGATGCGCCACGCTCGCTCCTTGCCCGTCGGCCCCCCGCGAGACCGCCATGCTAGCACGGCGCCGCGCGACCAAAAGAGGCCATTCGGTGGCCGCTCACGCCCGCGTCATCGCGGCTCACAAGGGCGCGCGGCCGGCGCGGGCGGGCTTTTCTCGCCGAGCAAGGGGGCGCATGGTCGCGTGGTGTCACCAGACCGGAGCCGCCTTGTGATGATCCGACCCCTCGCCGCCGCGTTCGCCACGACGCTGACGCTCGCCCTGTCCGCTCCCGCCGCGGGCTTCGCCCAGGACGCCGCGCGCGCCGCCGCCGAGGCCGCCGCCGATCTTGGTCCGGCGGTGGGCGCGCGTAGCCCGGTGACCGTCTTCACCGATGCCTCGGGCGCGCAGCGCTCGCTCGCCGAGCTGTCGGGGCGCAACGGTATGGTGATCTATTTCAACCGCTCGCTGGACTGGTGCCCCATCTGCCTGCGCCAGGCGCTGGAGGTGAATGCGGCCGCCGAGCAGTTCGACGCGGCCGGCTGGCGCGCGGTGGTGCTCACCTATGACGACGCCGAGACGCTGGCGCGCGTCGCCGACCGGCGCATTATCGATCTGGCCCTGATCCCGGATCCGGACATCGAGGTCATCGACGCGTTCGGGGTGCGCGACCCGATCTACGCCGATCCCGATCACATGGCTCACGGCGTGCCGTATCCGATCGCCGTCGCGATCCGGCCCGACGGAACCATCGCCGCCAAATTCTGGCACGAAGCCGGCCTTGGCGCGCGGCGCGGCTACGCCACGCGGGTCACGGTCGCGGACGTGCTCGGCGCGTTGAACCAGGGCGCGCGGCCATGACCTGCCCGCCCGGCTGGCGTGTCGCCGAGAGCGGCGCCGCCCGGCGCTGATGCGCGCCAATCCGATCGCGCATTTCGTGACCGGCCATGGCGGCCTTCACGGCGCGCGCATTCCCAGGCTCGTCGATCTTGAGGCCGGAAACCTCGAGGACGGCGACCCGGTGCGCCTTCGCGGCCATCTCAACGCGCGCAATCCAGAGAGCAGCCGCGGGCTGTGGCGCAGAGCATCCTGCGCACGCTGAAGCCCGATCAGGTGCGCGGGCGCGTATATCCTGCGGGGCGGGTGGAGCTGGGGCCGGATCGGCGGTGAGGTCGCCCCCAAGGGACTCCGCCGGGCGGCGCGCGGGCCTGACGAGACGGAGCTGGCGTTGCGCGCGGTCAATTTCGGGCCGGGCGTGTCCAGTTTCACCGCCGACTATTCGATCAGCTGGGCGCGCTAGACCGGCGCGGCGTCATTGACGTGTCGCCCGCGGGGCTTAAACCCTAGCGCCGATCCACGCGCGGCGCGCACTTTCCCGGAGACCCGTCAATGATCCGCACCGTTCTTTTCGCCTCCGCCGCCGTTCTGGCGCTTTCAGCCTGCTCCGAGCCGGAGCCGGGCGAGCCGTCCGGGCTCGAGGTTCCGGCGCCGTCTTCAGAAATGCTGGCCGACGCCGGGCTCTACGACGTGCCCGACACCCCCTGGGAGGCGCTGGAGCCGTTCTACGATCAGCTGGAGTACGATCCGCCCGTGGCGCCGGCCGGGCCGCCCCTGCCGGCCTCCGACACCACGCTGCTCTCCATCGCCTTCGGCTCGTGCAACACCGCCGAGCGCGAGATTCCGATCCTGGAGACCATCGCGTCCGAACAGCACGACCTGTTCATGTATGTCGGCGACAACGTGTACGGCGATGCGCGCCGCTATGACGCCACGCTGCCCGAGCTGCGCGAAGCCTATCACCAGCTCGCCGAACGTTCGGAATTCCAGACCCTGCGCGCGGCCTTTCCCATGCTGGCCACCTGGGACGACCATGATTACGGCATGAACGACATGGGCGCGGACTTCCCGTTCAAGGGCTTCGCCGAGACGCTGTTTCTCGATTTCTGGCGGGCCGCGGCCGACGATGTCCGACGCGAGCGGCCGGGCATCTATGACGCCTGGACGTTCGGGCCGGACGGGCGGCGCACCCAGATCATCATGCTGGATACGCGCTATTTCCGCACCGGGCTGACCCCCACCGACGAGCGCGGCGCGCCGGGCAAGGAGCGCTATCTTCCCAGCGCCGATCCCGAGCAGTCCATGCTGGGCGAGGCGCAATGGGCCTGGCTTGAAGAGCAACTCTCCCAGCCGGCCGATCTGCGGCTTCTGGTGAGCTCCATCCAGATTCACGCCGACGGCCATGGCTGGGAGGCCTGGCGCACCATGCCGCTGGAGCGCACCCGGCTGTACGATCTGATCGGCGAGACCGGGGCGAACGGCGTGGTGCTGGTCTCCGGCGACCGGCATTCCTCCGGGCTCTATGTGCGCGACGACGTGGCGCCGTACCCGCTCTACGAGATCACCTCATCGTCCTTGAACATGAGCTTTGCAGACGAGAACAACGAGCCCGGCCCGCACCGCATTGGTGACATGTACGCGCCGGAGAATTTCGGGGTGATCGCGATCAACTGGGAGGGCGGCGAACTCGCCCTGCAGATCAAGGACGCGGACGGCGAAGTGGTCCGCGACCAGCGCGTGAGCCTGAGCGAGATCGGGGCGCTTTAGCGCCGTTACGGCGTCCGGCTCGGCGCCGCGCCTGGCGCGCAAATAAGGACGGACCCGCTCGGCGTCGCCTCACTGCGCTAGCAGGCCCGCCCTTCGGCGCGCTTGCAAACGACCGGCATATTTGAGGCATAAAATATACAATAAATCCCCTTGCGGTTGACGATGCCGCAACTTAAAACTATTTTAGGCGCGGGCTTTTAGAGGGAATGTAGAGAAGATCATAGCTGCATACGTCGCAAGCGTGCTTGCGTCGCAATCTAGCGGAGGTCAATTATTTTTTAATTATCAAAATAATTTTAACTAGGCGCCTTATAGAAATCAAAAACTCTTCTGAAAATACAATCGATTACTATATGGAATTTTGGTGGTCTGACAATATTTCTTTATATTATAGGACCCACGGTCCTTACTATGGGGTTGATAGGGAAATTATCCAATGGGTGAAGACGTCGGCGAACTCTCCCGTGCAGGTCGTGTACGGGGTCTCGGGTGATCCAAATTGGCTTAACCAGGTCTGTGGTGTGGAGTATATCGCTTCCGGAGACCCGATGGTGGACATTCGCAACCGCAAATTTAACCCTTAGAGAGATGAAGCCTCATAATGCTCAACACGCTTGGTCTTGTCGCGGCCGCCGTCCTGACGGGGCACGCTTCGCCCGATGCGGCCGCTCCGGGCGGAACTCCCACCGTCGACCCCGTGGAAGCCGCTTTCTCCCAACTCGATCATGAATCCTACCGTGACGACGTGGTCGAAACGGTGATGGCCCGCCTCGGCTGCCGGATCGATGATCGCGAGACGCTCGGCGTCTCGGCGGCGACGTTCGGCGACGATGAGGTTTACGTCACGCCCGAACGCCTGTGGGGCGCGAAGGTGACCGGTCAGTGCGCGAACCGACTTGGACTCACGCTGGCGGTCGGGCGCGCCGGCGCCTATCAGGTGCGCGACGAACAGGTCCCGACCGGGGTGTATTTCGCGCGCACGCTCACGGCTCTCGACCCGTCTTCCGGCCACCCCATGCACCGTTATGTACGTGAGGTGGAGGGCGAGGCGCCGCAAGTCATGGTGGTCTGGTCGCCGGCGCAAAATGTTCAGTACATGCTGTCGGTCCGGCCCGATGACGCAGCCAGGGTCCACCAGGGCGGCGACGATGCGGCCCTTCTGAGCGCGCATGAGGCGTTTCTGGACGACGTCGTGGCCATGGTCGACGACCTCAGACCCAAGAGCGGAAGGGCGGGCGGCTGATCGCGCGCCCGCGCCTTCGACACCGCGGCGACATGGTCCGTGATCAGCGCGTGCGCCCGAGCGAGATCGGCCCGCTCTTGGATCGTTTCATCCCGCCGCCGCACCGTTTCGCCAAACAAAAAAACGCCGGGCCCGTCAGGACCCGGCGTTTGTCGTTGGCGGTGGAGGACGGGCCTACTCGTCCTGTCCGATCAGCGCCTCCAGCGGCAGCTCCGGCGCCGGCGGCTCGCCGCCTTCGCCCTGCAGATAGTGCGTCATCCAGCGGTGCAGGCGGTGCGCGTAGTCGAACTGCGCGGCGGCGTTGCGGTTGCCGTGGCCTTCGCCGGGATAGGTCACCAGACGCACCGGCGCCTCGCTGGTCATCTTCAGCATGCGGTACAGGATGAAGGACTGGCTGGGATCGACCCGCGTGTCCTCCTCGCCGTGGAAGATCAGCGTCGGGGTCTGCGAGCCCGGCGCGTTATAACTCGGCGACTTTTCCAGATAGGTGGTCCACGCCTCCCAGGGCGCGTCCATGAAGTGCACGTCCACCATTTCGATGGGGATTTCAGTCGTGCCGTAGAAGCTGATGAGGTCGGTCAGCGCCACCGACGGGGCGGAGGCGGCGAAATGCTCGCTCGCCACCGTGGCGCCCCAGGCCGAGGCGAAGCCGCCATAGCTGGCGCCGGTGATCCCCACCTTGTCCGGATTGACGATCCCGGCTTCGGTCAGGGCGCCGATGCCGTCGACGATATCCCAGAACTCATCGCCTGGCGCGTCGAGATGGTCAAGCTTCGCAAAGCGTTCGCCGCGCCCGGTGGAGCCGCGATAATTGGGATAGAACACCGCGAACCCGTCGCCGGCCGCGATATGGCCGAGGCGTGAATAGCCGTTGACCCAGCCGTCGTCGTCATGGGCTTCCGGCCCGCCGTGGA
>JBKHAZ010000094.1:0-9168 GCA_046542605.1 Oceanicaulis sp. | reverse complement strand
GACGCGATCGATCCGAAGGATCGATAGCGCGCGCATTCCCTGAAGCCTGGAGCGACGCGATCGATCCGAAGGATCGATAGCGCGCGCATTCCCTGAAGCCTGGAGCGATGCGATCGATCCGAAGGACCGACAGGCGTTCGCCGGCGCCGGCGCGGAAAGCAAGCAAGGCCCGCCTTCGCGGCGGGCCTTTCCTGTGCGGACGGCCTAGTCGATTCGTTCGACCCGGAAGCGGCGCCCGTTATGGCTCAGCTCCAGAAAATGCGAACTGAGCGCACCGCGTTCGATGGAGGCGGTCAGATCGTCCATGTCGTCGCGCCGCGGCGGCCTGACGTTGCGATTGCTCGTCTGGCGCCAGACCTGCCCGTTTTCGAGATGGACCGTCAGCATGTCGTCGCGCCCGACCGTCACCCGGTCCACGCCCAGGCCGCGCAATTCCTCGATGCCGCCGGCCGCGTTCAGAACGGCGACCGAGCCGTCCGCCATCACCTCTTCCTCCGGCGTGCCGTCGTCCGCGTCGGAGTCCGACCGCCGGAAAAGACCGCCCAGCTCCGCGATGCGCGGCATGGACAGGCCGAAGCTCTCGCGCTCGACTTCGCGCACCACCGAGCGCTCGACAACCGCGAGCCGCCCGGTGTCCAGAGCGGCGCTGAAATCCGCGAGCGCCGTGTCCTGGCAGGCGAGGCGCGCCGTATCGTCCTGCAGCGCGCTGCAGGCCAGCAGGCTGTCGACGACGGCGCTGTCGCTTTCGGGCGAGGGCTGAGCAAAGGCGGCCGGGGTCAGGATCAGGGCGGCGGCGAGGGCGAGACGGGTGCGGGCCATGCGGCGGGTCCTCCTGATGATCGGCGCCGGCGCATGGTGCGCCGGCCGCCTAAAGTCATGGCACATCACGCGCGGATGGGAAAATCGCAAGCGCGCGGGCTGTCGCGGACGGTTTTACTTGAAAACAAGGGGTGTTCTCTAGGAGATTGGCGCTGCGATGCGGTGGCGCGCGTTCATCGAACGCTCATTGTGCATCGGTCAGGTTCTGTTCGATCGCGCCGGCGGGGTGTCTTCTTCGCGCCGCGCATAACGTTTCACAGCTCCGCCGCGCCGGACCGGGCGCAGGACGGGGGCGGGGCGGGCCGATGGTCCGCGCACGAGTATAAAAGCAAGGGGAGCTTGCCTTGATGACCTTCACCCGACGTTTCGCTCTGGCGCTCGCCGCCGGCGCTTCAGCCCTGACCCTCGCCGCCTGCGGCGGAGGTGGGGATTCGGCCGACAGCGACAGCGTGGTCCTTCACCGCGGAAACGGCGCCGAGCCGCTCTCTCTCGACCCGCACAAGGCGTCGGGCACGTGGGAGAACAATATTATCGGCGACATGTTCATCGGCCTGTTCACCGAGGATGCGGCCGGGGAGCCGATCCCGGGAATGGCCGAGAGCTGGGATGTCTCTGAAGACGGTCTGACCTGGACCTTCACCCTGCGCGAGGCGCAGTGGTCGGACGGCGAGCCGGTGGAGGCGTATGATTTCGAATTCGCCTTCCAGCGCATTCTCGACCCCGAAACGCTCGCCCAGTACGCCTCGCTGCTCTATCCGATCAAGAACGCCCGCCAGGTCAACACCGGAGAGCTTGCGCCCGAAGAGGTCGGCGTGACCGCGCTCGACGCGCGCACGCTTCAGATCGAGCTGGATTTCCCGGCTCCGTATCTGCCGGGCCTGCTTACGCACTACACCACCTTCCCGATTCCCCAGCATGTGGTGGAGGAGCACGGCGATGCGTGGGTCCAGCCCCAGAACATCGAGGTGAACGGCCCGTACAAGCTGGTGAACTGGCGCGCCAACGATTTCGTCCTGTCCGAACGCAATACGCTGTTCTTTGACAATGAGAATGTGTGCGTGGACGAGGTGTTCTACTATCCCACCGTCGACAACCCCGCCGCTGAGCGCCGGGTGCGCAACAACGAGCTGGACCTCAACGTCGATTTCGCTGGCTCCAACCTGGAGTTCCTCCAGCGCGAAATCCCTGAATACGTGCGGATCCACCCCTATCTCGGCATCGTCTACTTCTCGTTCAACACCACCGAGCCGCCGTTCGACGATCCGCGGGTGCGCAACGCGCTGGGCATGGCGATCGACCGCACTTTCATCGCCGAGGAAATCCTCCAGGCCGGTCAGATCCCCGCCTATTCCTTCGTGCCGCCGGGTGTGAACGACTATCCCGACACCGCCCGGATCGAGTGGTTCGAAACCCCGATCGAAGAGCGCCGCGAGATGGCGCGCCAGCTGCTTGAAGAAGCCGGCTACGGGCCGGACAATCCGCTGGAGTTCGAGTACGCCCACCGCACCACCGGCGATAATCCGCGCGTGGCGCCGGTGGTCCAGCAGGACTGGGAGCTGATCGCTGACTGGGTGGACGCCGAAATCATCGGCATCGAGACCCAGATCCATTATTCCAACCTGCGCGCGGGCGATTACCAGGTCGGCGACGGCGGCTGGATCGGTGACTATAACGACGCGTACAACTTCCTGTTCCTGGCCGAAACCGGGTCGATCCCGATGAACTATTCGCGCTGGAGCAATGTGGAATACGATCAGCTGATCGACGCCGCCAATCGCGAGCTCGACCCGGAGGTGCGCGGCCGGATGCTCGCCGAGGCCGAGCAGATGATGCTCGACGAGATGCCCTACATCCCGATCGTGTATTATGTGAACAAGGCGCTGGTGAACCCGGAGGTCACCGGCTGGGAGGACAATCTCGTGCACATTCACCGCACCCGGTATCTGTGCAAGGCCGACGCCGAGGCCGGCGAGGGCTGACCCCGCTGTTAAGGGAACGGCGCGTGGAGGACGGGCTCGATCAGGCCGCCGGGACGGGGGAGGATCACGTGGCGGCCAGCGCCGCCGAGCCTCCATCCGCCCGAGCGCGCCCGTCCCGCCCGGCTGTCCTGGCGAGCGACGTGCCCGAAGGGTGCTGCGCCAATTGCCGGACACCGCTGGAAGGCCCGGTCTGTCACCAGTGCGGCCAGCTCAACGATGAATTCCACCGTCCCGTGCGAGGCCTTCTGGGAGAGATCCTGGAGGGCCTCGTCGCGTTCGACGGGCGGGTGACGCGCACGATTCCCGCGCTCCTCGCTCGCCCCGGCGAGGTGACGCGCGAATTTCTGAAAGGACGCCGGGCGCGCTTCATGCCGCCCTTCCGCCTCTACATCATCGCCTCGCTGATCTTCTTCTTTCTCGCGCCGAGCTTTGACACGGTGAGCGGTTCCGTGACGGGACGCGCTTCGCCAGGCGGCGCCGAAGTGCTCGACGAACTCGAGGAGGCGGTCCAGTCGGGAGAGATATCCGAAGAGGAGGCCGCCCGCGCGCGCGCCGTGCTTGAGGCCACGGGGCTCGCCGGGTCCGGCGCGGGGGCGGGCGACGACGAAGGCGCACAAGCGCCCGCCGCGCCGCGGGAGGGCGCCGACAGCCAGGGAGGGCGGGCGGAATCAAGCCGCGGCGTGCAACTCATGCTTGGCCGCGGCGCGGTGGTGTCGGGCGATGATCCCGAGGCGGTGCTGCGCCAGTGGGCGCCGGAGGAGTTCGGCGAGCCGGCGCCGGACACCTGGGTTCCGCTGGGCTTGCGCCGCCACGCCGCGCAGCGGTTCGGCGAAGTGGCGCAGGATCCCGGCGGCTGGCTGGAGGCCGCCGCCGACTGGGTTCCGCGCATCATGTTCGTCATGGTGCCGGTCTATGCGCTGCTGCTGTCGCTGGTCTATGCGTGGCGGCGGGGCTTTTTCTTTTTCGACCATCTGATCGTGTCGCTGCACCTGCACTCGGCGCTGTTCCTGGTGATGGCGATGCTGCTTCAGCTGGGCTGGCTCATCGGAGCGGGGTGGGGCTGGCTCGCCGCGATCGTGTATTCGAACGTCTATCTCTACAGGCTCCACCGCGTGGTGTACGCGCGCGGCCGAATCGCCAGTGTTCTGAGAACGATGACGCTGGACCTGCTTTATCTCTTCGTTTTGATGTTCGGCTTCACCGCGGTCCTGCTTTTGGGCGCGCTGGCCTAGAGCCGTTTCAGCGAAAGTGGACACCGGTTTCGCGTTTCGAAAAGACTATATTTCAACAGACTAGAGCCGACTTGGTCGATCAGGATCGACCGAAACGGCTATAGCCTCCCGAACGGCGGACGCTCACGGCCGAGCCTGTTCTGCGGGCGGTTGCGGCGCTGAGATCAAAGAGACCGCGGTGCGCCAGCGCTCAAGCGGCGCGGAGCCGGTCGGGAAAGGCGTGACGCTCACCGCCTCGTCCGACGTGAGGCCCGCCAGCGTGCGCGCCTCCTCGACAGCGGCTGCGAGCCCGCCCGTCCGGTCCACGAGGCCGAGATCCAGCGCCTGCGCCCCGGTCCAGACACGGCCTGCGGAGAGCGCCTCGATGCGCGCCGGAGGCAGGTCGCGGCCCGCCGCGATCAGGTCGAGCACCTGCGCGTACCGGGCTTGCTCGAAGCGCGCGGCGTGCAGGGCGCGGCTCGCTTCTTCGCCCGGCGCGCCGACCGGTTCGGCGCTGATCCCGACACCGGCCGGCGGCGCCATTACAGCCACGAGGCTTGCCGGACTTGCGACAATGCGGTCGGCGGCGACGGCGGCGACATAGCCCGCTTCAGTCGCCGCACCGGCGATGGAGACCACCACCGGCAAGCCGGCGCGGCGTGCACGCAGAACAGCGCCGTGTATCTCCTCTGCGCCGGTCACGCTCCCGCCCGGCGAATCGAGCCGCAGAACGGCCGCGCGCACGTTTTCGGCCCGCACCGCGTCTTCAAGCGCGGCCGTGACGGGATCCGCCGTCGCCTCCAGTGCTCCTTGCGCGTCGATCAGGGCGATCAAGGTCGGGCGGGACCCGCCCCTGATCTGTGCGGCGTATTCGGTCATGGACACCACAACCCCGCCTTCGGTCGCCGCGAGGCTTTCCGCGCGCGCGTCCCAGACCTGGCCGACCGAATCGGCAAGCCCGGCCTCCAGAGCCGCCTCGGCGGTCAGCGGCGCGCGCGCCAGGGCGGCGCCCGCGGAGTCCACCGTGATCCCGCGGTCGGCGGCGAGCCGCCTCAGCGCCTGATCGTGAAGCGAAATCCCTGCGCCCCGCGGCGAGGCGGGCGTCTCCACATCGAATCGCGCCGTGCTCTGCAGCCAAAGCCGGTCCGCGCCGGACACCGCAGCGTAGCCGCCGGCGAGCGGTCCGGCGAACCCTTGGGCATGGGCGCCGACCGGCTTGCCCGCGTCCGACAGGCGAGCGAGCGCGGCGTGAAGTTCGGCGGCGAAGGCCGGGTCCAGGGCAGGCGCTGCCCGCACGAACACCGCTTCGATGCGAGGGTCCGCCGCAGCGTGGTCGAGGGCCAGCGCCAGCGCGGACCGGCTTGGACCCGCAGGCTGCGCCGCGCGCAGATCGATCTCCAGAACCACCGGGCTTTCAGAACGCACCGCAGGAGCGCTGCGAACCGTCGACGTGACGACATCACCCGCAAGGAAGACTGCGGCGAGCAGCGCCAGACCGGCGGCCGCTACAATACCGCCCAGCGCGCCGAAAAAGCTCGCCCAGAACTGCTTCATCTAACCGATTCCCCCGGCGGCGGGACCGAAACCGGCCCCTTTGGCCGGCAGGGTAGGGCGCAACGGGCGAAGGGTCGAGCCGGGGGTCGCGTCGGCGTGCGCGTGCGGCGCCCCATGTCGCTTCGGCGCAACGCAAAACGCCCGCTCGGAGAGCGGGCGTTTGAAGCGTCGCGCAAACGCGATTTTGAATGGTCGGAGTAGCAGGATTTGAACCTGCGACCCCTGCCTCCCGAAGACAGTGCTCTACCAGGCTGAGCTATACTCCGAACCGAGGCGCGGCTTATAGCGGGGCCGTCCGTGCGATGCAATCGATCAATGGCCGGAAGATGCACATGGAATGAAGCTGCAGCAGCGCCGTTGCATCGCGGAAAAAGCCGGGCTACATACCGCGGCCCGTGACCGGCCCGCCGGTCCTGCTGGGGCGTCGCCAAGTGGTAAGGCAGCGGTTTTTGGTACCGCCATTCCCAGGTTCGAATCCTGGCGCCCCAGCCATTCTTCTCCGCATGGTCTTTTCCGCACCTCGCACAGCTTTGCCGATCTCGCACAGCCTTTCCGCATCTCGCGCAGTCCTGCTGCAGCGCGGCGAAGCGTTGCCTGCAACGGCTCGAGGCGATCGCGCTTGAATTCAGGGCGCCGCCGCGCCGGCCGTGAGCTGCTAAAAATTCCCTTTTATAGTTAACGGCTTGACCAAGCCTTGCAGATCAGGCGTGGAGCTGTCGCAAAAAGGCCACCCTGAACCATTAATAACTCTGAAAGTGCGGGTATCGGCCCGCCGGCGTACTGCATGAGCGGTTGATCGGTTCGTAAAGCCGATGCTAGCGTTCACGCAAACGAAAGAGACGGCGGGCTACGCCGCACTTCGAGGGGATGACGAAAATCAGCGTTATGCCCTCAGTATCATTCCGCAGCGGTCGCGATCCGGCCGCAGCGGCGCGGTGCGCCGCGTTTTATTTGTTTGGGGGGCCGAAGCCGTCGCGGGACGCTCGGCGCACCGAAGAGCGAGGGAAAACGGAAGCGCGCGGGCACGCCGTCCGCGCCGGCTACTGTGAGGCGAAACATGTCCAACACGATTAAAGGTATCCGCACGACGCTGGCGGCCGGGGTCACCGCGCTGGTCTTCGTCGGCGGGGCGCAGGCCCAGCTCGACAGCGCGCTTCAAGTCGCGCGTCAATCGACTGAGCAGGGCGCCCAGGCCCAGGAGCAGATCGACCGTCTGTCCGACGACGCGGACAACGCGGAACGCCAGTACCTGGCTCTGCAGGAGCAGATCGAAGGCCAGCGCGTCTTCCTCGAGCAGCAGCGGGTCTTCCTGCGCTCGCAGGAGAACGAGCTTCAGGCGCTGGAAAGCCAGCTCGAGCGCGTCGGCAATATCGAGCGTGATCTCACGCCGATGCTTCTTGAGATGTTCGTGCGTCTCGAAGATTTCGTGGCGCAGGATCTGCCCTTCCAGATGACCGAGCGCGCCGCGCGCCTCGACGCCATCCGCGAAGAGCTCGGCGACGCCCAGCTGCCGCCGGCGGAGAAATATCGCCGTCTTCTGAACGCCTATGAAATTGAGGCTTCCTATGGTCGTTCGCTGCGCGCGTACGCGGAGGAAGTCATGATCGACGGCACGCCGCAGCAGGCCGAAATTCTGCAGATCGGCCGCGCGGCCCTGATCCGTCAGGTGGCCGGCCGGATCGAGATGATGACCAAGGACAATCCGGAATGGCGCCCCGTGCCGGGCGGCATGGCGTCGAACGTGCAGCGCGCGTTCCGCATCGCCAACGAAGTGACCACGCCGGAGGTCTTCGTGGCCCCGCTGCCTGGGCCGAATACGGCTCAATAACCGGACGAGACGGGAGTTAACAGACCGATGAAAACGCTCATCAATACCATTGCGGCCGTCTCGCTCGCCGCGGGGCTTGTCTCCGCGCCGGCGTTCGCCCAGGCCGAACGCGAACCGGTGTCTTCGATTTCCCAGCTTCTGGACCGCGTGCGCGAAGACGCCCGCGAGGCCCAGGCTGAAAATCAGCGACGCATTGAGGAATTCCGTTCCAATCGCGACCGTCAGGCCGCGCTTCTGCGTCAGGCCGAGCAGGAGTTGGCCGCTCTTGAGGCCGAGGGCGAGCGCGCCCAGGCGGATTTCGAGGAGAACCAGCAGCGCATTCAGGAGCTGGACGCCGAGCTGCGGGAAGAGCAGGGCGCCTTTGGCGAGCTGTTCGGCGCGGCCCGCCAGGCGGCCGGCGATTTTGGCTCGGTCATCGAATCCTCGCTGATCTCGGCGCAGTATCCGCGCCGCGCCAACGACCTTCTGGATCTGGCCGACAGCCGCACGCTGCCCGAGCGCCGCGAGCTGGAGTCGATCTACGAAACCCTTATTCAGGAAATGAACGCGCAGGCGGAGGTCATCACCTTCGACAGCCGCGTGCTCGGCCTGAACGAAGGCGAGCCGATGCCGGTCACCCGCGTGGGTCCGTTCATCGCCATGACCGAGGGCCCGCTCTTCCTGCGCTGGGACGCGGACGAGGGCGCTCTGGTCAATCTTGAGCGTCAACCTCCGGGCTCGCTGCTTTCGGCGGCCTCCAACCTGCTCAACGCCGAGCCGGGCGAAATCGTCGCCGGTCCGGTCGATCCCTCGCGCGGCGCGCTGCTCGACATCTACAAGAGCGTGCCCAACCTGCAGGAGCGCTTCGACCAGGGCGGCATCGTCGCGCGGATCATCGCGGCGCTGTTCATCTTCTCCGCGCTGTTCGGCCTGTTCCGCTTGGTCATGCTTCTTCTGACGACGTCTGCGATCAACGCTCAAAAGCGCCGGTCGACCGCGTCGAAGTCCAACCCGCTGGGCCGTATCATGCTGGCCTATGAAGAGGTCAAGGACCGTCCGGTCGAGACGATCGAGCTGAAGATCGACGAAGCGATCCTGCGCGAAACGCCGAAGCTGGAGTTCGGTCTGAACTTCCTGAAGCTGGCGGCCGGCGTAGCCCCGCTGCTCGGCCTGCTCGGCACCGTGACCGGCATGATCCGGACCTTCACCCAGATCACCCTCTTCGGCACCGGCGACCCGCAGATCATGGCGGGCGGCATCTCCGAGGCCCTGGTGACCACCGTGTCGGGCCTGATCGCGGCGATCCCGCTCCTGTTCATCCACGCCTTCGCGGCGAGCTTCGCGCGCGGCGCGCAGCAGGCCCTGGAAGAACAGGCCGCCGGCATCATCGCGCGTCACGCCGAAGAACGCTCCGCGGGCTAAAGGAAAAACCCATGGATGTTTCAGGCGCCCTAGCAGATCTCCAGCAATTCCTGGAGCGCGGCGGCCCGATCCTGAACTGGATCATGCTGCTGACCTTCGTGATGTGGGCGTTTATCCTGGAGCGACTGGCCTATTTCGGTTTCGCGCACAAAGGCGTGCGCAACCGGGCGCTGAAGGAGTGGGGGGCGCGCAGCGACCACCACTCCTGGCACGCGCTGGCCATCCGGGATCAGCTCATTTCGGAAGTGAAACAGAAAACCGAGCAGAACGTGGAGCTCATCAAGACCCTGGTCGCGGTGGCGCCCCTGTTCGGGCTGCTCGGCACGGTGACGGGCATGGTTGCGGTGTTCGACGTGATGGCGATTTCGGGGTCCTC
>JBKHAZ010000093.1:0-9236 GCA_046542605.1 Oceanicaulis sp. | reverse complement strand
CGGGAGAGTCACATGCGGCTTCGCACCTTCTCCGGCGCTTCGCTGAGCCAGGTCATGGCCCGGGTGCGCCGCGAGCTCGGCCCCGATGCGGTGATCGTCACCACCGCCGACGCGCCGGGCGGCGGGGTGGAGGTGCGCGCCGCGGCCGAGCGCGGCGCTGTCTCGCCCGCCGGCGAGACGACGAACGCCACGCTGGAGCGGCGCGACGCCGAGCGGCTGAAGGGCCGCGGCGACGCCGCGCAAGGGCTCAACCGGATCGCACGCGCGCTGGTCTGGCATCAGGTGCGCGAACCGGCCGCCGAGGCGATCATGGACGCCGCAGTACAGCTGGAAGACGGCGAAGCCACCGCCACGCTGGCGCGCGCGCTGGACCATCGCTACGGGGTTCATCCCGCCGAGATCGACCATGACCGCCCGCTTCTGATCGCCGGCCCGCCGGGTGCGGGCAAGTCCTCGGCGCTCGCCAAGCTCGCTGCGCGCGCCGTGACCGCGGGCGCGGCGCCCTACATCATCTCCGCAGACGCGCGCGCCGGGGCGAAGGAGCAAATGGCCGCCTACGCGTGCGCGCTCGGCTGCCCCTTCGAAAGCGTCGACGGCCCGCGCGAACTGTCCGCGCTGATCGGCCGCCTGCCCATGGGACCGATCCTGATCGATTCAGCCGGCGTGAACCCGTTCGAGCTTGATGATCTGGACGAGCTCGCTGATCTGGCCGAAGCCGCGGACGCCGAGATCATCGCGGTGATGGAGGCCGGGATCGCGCCGGGCGACGCCGAAGACGCGGCCAGCCTGTTCGCCAGCGTGGGCGCCGGGCGGATCATCGCTACCAAGATCGATGCGGCGCGCCGGCTGGGCGCCCTTCTCTCGTTCGGCGAGGCGGGTCTGGCCTACGCCCACATCTCCGCCTCGCCCTATATCGGCGCCGGCCTCGCGCCGGCCACCGCGCTGCGCCTGTCGCGCGCGCTGCTTGAAGACACCGGCTGGGAGGACGAGGCATGAGCGCGCTCGCCTTCGAAGCTGAAAGCGCCCATCGCGCGCCGCGTCGCGCCGGACCGGTCATCGCCGTCGCGTCGGGAAAGGGCGGAGTGGGCAAGACCGCCATCGCCGCCGCGCTCGCCCAAGCCTTCTCCCGCCGTCGCCAGCGCACGCTGCTCGTCGACGCGGATCTGGGAATGGCCAATGTGGACGTGCAGCTGGGCCTGAACACGCGCGGCGATATCGGCGGCGTGGTCGCCGGCCGGCTCTCGATCGAGGAAGCGGTGAGCGAGGCGTGCGGCGGCGCGGACAAGCGCGGCGGCTTCGACGTCATCGCCGGGCCTTCAGGCTCGGCCGCGCTTGCGGGCCTCGACGTGAACTCGGTGGGCCGCCTCGCCGCCGGCATGGCCGCCGCCAGCCTTGATTACGACCGCATGATCATCGATCTCGCCGCCGGCGCCGAGCGCTCCACGGTGCGCCTGGCGGCCGCGGCCGACGATGTGATCATCGTCATCAACGACGAGCCCACTGCGCTGACCGACGCCTACGCGTTCGTGAAGACCTTGCGGCTGCGCGATGAAGGCGCTTCGCCCTTCGTGGTGGTCAACAACGCGCCCGACGCCGAGGCTGCGAGAAAGGCGTACGCCATCTTCGCGCGGACCTGTTCGAGCTTTCTCGGCTTCACCCCGCCGCTCGCCGGCGTGGTGCGGCGCGATCCCCATGTGGGCGAAGCGATCCGGGCCCAGTCCGCGCTCGCCGCGCGCTATCCCGGCTGCAATGCGGCCAAGGACGTCGCCAGCCTCGCCCAGGCGCTGGCCCGCGGCGTCGATCCGGCCTGATCTCAAGCGCTATTCCCAGCCGCGGCGAAACCGGCTTAGACTGACCGTACGCGGCGCAATTCGGGGGAAGGGCGTGAGATGGACAAGGGCGCGCTGAGCATGGTGCTGGCGGGATTCACCGCCTTCGACTTCCTGTTCATGACCTGCGCGGCCCTGATCGCCGCGCTGGCGATGCGTCACTGGTCCCAGCTTCTGGGCGCAGCGCTGATCGCCTACGGCGTCGACGTAGCGCTGCGCTTCGCCATGGAGTTCCTGAGCGCGGGCGACATGCCGGCGAATTTCGCCATCGGTCTGGCCTTTGCGCGCATGGACATGCACGGCCTGGCCGCCACGGCGCGGCCCTTTTTGTATTTCGGCGCCATCGCACTTCTGTTCGCCATGAAGCGGCGCTACGCGCGCTGAGGCGCCGCGCCGGACCGGATCTCCCCTTTCAGATTGGAGGAATGCGATCCGCGGCGGCTCTGAAATCGGCGATGCGGGCCTTGAATCGGGCGTCGACGGCCGCCCGCACCGCGCCCGGCGCCTGGTCCGGCGCGCCGGCGTTGAAGGGCGGGGCGGGATCGTATTCGACCCCCAGCTGAACCGCGATGGGCCTGGGCGCCGGGCGCCCGGCTGAGCACCTCCAGCGGCGCTGTGAAATCAAGCTGGGTGAGGTCGTCGAACGGAAGAAAACCGATATGGAAGGGCGCGCTCATGAATGCAGGTCCTCACACGATCGAGACTAAGGGCGGCGGACTCTCAAGCTGGGACGGGGCGCACGGGACCTTAAAGCGCGATTCGACCTCAATCTCCGCCGCACGCATCCGCCGCCCGGTCAGCGCCGCCAGAAGCCCGGCGCGAGCATCACCAGCATCACCATGATTTCCAGCCGGCCGATGAGCATGTTCAGCGTCATCACCCACTTCGCCGCGTCGGGAAGCGGCTGGAAGGTGCCGGCCGGGCCGATGATCGGCCCAAGCCCGGGACCGACATTGGCGAGCGTCGCGGCCGCGCCGGACACTGCGGTCACCGTATCAAGACCGATGAGCGACAACACCGCCGCGGACACCGCGAAAGTGGCGAAGAAAATGAAGAAAAATCCCAACACCGAGCGCACCGTCTCATCGGGCACGACCTGGCCGCGATAGCGCACGGGTTTGACCGCATGGGGGCGGGCGTACTGGGCGATATAGGCGTTCATCGCCGAAGCCGCGATCTGATAGCGGAAAATCTTGATCGAGCAGGTGGTCGATCCCGCGCACCCGCCGACGAACATCAGCACGAAGAAGATCGCCGCGGCCGCGCCGCCCCAGGCGTAGAAATCGGTGGAGGCGTAGCCTGTGCCGGTGAGCACCGAGACCCCGTTCACCGCAGCCGCCCGCCAGGCGGGAAGACCGCCGGACGCCTCCGGCGCCTGGGTCAGGAGGTAGAGCGTCAGAAGCGCCGCCGCGCACAACGCCACGATCAAGAAGGTGCGCGCCTGGGTATCCAGGAACAGAAGGTCCGGGCGGCCTTGAGCGGCGCGCACGTAGAGCATGAAGGGCAGGCCTGCGAGCACCATGAAGACCAGCGCAACGAGATCCGCACCGCCGGCCGTGAAGGCGCCGAGCGAGGCGTCGCGGGTTGAAAAACCGCCGGTGGCGACCGTGGTCATGGCGTGATTGACCGCGTCGAACGGGCCCATCTGAGCGCTGAGATACGCCAGAAAGCACGCGAAGGTGAGCGCCAGATAGATCAGGCCCACCGCCGCGGCGATCTGTCCGGCGCGCGGCAGCGCTTTCTCCGACGTGTCCGAGCTTTCCAGGCGGAAAAGCTGCATGCCGCCAATGCCCAAAAGCGGCCAGATCGCCATGGCCGTGACGATGATTCCGACCCCGCCGATCCATTGCAGGATGGACCGCCAGAGCAGAACGCCTGCGGGCAGGTCTTCAAGCCCGGTGAGCACGGTCGCGCCGGTGGTGGTGATCCCGGACGTCGCCTCGAACACCGCGTCGGTCCAGCTGAGCCAGGGCAGGGCCAGCTTCAACGGCACCGCGGCCACCAGGGCCAGCACCGCCCAGCTGCCGCCTGTGAGAATGATCGCACCGCGTGCGGTCAGCCGGTTACCCGAGCCGCGCCCGGACAGCGCCATCACGCCGCCCAGCGCCAGCGCGCCGAGCGCGGACCCGAAAAACGCCGCCGCCGCCTGGCCGTCATCCTGCAGGTCGGCGACCGCCGGCGCGAGCATGCCTGCGCCCAGCGACGCGACCAGCACGCCGAGCACGAACAGAACGGTGCGCGCGGATTCGGTCAAACTGCGATCGAGCCTGTCAGTGCACGCGCCCGGAGGCCTGCGGCCCGCCGAAGGGGGTGTCGAGCGCGAAAGCGGGCACGGCGGCGTCGAACCGCACCCCATCGGCGCGCTCCATCAAATAGGCGCCGACCATGAAACCCGACGGGGTGGAAAGCGGCGCGCCGGAGGTGTAGCTGAACCGCTCGCCCGGCTGCAGGCGGGGCTGCTCGCCCACCACGCCGGGCCCGCGCACGATTTCGGTGCGGTTGAACGCGTCGGTGATGCGCCATTCGCGTTCAAGAAGCTGGATCGCCTGGGCGCCGGTGTTCTCGATCTCCACGGTGTAGGCCCAGATATACCGGCCCTCGTCGGGATCGGACTCCTCGGCGCGGAAGCTGGGCTTCACCCGGATCACGACGCCTTCGGTTTCCTGCGTGTACATGGCCCCGTCTCCCGGCGCGTCTCGTCAGCTTGCGCCCATGATCGCACCGAGCCGGGCGCCGGCTCAAGGAAAAGCGGCGCCTCGGCAAACCGCCTCCTGCTCCGGTGCGCCGCCGACTCGTCTGGACTCGGCGCGCGGATCAGCGAAGCTGGAGGCCCTTGTGATTCTGCGAGCCTCATGATCCACGGCATTCTTCCAGACCGCGCCCTTCACGCCGCCGCCGGAGACGGACGGATCCGGGCCGGCGCGCCGCTGGAGACGGGGCAGATCCAGCCTGCAAGCCTCGATCTTCGCCTGGCGCGCCGGGTCTGGCGGTTACGGGCGAGCTTCCTGCCCGGCCCCGGGCGCACGGTCGCCGAGCGTCTGTCGTCGGATCTGGTGATGCACGAGATCGACCTGACCGGCGGCGCGGTGCTGGAAACCGGCTGCGTCTATCTCGCCGAGCTGGAAGAGCGCCTGGATCTGTCCGGGGATGTGGCGGCCATCGCCAACCCGAAAAGCTCCACCGGACGGCTTGACGTGTTCACCCGGGTGATCGGGGATGGATCGACCGCGTTCGACCATCTGGGCGAAGGGTATCGCGGGCCGCTCTACGTGGAGATCGCGCCGCGCACATTCTCCGTCCTCGCCCGGCCCGGCGACCGGCTGGTGCAAGTGCGCCTGCGCCAGGGCGCGCACACTCCGCTTCGCAGCGTCACCCTGTCGGTGGATCTGGAGAACGGCGGGAAGGTCGCGGGCTATCGCGCCAAGCGCCATGCTCCGCTGGTCGAGCTGTCCAAGCCCGGCGCCCATGATCCGGCCCAGTTCTGGGAGCCCTTGCCCGCTTCGGGGCGCATCGTGCTCGATCCGGGTGAATTCTACATTCTGGCCAGTCGCGAAGCGGTCAGCGTCCCGCTCGGCGAAGCCGCAGAAATGGCGCCCATCGCACCTGAAATTGGAGAGTTCCGCGCCCACTACGCCGGCTTTTTCGATCCGGGCTTCGGCGTCGACGTCGCCGGCGGAGCGGGGTCTCGCGCGGTGCTGGAAGTGCGCGGGCGGGACGTGCCCTTCATTCTCGATCACGGCCAAGCGGTGGCGCGCCTCGTTTATGAGTCCATGGCCGGGCCGGTGGAAACGCCCTACGGCGCTGCTGGGTCGAATTATCAGGCGCAGGGTCTGAAGCTCGCCAAACACTTCAAGGTCGGCTGACCGGCTCTAAAACGAAATCGCCCCGCCGGAGAGGGGCCGGCGGGGCGATTCTTCAGCTTTGACTGCGCGGTGCTACGCGATGCGGGTGATCGTGATCTCGCCGCCGTCGCCGGAGAATTCCGTCGTCGTCGTGGATTCGCCGATGTCCAGATCGGTCCAGTCGCCGCACAGGGCTTCAACTTCATCGCCCGCCGGGGTCAGGCACAGCTCGCCCTCGGCGTAGGTGAAGGTCCCTTCGGCGATCTCGTCGCCCACCGTCTGGGTGAAGCCGCCGTCGGCGGTGAAGGTGAAGGTCGACACGGTTTCGCCCGCCGTTACGTCAAAAGTCTGACCGGCCGGGCCTTCGGCGTAGGCGGCCGAAGAGACCGCGACCAGAGCGGCGGCGGCGAGAAGAATGCGTTTCATGAAAGAACACTGCTCCAAGTGACCGCCGCTGAATTCCCCCGCCGGCACGATGCCGGACAGGGCGGCGTCACAGAGGTGTATTTTATCAGATCGCAACCGGACCGCAATCGCGATCGCACGCGTGCGGGGCGCACCGCTTTTTCTTGCCTGCACTGGAAAATCCGGCTTTGCTTCCAGCCCCAGGGAGGGTGGCGCATGAGCGACATGGCCGCGGCGCACACGCAGCCGGATCGAACCAAGGTGATCGGGTTCTGGACAGGGATCGCTCTGGCGGCCGGGCTTCAGTTCGTCCCGCTGCCCGAGGGCCTGTCCCGAGAAGCTTGGCTTCTGGCGTCGCTGGCGCTGTTGATGGCGAGTTGGTGGGCCACCGAGGCGATCCCCATCGCCGCCACCGCGCTGGTCCCCCTCGCCCTGTTTCCGCTGCTGGGGATCATCTCCATGCGCGGGGCGAGCGCGCCGTACGCCGACCCCATCGTCATGCTGCTCCTGGGCGGATTCGTGGTGGCGCTGGCGATCGAGCGGTGGAGCCTTCATGCGCGGATCGCCCTGAATGTCGTAGCCGCCTTCGGGTCGCGACCGGCGGGCATGATCCTGGGCTTCATGGCGGCCAGCGCGGTCCTGTCCATGTGGATATCCAACACCGCCACTACGCTGATGATGATCCCCATCGCCTTGAAGGTCGCCGAGGTGGTGGCCGACGAAGGCGTGGACGCGAAGATGTTCGCGCCCGCCCTCGCCTTGGCGGTCGCCTACGCCGCCTCGGTGGGCGGGGTGATGACGCCGGTCGGCACGCCGACCAATTTGATCGCCATGGGCTTTCTCGACCGCGAGTTCGGCGGGCTGATCAGCTTTCCCCAATGGATGATCCTCGGCGTGCCGGCCGCGCTCCTGATCATCCCCGCCATATGGCTGATCCTGACGCGTCTGGTCTTCAAGGTGGCTTCGAAAGCGCCGAGCGAAGCCGGGCGCGCTATGGTCATGGAGCACAAACGCGCGCTCGGCCCGATGACGGCGCCGGAAGTGCGCGTCGCGCTCGCCTTCGGCGCGGTGGCGCTGTTGTGGATGGGCCTCGAATTGCCGGGCTTCCTGATCGGGCTGGAGGGGATCACGTTCGGCTGGAACCCGCTGCTCGCCTGGACCGCTGGCGCGCTCGGCCTTCCCGTCACGCCCCAACTCGGCAACGCCCAGATCGCCATGGCGGGCGCGCTCGCGGTATTCCTGATCCCGGCGGGCGGTGCGGCGAAGGGCCAACGCCTGATGGACTGGGAGACCGCGCGCCGCCTGCCCTGGGAGGTCATCCTCCTGTTCGGCGGCGGACTGTCGCTGGCCGCCGCCATTCAGGCCACCGGGCTTGCGGAATGGATCGGTTCGCATCTTGCCTGGGTGGCGGCGCTTCCAACCCCGCTGACGGTGCTGATCCTCGCCCTGATCGTGATCTTCCTGACCGAGCTCACCAGCAATGTCGCCACCGTGTCCGGCTTTCTGCCCGTCCTCGCCGCCGTGGCGCTGGAGGCCGGCGTGCCGCCGGAGCATCTCATCGTGCCGGTGGCGATCGCGGCGAGCTGCGCCTTCATGCTGCCGGTGGCCACCGCGCCCAACGCCATCGTCTACGCCTCCGGTGCGGCGAGCATGAAGCAGATGATCAAGGCGGGCTTCCGGATCAATCTGGCGGCCGCGCCGATCATCGCCCTGGTGGCGAGCCTCCTAAGCGGGATCGCCTTCCCCGGTTGAGGCTGACACCGGCTTGCCGAGCACCCAGTCCTGATAGATCACCCCGCCCACGTCGAATTCGCGCTCGCCCACGGTTTCAAATCCGACGCGGCCGTAAAAGCCGAGCGCCTTTCGATTCTCCTTGTAGACGCCCAGCAGCAGAGACTTCGCTCCGGCGCCGCGCGCATGATCCTCAGCGCATTCCAGAAGTCCGCGGCCCAGCCCCGTCCCATGCATGCGCGACAGCACGTAGATGCGCTTGATCTCCAGATCGCCCGCACTCACCGGGACGGGCAGATCGGGCGCGGTGAGGTGCAGATATCCCACCGGCGCGCCGTCCAGCTCGGCGAGCCAGATTCGCTGAGCCGGGTCCGCGACGGCGGCGGCGTAGACCGCTTCGGTCTGCTTTTCCTGGCAATGGCGCACCAGCCCAGCCCCGTCGATGACGCCGGCATAGGATTCAAGAAACGTCGCCGCACCCACCAGCGCGAGGCTCGCGGCGTCTTCGGGTTTTGCGAGTCGGACTGAAATCGTCATGAGATTTGCAGCAAGCCCGATCGAAACATCCTGGGCAAGTGCGTGTTTCCTCTTTCGACGCTTGCCGGGACGGCGGCGCGCAGGTCACATCGCTTCACCGCCGGTTCACTGCGATGTGAGAGGCTTTCACCGGCGTATTGGAGTACCTACATGACGCAGCCGCGCCGCTGGGCTTCGCAGCGCGCGGCGGTCTGGAAGGGGAGAGAGCGACGCCATGGCCAACACACCGATGCCCGTGATCACGCCGGAAGGCGGTTTGTCGCGCTATCTGGCGGAAATCCGCAAATTTCCGATGCTGGACAAGGATGAGGAATTCATGCTCGCCAAGCGCTGGCAGGAGCATGAAGACACCGAAGCCGCCCACAAGATGGTCACCTCCCACCTGCGCCTGGTGGCCAAGATCGCCATGGGCTATCGCGGCTACGGCCTGCCGGTGGCCGAAGTGATCTCCGAGGGCAATGTCGGCCTGATGCAGGCGGTGAAGAAGTTCGACCCGGACAAGGGCTTTCGCCTGGCCACCTACGCCATGTGGTGGATCCGCGCCTCGATCCAGGAATACATCCTGCGCTCCTGGTCGCTGGTGAAGATGGGAACGACCGCCGCCCAGAAGAAGCTGTTCTTCAATCTGCGCCGGATGAAGAGCCAGATGCGCGCGCTGGAGGAGGGCGACCTGCACCCCGATCAGGTCGAGCAGATCGCCACCAAGCTCGGCGTCACCGACGACGACGTGATCTCCATGAACCGGCGGCTGTCCGGCCCGGACGCGTCGCTGAACGCGCCCCTGCGCAGCGAAAGCGAAAGCGAATGGCAGGACTGGCTCAGCGACGACACCGCGACGAGCGCGGAAGAGGAGCTTGCGACCTCCGACGAGTTCGACACCCGCATGACGCTG
>JBKHAZ010000092.1:0-9263 GCA_046542605.1 Oceanicaulis sp. | reverse complement strand
CACGAGCTGGCGACGCTGATCCGCTACCGCCTGCCGTTGAAGATCGTGCTCCTGGACAATTCCCAGTTGGGCATGGTGCGCCAGTGGCAGGAGCTGTTCTTCGAGGAGAATTTCTCCGAGGTCGATCTCTACGACAATCCCGATTTCGCCGATCTGGCGCGCGCCTTCGGGCTGGAGGCGTTCACCGTCGACCGCCGCGAGGAGGTGGACGGCGCAATTCAACGCCTGCTCGCCGCGAAGGGGCCGATCCTGGCCCATGTGCGCATCGATCCCAAGGAAAACGTCTGGCCGCTGGTGCCGCCGGGCGCGTCCAACGCCGACATGATGGAGGCCTGACCATGACCCGCATCGATATCGATTTCGCCCGCGCCGAGGGCGCCGTCCTGCGCCTCATCGGCCTTGTCGAGCGCAAGGGGTTCGAGGTCACCGGCATCGAAATGCCGGCGGCCGATGACGGGCCCGCCGGCGGTCCGGCCCGCCTGTCGCTGAACATCACGCCGCGCGATCCCGGCCGGCGGGTCGAGGTGCTCTCGCGCCATGTGGAGAAGGTCCACGGCGTGACCGAGGTGCGCCTCGGCGGGCCGTCCAACCCGCAGGGGTCGCAAGGCCGAACAGACCCTTCAGCCCGGGCCTTGAGCCGGGGGGGCGCCCGCAGCGAGCATGGCTCGCCCATGCGCAGCGAGGACAGACCGAGCGGACGCGAGGAAGGTCGGGAAGAAGCCGTGCGCCGCCACGAGCTGTCGCCGCCGTATCTGGAGCGCGCGTCATGACCCGCACCGTCACCATATTCGACACCACGCTGCGCGACGGCGAGCAGGCGCCCGGCTTCTCCATGACCGAGACCGGCAAGCTGAAAATGGCGCGCGCGCTCGCCGCGCTGAACGTGGATGTCATCGAGGCCGGCTTCGCGGCGGCGAGCCCGGGCGATGCCGCCGCCATCCATCGCATCGCCAGCGAGATCGAAGGCCCCGCCATCTGCTCGCTCGCGCGGGCTGCGACCGGCGACATCAAGGCGGCCGGCGACGCCCTGGCGCCGGCAAGGAAAAAGCGCATTCACGTCTTCCTCGGCACCAGCCCGCTGCATCGCGAGCATAAGTTGAACATGACCCCGGCCAAGATCCTGTCGCGCATCGCCGACATGGTCGCCTGGGCGCGCGAATTCACCGACGACGTGGAGTTCTCCGCCGAGGATGCGATCCGCACCGAACGCGGCTTCCTGGTCGAAGCCCTGTCGGTCGCCGCCGAAGCCGGGGCGACGACGCTGAACGTGCCCGACACGGTGGGCTACGCCACGCCCGACGAGATCTTCGCCCTGTTCCAGATGCTGACGAAGAAGGTCAGCAAGGCTGACCAGGTGATCTTCTCGGCCCATTGCCATGACGATCTGGGGATGGCCGTGGCCAACTCGCTCGCCGCCGTGCGCGGCGGGGCGCGCCAGATCGAGTGCGCGGTCAACGGCATCGGCGAGCGGGCGGGCAATTGCGCGCTGGAAGACGCGGTGATGGCCTTAAAGACCCGCCGCGACGCGTTCGGCCTCTCCACCCATATCGACACCACCAAGATCATGGCCGCCAGCCGGACCCTGTCGCAGGTGACCAACACCCACACGCCGCGCAACAAGGCGATCGTGGGCGCCAACGCCTTCGCCCATGAAAGCGGCATCCACCAGCATGGCGTTCTGAAACACCGCGAGACCTATGAGATCATGCGGCCGGAAGACGTGGGGCTCACGTCCAACCAGATCGTACTGGGCAAGCATTCGGGCAAGCACGCCCTGAAAGCGCGCGCCGCCGAACTCGGCTACGTGCTGGACGGCGAGGCGCTGAACGCGGCCTTCACCCGGTTCAAGACCGTCGCCGACGAGGTGGGGCTGGTGGACGCCGCGCGCCTCACGGCGATCCTCACCGATGAAACCGGCGAGCCGGACTGGCGCCTGACCCGGCTGGAGATCCGCTCGCTCGCCGCCGCCAACGCCCATCCGGTGGCCCGGGTGGAGCTGGAGCACCGCACGCGGGGCCGGATGAGCGATCTCGCCAGCGCGCCCGGCGCCATGGATGCGGCCTACACCGCGATCAGCCAGATGATGGATGCGCCGGGCCGGGTCGAGGACATCGACATGCAGTACGTCGCCGCCGAGTCCGAGCCCGGCGGCGACCAGGGCGCCGACGTTCTGGTGGAGCTCAAAGCCGAGGTGTTCGGCGAGATCTTCACCGGCCGGGCGCGCGCCCGCGACATCATCCCCGCCTGCGCCTCGGCCTATGTCGATGCGCTCAACAACGCCCTCGCCGTGCGCCGCCGCCGCGCGCGTGACGCCGAAGCCGCGGCCTGAAGGAGACGCATGATGGCCATCACCGAAGCGAAATACATCTGGCGAAATGGCGAGATCATTCCCTGGGCCGACGCCCGGGTGCATGTGCTCAGCCACGCGCTGCACTACGGCACTTCCATGTTCGAGGGGATCCGCGTCTACGACACGCCGCAGGGCCCGGCGGTCTTCCGCCTGCGCGAGCATGTGCGCCGGATGATCGATTCCGCGCGCATATACTCGCTGGACCTGCCGTTCGATGAAGACACGCTGGTCGACGCCTGTAAGGAGATCACGGCGGCGAACGATCTGGCCTCGGCGTATATCCGGCCCATCGCCTTTGTCGGCTACGGCTCCATCGGGGTCGTGCCGGCCGCCGACACCCCCATCGAGGTGATGATCGCGGCGTTTCCCTGGGGCGCGTATCTGGGCGAGACCGCCCGGGCGCAGGGCGTGGACGTGTGCGTCTCCAGCTGGAACCGGCTCGCGCCCAACACCACGCCCACCGGAGCGAAGGCGGGCGGCAACTACCTCTCCAGCTATCTCATCTCGCGCGAAGCGAAATCGCGCGGCTATGCCGAAGGCATCGGCCTCGACGTCGATGGACGCCTGTCTGAAGGCGCGGGCGAGAATCTGTTCCTGGTCCATAACGGCCGGCTGATCACCCCGCCGGGCGCCAGCTCCATCCTGCAGGGCATCACCCGCGACAGCGTGATCCGGCTGGCGAAGGAGGAGGGGATCGAGGTCGTCGAACAGGCTCTGCCGCGCGAGATGCTTTACTTGTGCGACGAAGCTTTCTTCACCGGCACGGCTGCGGAAATCACGCCCATCCGCTCCATCGACGACAAGCCCACGCGCGCCAAGGGCGCCGGGCCCGTCACCCGGCTCATTCAGGATAAGTTCTTCGGCCTGTTCGACGGGACGACCGAGGATCGCTGGGGCTGGCTGGATTTTGTGGATGAGACGGGTGCGGCGGCTTCAAGCGCCAGCGGTCGCGACATTTCACCCTCCCCCTCGGGGGTGGGCCGGGGTGAGGAGCGTGACCTCTCCGAAACTGGCGCGGACGGCTCCACCCCACCCTATCCCTCCCCTCACGGGGAAGGGACGCAGGTCGCTCCGCTGGCGACGCATAAGGGCGACGCCGCAGCCCCTTCCGTCCGCTTCGCGGACGCTTCCCCCGCAGGCGAGGGAGGACATCACCCCAAACCCCGCGCCAGAGCGAGCTGAACCCATGGCCAAGACGCTGTTCGACACGATCTGGGACGCCCACCAGGCGGCCGCCGAAACCAAGGCGGCGCCGGGGGTCCTTTATATCGACCTGCATCTGATCCACGAGGTCACAAGCCCCCAGGCTTTCGCCGCGATCGAGGCGCGCGGGCTGAACGTGCGCCGGCCGGAGAAGACCTTCGCCACGCTCGATCACGCCACGCCCACCACGCCGCGCGCGCCCGGCGCCCGGCCGGTCTACGCCACACGCGCGGCGGAGAACCAGGTGCGCACGCTGGAGGATAATTGCCGCCGGCACGGCGTTCGCCTGGCTGGCTGGGACAGCGAGGACCGGGGCATCGTCCATGTGATCGGGCCGGAGCTGGGCCTGACCCAGCCGGGCATGACCATCGTCTGCGGAGACAGCCACACCGCCACCCACGGCGCGTTCGGCGCGCTCGCCTTCGGCATCGGCACCACAGAGGTGGGCCATGTGCTCGCCACACAGTGTCTGCTTCAAAGAAAACCGAAGACCATGCGCGTCACCGTGGACGGCGAATTGCGTGCGGGCGTCACGGCGAAGGATCTGATCCTCGCCGTCATCGCCGAGCTCGGCGCGGGCGGGGCGGCCGGGCACGTGATCGAGTACGCCGGGACCGCCATCGAGGCGCTGTCCATGGAAGAGCGCATGACCGTGTGCAACATGTCGATCGAGGCCGGCGCGCGCGCCGGATTGATCGCGCCCGATGAAGTCACCGTCGACTATCTGCGCGGCCGCAAGTATGCGCCGAAGGGCGCGGCCTTCGAGGCCGCCCGCAAGCGCTGGGCCCAGCTGAAAACCGACAAGGACGCCCTGTTCGACGCCGAAGTGCGCCTCGACGGTTCGAAGGTGGCGCCCATGGTCACCTGGGGCGACAGCCCGGACATGGCCGCGCCGATCGATTCCACCCCGCCCAAACCCAGCGGGCCGGAGACCGAGCGGGCGCTGGAGTATATCGGCTTCAAACCCGGCGAGGCGCTCCTGGGCGAGACCATCGACGCGGTGTTCATCGGCTCGTGCACCAACGCCCGCCTTTCCGATCTGCGCGAGGCCGCCGCGGTGATGGCCGGCCGCCATGTGAAGGCCGGCGTGCGCATGCTGGTGGTGCCGGGCTCGGAGGCGGTGAAGCGCGCCGCGGAGGCTGAAGGCCTCGATGCGATCTTCACCACCGCCGGCGCGGAATGGCGCGAGCCGGGCTGCTCCATGTGCATCGCCATGAACGGCGACGCCGGCCGGCCGGGCGAGCGCATCGTCTCCACCTCCAACCGCAATTTCGCCGGCCGGCAGGGCAAGGGCGTGCGCACCGTGCTCGCCAGTCCGGCCACCGCCGCGGCCTCGGCCGTCGCCGGCGCCATCGCCGATCCGCGCCGCATTCTGGAGGCGAGCCATGCTCAGTGAGCCCATCACCCGCATCAAGAGCCGGACCTTCGTCCTGCGCGAAGCCAATATCGACACCGACCAGATCATCCCCGCGCGGTTTCTCACCACCACCGGGCGGGAGTCGCTTGCTGAGGCCTGCTTTGCAGACTGGCGCTACACCGAGGCCGGCGATCCGGCGAACCACCCGCTGAACACGCTGGACACCGGCCACAGCGCGATCCTGGTCGCGGGCGATAATTTCGGCTGCGGCTCCTCGCGCGAGCACGCGCCCTGGGCGCTGAAGGATTTCGGCTTCAAGGCGGTGGTCACCAGCCGCGCCGCGGACATCTTCAAGTCCAACGCGCTCAAAAACGGGCTCGTGATCTGCGAGATCGACGAGGCGGCGCACGCCGCGCTGATGGACCGGCCCGGCGCGGAGATGGAGATCGACGTGGAGGCCGAAACGATTCGCGCGGGGGATATCGAGGCGCGCTTCACCCTCGAGCCCTTCGCACGCACCTGCCTTCTTAAGGGCGTCGATCCGCTGGGCTACATCCTGTCCAAGGGGGCCGAGATCGCCGCCTATGAGGCGCGGGCGTGACCCGCACGATCCTGATGCTGCCCGGCGACGGGATCGGGCCGGAGGTCGCCGCGGCGGCAAGGCTCTGCCTTGAAGCCGTCGCGTCGGCGGAAGGCCTCGCACTTACCTTCGATGAAGCGCCGTTCGGCGGGGCGGGGATCGACGCGTGCGGAACGCCGCTGCCCGGCGAGACGCTGGCCAAGGCGACGGCCGCCGATGCGATCTTTCTCGGCGCGGTGGGCGGGCCGGCCTGGGACGAGGCGCCGGAGCGGCCGGAGACGGGTTTGCTGGGCCTGCGCAAGGCGCTGGGCCTGTTCGCCAATCTTCGGCCCGTAAAGGTGTTCGACGGCCTCGAACATTTCTCGCCGCTGAAAGAAGACCGGGTGAGGGGCGCGGACGTGCTCATCGTGCGCGAGCTCACCGGCGGGCTCTATTTCGGCGAGAAGCGCGAGGGCGAGACCGAAGCCTTCGACGGGTGTTCCTACACCGCTGACGAAGTGGAGCGCATCGCCCGCATCGCCTTCGCCGCCGCGTCCGGCCGCAAGGCCAAGCTCACCAGCGTCGACAAGGCCAACGTGCTCGCCACGTCCCGACTCTGGCGGCGCACGGTGGAGCGTCTGCGCCCCGGATACCCTGACGTGGCGGTGGATCACCTTTACGTGGACGCCGCGGCGATGGCGCTGGTCACCGGCCCGGCGCGCTTCGACGTCATCCTCACCGAGAATCTGTTCGGCGACATTCTGTCGGACGAAGCCGCGGTCATCGCGGGCTCCATCGGCTTGCTCGGCAGCGCGAGCCTCGGGCGCGACGGGCCGGCGCTGTTCGAGCCCATCCACGGCTCCGCGCCGGATATCGCGGGGCGAGGGATCGCCAACCCCTCAGGCGCGATTTTCAGCGCCGCCATGCTGCTGCGTCACGGGCTCGGCGAGGCCGCCGCGGCGGATCGGCTGGAGGCGGCGCTGGAGGCGCAATTGCGCGACGGCGAACGCACGGCGGATCTCGGCGGCTCCGCGAGCACGACAGCGTTCGCCGAGACGGTGGCGGAGCGGGTTCAGACGGAGCGAGCCGCGGCTTGATCCGTCCTCCCCTTGATGGGGGAGGTGTCCTTCGCGCCGCAAACGACGGAGAGGGCGGGCCGGTGTAAACTGCGCATTTGCGCACCGCCGTCATCGGACGTATCGCGTTAAGTCCACTTTCGCCGCTTTGGACCTTCATCCATGACTTATTGCGTCGGCCTGCGCCTGGATCAGGGCCTGGTCTTCATGTCCGACACCCGCACCAACGCCGGCGTCGACAACATCTTCACCGTCCGCAAGATGTTCACCTGGACCGAGCCGGGCGAGCGGGTGATCACGCTGATGACGGCGGGCAATCTCGCCACCACCCAGGCGATGGTCAGCCTGCTGAACGAGCGCATGACCGCCCAGGGCTCGCGCGATGAGAGCGTGATGCACGCGCCCACCCTGTTCCAGGCCGCAAAGATCGTCGGCGCCACTTTGCGCGAAGTGGTGGAGAGCCAGACCGGAAAGGGGTCTGAAAGCGACGCCACCTTCAGCGCCACGGTGATCGTGGGCGGACAGATCGAAGGGGAAGAGCCGCGCCTGTTCCTGGTCTATCCCGAAGGCAATTTCATCGAAGCCAGCGACGAAAACCCGTTCTTCCAGATCGGCGAGACCAAGTACGGCCGGCCGATCCTGTTACGCGGCTATCGCAGGGACATGAGCTTCGAGCAGGCGGTGAAGCTTCTGCTCCTCTCCTTCGACTCCACGCTCAAGGCCAATCTGTCGGTGGGCATGCCGCTGGACCTTCAGGCCTATCGCAAGGATTCGTTCGAGGCCGGCCGCGAAAAGCGGTTCGAGCCGGACGATCCCTATTTCACCTATCTGTCGCGCGGCTGGGGCGACGCGCTGAACGCGGCGATCAACTCGCTGGACGATTTCCGGTTTGACACGGGGGGAAGCTAGCGGCGCAGGCGATGCTCAATCCTCATTGAGGTCCCGGATCATCGCCCTGCGGGCTCGGCCGGAAATCCAGTCATGAAACGGGCGTCTTGAATTGCCGGCCAAGCGAAGCGCAGAGCCGGGACCTTGTGCGGAACAACCGCAAACAAAAACCCCGCCGGCTCTCACCGGCGGGGCTCTTCATGTCAGACGCTTGCGTAAGCGCTAGAACCGCTCGATCGCCACCGCGGTGGCTTCGCCGCCGCCGATGCAGAGCGAGGCGACGCCTTTTTTCACGTCCTTCTGCTCCATGGCGGAGATCAGCGTGGTCATGATGCGTGCGCCCGAGGCGCCGATCGGGTGGCCCAGCGCGCACGCGCCGCCATGGATGTTGATGGTCTCATGGGAGAGCCCGAGCTCCTTCATGGCGATCATCGGGACGACCGCGAAGGCCTCGTTGATCTCCCACAGATCCACGTCGGAGACCTGCCAGCCGGCTTTCTCCAGCACCTTGCGCATGGCGGGGACCGGCGCGGTGGTGAAATAGGCCGGCTCATGGGCGTGGGCGGCGGTGGCGGTGATCTTGGCCAGGGGCTTCAGGCCGCGGCGCTCGGCCTCGGACAGGCGCATCATCACCAGCGCCGCCGCACCGTCGGAGATCGCCGAGGCGTTCGCCGCGGTCACAGTGCCGTCGGGCGAAAACGCCGGGCGCAGGCTCGGGATCTTCTCCGGCTTGGCGCGGCGGGGCAACTCATCGGTGTCGATCGTGGTCTCACCCTTGCGGTCCTTGATCGTCACCGGCGCGATCTCGCGCTTGAACGCGCCGGTTTCGGTGGCTTTCACCGCCCGGTTCAGCGTCTCGATGGCGTAGGCGTCCTGATCTTCGCGGGTGAACTGGTTCTCCCGCGCGATCATGTCGGCGTAGACGCCCATGGCCTTCTTTTCGTAGGCGTCTTCCAGCCCGTCCTGGGCCATGTGGTCCTTCACCGCGTCATGGCCGTATTTGAAGCCGGTGCGGTGATTGGGCAGCAGGTGCGGCGCGTTGGTCATGGATTCCATTCCGCCGGCCACGATCACGCTGGCGTCGCCCGCGAAGATCGCCGAGCGGCCCATGATCGCGGCTTGCATGCCCGAGCCGCACATCTTGTTCAGCGTGGTGGCCTCGACGGATTTGGGAAGCCCCGCCTTGATCGCGGACTGGCGCGCCGGGGCCTGGCCCTGGCCGGCGCCCAGCACGTTGCCCATGTAGATCATGTCCACGTCTTCACCGGCGACGCCGGCTTCGGCGAGGGCGGCTTTCACCGCTTCAGCGCCCAGCTCGTTGGCCGAAAGCGCGGAAAGCTCGCCCAAAAGCCCGCCCATCGGGGTGCGCGCCATGCCGACGATGACGATCGGGTCTTCAGCTGCCATGGTCCGTCTCCTTGAAACTCTTGTCGGGCGGGCAGGTCCGCCCGGTCTCGAATTTGGCGCCACATGAGCCTTTTACCTCGCACTGCGTCAAGTCTGCTCGCGCGCGCAGCATCAAGGCTGGCCAGACGACCGGCGGCGCGCGACTGGGCCGAAGCCCTTGGCGCGCTGGCGGTTCTCGCCATGGCGGGGGCCGGTCTCGCGCGCGGGACGGAGGCGCTGAAATACGATTTCACGGTCGCAGCCGCGCGCGCCGAGCCGGGACGGCTGGTGCTGGTCGCGCTTGTGGCCTTCGTCATCCCCGCGCTGGGTGAGGAACTGGTGTTCCGCGGACTGTTTCAGCCGATGCGTTTGCGCACGGCTTCTGCGCGTCTCGCCGCCGCAGCGAGCCTCGCCGCCTTCATCGCCTGGCACCCGCTGCAGGTC
>JBKHAZ010000091.1:0-9271 GCA_046542605.1 Oceanicaulis sp. | reverse complement strand
GACCGGGTCCGCGTCCCGTCACGCGCGCGCCGCCGCCGCGCGCCCGTCTATTTGACGCCCAGCAACAGCACGCCGACGACCGGGGCGACAAAGATCCAGATCCAGAGGAGGAAACCGAAGGTCATGAGCGTCTCCTTTGCGGGGCGGGTTCAAGTTCGAAAAACCGCACCGCGCAGGATCGTTCCCGAGGCGAGCGCGCGCGAAGCGCGTGCTTCAAGTCTGCGCGCGCTCCAGCGTCGCGATCATGCCGGGAAATTCATAGGCTTCCAGCGCATCGACGATCGCGTCGGGCGTCTCGGCGCATTTCAGCATGCCGCGGTGTTTGGCTTCCACGAAGCCTTCCCCGCGCATGTGATCGAGGAAGTCCATCAGCCCGTCATAATACCCGTTGACGTTCAGCACGCCGACCGGCTTTTCGTGGCGGCCGAGCTGGGACCAGGTCCAGACCTCGAACAATTCCTCCATGGTGCCGAGCCCGCCCGGCATGGCGATGAAGGCGTCGGATTCCTCGGCCATCATGAGCTTGCGCTCGTGCATGGAGGTGACGATGCGCATGTCCTGCACGCGCGGATGGGCGATTTCTTTCTGGTGCAGGAAATCGGGGATCACCCCGATGACTTCGCCGCCCGCATCCACGCAGGCGTCGGCCAGAACACCCATCAGGCCCACCTGACCGCCGCCATAGACCAGCTTGATCCCACGCGCGGCCAGCGCTTCGCCCATGGCTTTCGCCGCCGAGCGATATTCCGCCGCAGCCCCGGTGTTGGAGCCGCAGTAAACGCAAATCGATGTAAGTTTCATGAGCCTGAGCTTAGGGCCGGCGCACACGCGCGCCAATGCTGAAATGCCGCGCGGCCCGCGGCGTTCCGGTATGGATTATGCGCCGAGGTTCGCCTGCACGTCCTTCGTCCAGCCCACCGTGACCGTGTCTCCGTCCTCGATGACCGGCCGCTTGATGAGGGTTGGACGGGCTTTCAACAGCGCCCGCGGATCGCTCTGCGCCTCGGCCCGCTCGGCTTCGCCCAGCCCGCGCCAGGTGGTGGATCGGGTGTTGATCAGCTTTTCGGGTCCGGCGGCTGCGAGCCAGACCGGCAGCTTGGCGTCCAGGTCGGCTTCGGCGCGGATGTCGACGAAGGTCACCGCCCGTCCCGCGCGTTGAAGCGCCTTCAGCGCCGTCTTGCAGGTGTCGCAGGTCTTTAGGCCGTAGAGGGTGAGGGTCATGGCGGTCTTTCAGGCAAGCGGGTTTAGAAAAGCGCCAGTAAATTCGCCGCCGCGATGACGAACAGCGCAAGGGAGCTGAGTGCGAACAGCACGAATCGCACCGGAATGAAGTTCACCGTCGCCTGCCAGAGCGAATGGGCGATGCGCAAGATCACATAGGCCCAGGCCGCCCAGATCGTAATCATCCCCTCCACGCCCACGAGATGGCTGTATACAGCCAGGGCGTAGAAAACGACCGGCTGCTCGTGAAGATGATTGTAGTTGTCCGCCACCTGGCGCACGGAGCGCGGCAGGACGGAGAGTTCGCTCATCTCCTTCATCGTCGCGGGATCGATGCCGGCCTTGTTCATCGCGGGGAGGCGCGTGGCGTACATCCAACCCCACATCACCAGCGTCCAGGAGGCGAGGATCAGGACGGGGGTCAGGACGGTCGCGGTCATCGACGGGCTCCTCGGCTCGGGTCGGCTCTCACCAAAGCGTGAGTCCGGCGCCGCGAAAAGCGGTGTGTTGGGACTTGCCGCGACGCGCACGCCCGGCTACCTCCGGCGCCATGAGCCAGTCCCGCGTCATCCCGCTTTCCGGCGTGCATAATTTCCGCCGCTTCGGCGCCTATGAGGCCGCCGGCGGGGCGACGGTGGCCGATCGTCTGTTCCGCTCGGGTCAATTTTCACGGGCCACCGATGAGGATCGCGAGACGCTCGGCAATCTCGGCGTGACCACCGTAGCTGATCTGCGCCGTCCCTCCGAGCGTCAGCTGGAGCCCTCGCACTGGCCGAACATCGAGGGCGTTCGCGTCATCGAGAGCGATCACGCCGGCCCGGCCGAAGCGCCGCACATGCGGTTTCTGCGCGAAGAGACGCTCACCTTCGACTCCATCCGTCGATTCATGACCGAGACCTATCGACGGCTGCCCTTCGATGCGGGCAATCAGCACGTCTTCCGCGAAGGCGTGCGCGCGCTGGCCGAGAGCGGCGAGGATGACGCGTTCATCGTCCATTGCGCGGCGGGCAAGGACCGTACGGGCATCTTCTGCGCGCTCGTGCTGTGGGAGCTCGGCGTCGACCACGACACGGTGGTCGACGATTATCTGATGACCAACCGGGTGGTGGATTTCGACCGCATCGCCTCGGTCATGCGCGAACGCCTTGCGGCCAAGTACGCGCGTGAGTTCGGCGATGCGGAGCTCAAGGCCTTCCTGGGCGTGGACGGCGATTATCTGGACGCCGCCATCGAGGCCATGGGCGACCCGAAACGCTATCTGCGCGAGGAGCTGGGCGTTTCCGAAGCCGAGCTGGAGCGGCTTCGCGGCAAGCTGCTCGAAGGCTGATCCATGGGCCGCCCGGCGCGCCCGCCCGGCGTCGAGATCGTGCTGGACTGGGCCGACCCCGCAGACGCGCTCTCCCGCTTCCACGATGCGCCCTGCGCGCTTCTGATGCAGGGCGGATCGGCCTCGAGCGCGGGGCGGTATTCCTACCTCACGGCCTTTCCAGAGTTCACGGTCCAAGAGGACGATCCCGCCAGCGGGTTCGAGCGCCTGCGCGCGGGGTATCGCGCCTGCGCCCATCCGCGCGCGCCCGGCTTCTCCGGCGGCTATGCGGGGCTTCTGGGATATGATCTCGGGCGCGCCTTTGAACGCCTGCCGGCCCGTGGGAGCGGGCTCGGGCCCTGGCCTGCGGTTGCGATGAGCTGGTACGGCGCGGCGCTGGTGTTCGACCACGCTGCGCGCACGCTGATTGTTCGCGGCGAGGCCTGTGCGGCCGCCCGCCTTGCAGACGCGCTCCGCGGACCGGCGCGGCGCCTGGAGGCCGGGCCGGGCCGGCTCGATCAGGTCTGGGAGGATACGCGCTATCTGGATGCGGCGCGGCGGGCCATCGCCTATGTGCGCGCAGGCGACGTCTTTCAGGTCAATCTCTCCCACCCGTTCCGCGGCGTGGTGACGGGCCGCGACGCCCCGGCGGCCCTTGCGCGCGCGCTCGCCGGCTCCAGTCCAGCCGCGTTCTCGGCCTATCTGCGCCTGGACGAGACCCGCGCGGTGGTCACCAACAGCCCCGAACGCTTCGTGCGCATCGCGCCCTTCGGCGAGGTGGAGACCCGGCCCATCAAGGGCACGGCGCGCCGCCTTGAAGACCCGGACGCGGACGCCGCGGCCGCGGCGGCGCTGGCGCGGTCATTGAAGGACCGGGCGGAGAACCTGATGATCGTCGATCTCATGCGCAACGATCTCGCGCGGGTCTGCGCGCCGGGCAGCGTGCGCGTTCCCGACCTCTTTGCCGTGGAGAGCTATGCCAACGTGCACCACCTGGTCTCCACGGTGACCGGACGCCTGGCGGCGGACCGCGACGTGTTCGATCTGCTGGCCGGAAGTTTCCCCCCAGGCTCCATCACCGGCGCGCCGAAACCGCGCGCCATGGAGATCATCGCCGAACTGGAAGGCGAGAGCCGCGGGCCGTATTGCGGGGCGCTTGGATGGATCGGGCCGGACGGTCAGGCCGATTTCAACGTCATGATCCGGACCGCCGCCCTGGTGCGCCAGGACGACGGCTGGGCGTGCGAAGTGCGCTCGGGCGGGGCGATCACCATCGATTCCGATCCCGACGCCGAGCTTGAAGAGACCCGCGCCAAGGCTGGCGCGCTCGCCCGGGCGATCGAGACCCTGTCATGAGCGGGCAGGACCTCGCCTGGCTCGATGGAGCGCTCGTGGAGGCCGGCGCGGCGCGGCTTTCGCTCCATGACCGCGGATTTCTGCTCGGCGACGGCGCGTTCGAGACGATGCGCTTCGAGGACGGCGCGATTCGCCGCCGGAACCGCCATCAGGCGCGGCTGGCCGGCGCGCTGAACTGGCTGGAGATCGCCGCGCCGGATTTCGGCGCGGTCGAGGCCGGGGCCGAGGCCCTGACGAACCGCCTCGGTCTTGAGCGCGCGGTTCTGCGCCTGACGGTGAGCCGGGGCGCCCACGGTGGCGGGCTCGACGCGCCGTCAGGCGGCGCCGGCACGGTTCTGCTCACCGCGCGCCCGCTTCCAGAGCCCCCCGGCGCGCTTCGTCTCGCCCGTGTGGAGACCGCCCGCCGGGCCGGGCTCGCCAGCGAGCGCTACAAGCTGACCCAATACGCCGAGCCGCTGGCTGCGCGCCGTGCTGCGCGCCGGGCCGGAGCCGATTGGGGGCTCATGGTCTCCGCGGTGGACGGGTCGGTGGTCTGCGCCGACTGCGCCAATCTTTTCGCGGTCGTCGACGGCGCGCTGGTGACGCCGCCAGTGAGCGCGGGCGCCCTGCCGGGAACGGCCCGCGCTGCGCTGCTGGAGGCGGCGGCGGGGCGCGTGGAGATCAGGGAGCAACCGATTTCGCCCGCCGCGCTGGCGCGCGCCGAAGCGGTGGCGGTGAGCAATGCGGTCATCGGGGTGGGCGCCGCCGTGGGCCTTGACGGGCGTGCGCTCGACCCGGACCACGCGCTGGTTCGGGCGCTCGCCGAACTCGAACGCGGCGCGGCTTAGCTTTCCCGGCGCACCCAGGGCGACCGGCGCGGGCGCAGATACGCCGTGTCGGCCAGGGTGATCTCCGATTTGATCGTGCGCTGGAACGCGCTCTGGAAGGGGTAGGTCGCCTCCACCATCACGATGGAGCGCATCGGCGACAACAATCCCTGTGGCAGCGCCGGCAAGGTGTCGTCGGTGAGTGCGGGCAGCGTGTCGCTCTCGCTCCAGTCCACGAAGACATCGCCGTCGGCGTCCATGCGCACCGAGGTGATGCGAAGCGCCAGCGTGTCGGACCGCGCCGGCGCCAGGATCGCGGCGGCGGCCGCCTTGATGTCGTCCATCTCCGCATCGGTGACGAAATCGTCCTGGGCCACGAGGTCGGCCACCGCGTTCGCCGCGCCGGTCACCTTGCGGTCCATGGTCAACGCCTGGGTGAGCTCGGCCGAGCCCAGATACATGGCGATCATCACCGGCGCGATCAGCGCGAACTCCAGCGCAGAGACACCCCGGCGGTCGGAGATCAGCGTTCTGACGAGGGCCTGGACGCGTCGAATGGCTTCAGATCCCGAACGGTTCGTTGCGGAATGCGCTCGCCGCGCTGATCAGGCGGCGATTTCCGGGCATGTTGGCGAGCCCGTTCACAAAGCCCGGACCGAGAAGCCGCCAGTCGTAGAAGACGCGCACCACCACCACGTCGCCGGGATCGCCCGGCTCGAAGGTGAAGCCGCTGTCGTCCAGCTCGCCGTCCGCGCCGGTGGGCGCGCCCATGGTCGCGCCGGTGAACTGGCTGAAGGTGCGCACGTCCAGCTTCAGCCGGCCGCAATCGGCGATGACGTTGATCCGGTCGCAGATGGAGGCCCGGAAGTCGGTCTCGTCCTGGCCGGCGCTCTGCAGCTCCCCGGTGCGGATGTCGCGCGCCGCATCGGCCACCGCATCCTCGATGATCGCGGTGGCGAAGAAGATCAGCGCGATCTCCAGGATGCCGAACAGCAGAATGAAGAAGGGCGTCGCCACCAGGGCGAACTCCACCGCCGCCGCGCCGCCGCGGTCGCGCGCGAAGCGCGCCATCGTGCGGGGCGCGTAACGGTGGAGAAGGTGTCCGGTCCGGCTCATCGGACCATCGTGCGCAGTCAGGTTTAAAACCACGTGAAGGAGCGTGGTGAGCGACGATTAACCACCCGCGCCGTTTTCGGCCGCGGAGTCCGCTGCGCCGGTTTCGACTGAACGCTGGTTGGACAGCATCTGGTGCCATTCGCGCTGGTCGCCGACCGTGGGCACGGACTGGCACTCCGGATCGCAGACGAAAGAGAACTGCACGTTGTTGCGGTAGACCCGCACATGGTTGCGGTCGCTTTCCGTGATCGAAAGGTCGGCGGCGTAAATCACATGGCCGGCCTCGTTCATGGCGATCATGTTGGTCTGACCGAAGGTGCGGCCGGACACGATGACGGTGCGGTCGTCGTAGAGCGCCGCGTCGGCGATGGCCGGATTGCCCACCACGATCGTCGCCGCGCCTTCGGGAAGGCGGACCAGGCCGGCGTGATTGGCCGGAACGCGTACGGTGTGAGCGTTCGCGAGCGCCGGCGCGGTGAGCGCAAGCGACAGCGCGGCGGCGGCGAGGGCGCGGAGGACCATGGCGAGTCTCCCTTGAACTTTACGGACCCCCGTTGTCGCCCGCCGGAATGAAAAAGTTCTAAACGCGGCGCTGCGTGCAGGCCTTATAATATAGGCGGCGTGTGGATTATGATTATTATGAGTTTGTTCACCGTAGCGTCGACAAATCGCGTTTACTGAAAATAAAGCATCGATTTTTACCCGGCTTAAATCGTCATGCTGTCTACTCGTAATCGTTCAGGACGGGTCGGGACGGACTCGGCCCCTGAGCGGAAGAAAGCAAACTGGAGTGGATGGGATGAAAAACCTGGTTTCGAAATTCCTCAAGGACGAGTCCGGCGCCACGGCCATCGAGTATGGTCTGATCGCTGCTCTGATCGCGGTCGTCATCATCGGTGGCGTGACCACCCTCGGCGGCAACCTCAACACGACCTTCACGAACCTGTCGGACAATGTCGGCGGCGACGTCGGTTCCGCCATCACCGACTAAGATCGCGCAGAGCAGTCTGAAACTTCAGAGGGCCGTCCGGGCGACCGGGCGGCCTTCTCGCGTTCAGACGGCGAGACCGCCGCGTGAACCCGGTGTTAAGCCTGCGGCGGGATGCTCGGTCCCGAGAGTTGCCGCCCTCCGCGCGAAAGGCCGACGCCATGGTTCAGATGATCGTTGCCAACACCGCGCTTGTCGCATTCGCCTGCCTGATGGCCTGGGCGGCCTGGTGCGACGTGCGCAACTTCACGATCCCGAACTGGATCCCCGCCGCGCTGATCGCGGTCTGGGTGGTGGCGGCGCCGGTCCTGCAGCCGGGCTGGGCGTTCGCCGGGCTCTCGCTGGCGGCTTTCGCCGGCGTTCTGGCGGCGGGCCTCGCCCTGTGGGCGCCGGGCTGGCTGGGAGGCGGAGACGTCAAGTTGATCGCGGCGGGCGCCTTGTGGTTTGGCTGGCCGGACGCGCTCGCCTTCCTGCTTTACGCCATGGCGGCGGGCGGGGTTCTGGCCCTCGTTTTGATGGGGCTTCGCCGGCTCGGCCCGATCTTGCCGGTCAGCGCGCATGCACTTGGAAAGACCGCGCTCGCCCAGGGCGCGCCCGCGCCCTACGCCGTGGCGATCGCGGCCGGCGCGCTTTTGCTTCTGCCCAGCAGCATGATCTTCGCCGCCTATCAGGCCTGAGCCCGCCTGCGCGCTCGCGCGGCTCGGCGTTTCAAAGCCTTGGGCAGGTTTGCTTAACCTCGATAATTAACGCGCCTTTGAGGTTTTACCGGCCAGATTCGGCACGCAAAGCAATCTGCGGGCCAAGGGCAGTCCCAAAATGAACGTCGTCCGGATCATCGTGCTCCTCGCCGCCGGCCTCGCCGCCGTCGCCGCCGCCGTCTTCGTACGCGGCGCCATGCAGCCCGCGCCCGCCACGCCGGCCCAGGTCGAAGCCGCGGCGCCGGCGCCGGTCACCGCGCGCGTGCTCGCCGCGGCGCGCGATCTGGAACCGGGCTCGCGCCTGACCTCCGGCGACATGCGCTGGGTGGAGTGGCCGCAGGAGGCCGTGCTGCCCTTTCACATTACCCGTGAGACCGAACCCGAAGCGGTCGGGCGCTTCACCAGCGCCATCGCGCGCACGGCCTTCAGCACGGGCGAGCCGCTCAATCCGGCGCGTCTTGCCATGGCGGGCGAGGCGGGCTTCATGGCCGCGGTTTTGACACCCGGCATGCGCGCGGTGGCGGTGCCCACCTCGGCGCGCGCGGGCGCCGGCGGGTTCATTCTGCCCAACGACCGGGTCGACATCATTGTCGCGACCGACAACGGCAACGGCATCCGCACCGATGTCGTGGTGGAGAACGTGCGCGTGCTGGCCATCGACCAGTCCTCCAGCGATGACGGCGACGGCCCCGTGGTCGGTTCGACCGCGACGGTGGAACTCACCCCCGATCAATCGCGCGCCGTGGCGCTGGCCGTGGCCGCCGGCGACATTTCGCTGGCGCTGCGCTCGGTGGCCGACACTGCGGGCGGGCCGCGCCTTCCCGGTGAGGTCGCCCTCCAGAGCGAGCAACCCGACACCGGGGCGCGCACCGTGCGCGTCTTCCGTTACGGCCAGGAACAGCGCGTGGCGCTGGGAGGCGGTCAATGATGCGCATGCTGGGTCTCGCCGCTCTGGCGCTGGCCGCACTGGCGCCGGGCGCACCGGCCGCACAGCTCGCCGGCGGGTCCATGGAGCGTAACAACACCTTGCAGGTGGTGATCCGCGAACCCGGCGACGGTCCGGTTTCGCGCACCCTCGACCTGCCGCTGGGCCAGGCCGCCATCGTGCACCTGCCGGTGGACACCGGCGAGGTGATGGTGGCCAGCGACACGGTCGCAGACGCCGTCGTGCGCACGCCGCGACGCGCGCTTCTGCTGGGGCAGGCGGTGGGGCGCACCAATGTCTTCTTCTTCGACCCGGACGGTGACCTGATCCTCGATCTCGATGTGCGCGTGGAGCGCGACATGGCGGCGCTGAACGATGCGCTCGCCCGCTTCGTGCCCGACAGCCGGATCCAGGCCGAAAGCATGAACGCCAACATCGTCCTGTCCGGCGCGGTGCCCTCGGCGAGCGCCGCCGATCAGGCGCTTCAGGTGGCCCGTCGCTGGGTGGAGGATCCCTCGCAGGTCGTCAGCTTCCTCACCGTGGAGGGTCGCGACCAGGTCACCTTGCGCGTGCGCATCGTGGAGATGGAGCGCAACATCGTGCGCCAGCTCGGCGTAAACCTGTCGGGCACGCAGAATTTCGGCGACCTCAGCCCGGCGCGCCGCATCCAGGCCACCGACGATCTGGGCGTTCCGCTGATCGACGAATTCGGCGATCCGATCTTCGAAGTCTTCCAGCCCGGCCGCTTCCAGAACGGTACGACTTTCGGCACGCAGAACGGATTCGGCGTCGCCGGTGCGGCGTTGGGCGGCCTTGCGGGCACGGTGAGCACCACCAATTTCGTCGGCAGCGTGC
>JBKHAZ010000090.1:0-9276 GCA_046542605.1 Oceanicaulis sp. | reverse complement strand
GCGACGGCGGAGATCCCGAAACCCTGCTGCGCCACGCCGACCTCGCCATGGCCGCCGCCAAGCGCTCGGGCGGAAACACCTGCGAATTCTTCGAATCCTCCATGAACCAGAGCGCGTTCGAGCGGCTGGTGCTGGAGAACGAGCTTCGCGAGGCGGTGCGCGAGGACCAGCTGGTGGTTTATTACCAGCCCAAGGTCACCATGAACGGCGGCGCGCTCGCCGGCGCCGAGGCGCTGGTGCGCTGGCAGCACCCCACCGCGGGCCTCCTGTCTCCCGGCGCCTTCATCCAGGCGGCGGAGGAATGCGGGCTGATCGGGGAGATCGGCGACTGGGTGCTGCGCCGGGCCTGCCGCGAGGCGAAGGCCATGCTGGATCGCGGGATCACCGTGCCCATGGCGGTCAACGTCTCGGCCATGCAGTTCGAAGACGAGGGTTTCGCCCAGACCGTGCTCGAAGCGCTTCACGACTCCGGCCTGCCGCCGGAAATGCTGGAGCTCGAACTCACCGAAAGTACGGCGATGCGCGACCCCGAGCGCGTGATCAAGCAGATCGAACCGCTGCGCGGGATCGGCGTGACGTTCGCCATCGACGATTTCGGCACCGGTCATTCCTCGCTGAGCTATCTCACGCGCATGCCGTTCGACGTGTTCAAGATCGACCAGAGCTTCGTGCGCGACATGGGCAGGGACGATCATGCGCGCATCGTGGTGGAGACGATCCTCGCCATGGCTCGCGCGCTGAAACTGAAGACGGTGGCTGAAGGTGTGGAGACGACGGAGCAATACAAGGCGCTCGCCGGCCTCGGCGCGACCCTGGCGCAGGGCTTCCTGTTCGGACGCCCGATGCCGCTCGCCGATCTGGAGCGCTTCGCCGACCCCGACGAATCCGCCGCCGCGATCTAGGCGATGGCCCGTCAGCCCGGCGTGGTCTGGATCGCGTCGCCGGTCGCGAGCGCCAGCACTTCTCCGGCGAGATAAAGCGAGCCGCAAATGACGATGCGCGGCCGCTCGTAATCCTCCAGCGCGTCGTGCAGCGCCGCTTCCAGGCCTGCAGCGGTCTGAGCCGGGATTGAGGCTGCGCGCGCGGCGTCCGCAACGGCTTGAGCGCTCTGGGCGCCCTCACGCCCGCCGGCGAAGGTCAGGGCGATGACGCGCGCGGCGAGACCGGAGAAAAAGTCGAAATAGGCGTGCGCATCCTTGTTCGCCGAAAACGCGCTGATCAGCACCAGCGGCCGCTCGCTCGCCTCGTCCATCTGACCGAGCCCGGAGGCCAGGGTCTCGGCCGCCGACGGATTGTGTCCGCCGTCCAGCCAGAGCTCGCCGCCGCGCGCCAGGGCGATTTCGGCCAGCGGCCCGGCGGTGAGCCGCTGCAGCCGGGCGGGCCAGCGCGCGCGCGCCAGCCCGGTGCGCGCCGCCTCCTGCCCGTAACCGCACGCGCGCGCCGCGGCGCAGGCGATCGCGGCGTTGATGATCTGGTGGGGGCCTTCCAGCGCCGGTCGCGGCAAGTCCCAGAGCAGGCTTTCTTCTTCGTAGACCATGCGGCCATGCTCGGGGTGCGCGCTGAAATCCTCGCCCCAGCGCTTCATGGGCGCGCCTACCCGGCGCGCGATCTCGGCGATGACCGCATCGGCGCCTTCGCTTTGCGGCCCGACGATGAGCGGTGCGCCGGGCTTGGCGATCCCCGCCTTCTCCGCGGCGATCAGCTCCACCGTGTCGCCGAGAAACGCCTGATGATCGAGGCTCACCGGCGTGATCACGGCCACCTGCGGGATGATTACGTTGGTGGCGTCCACCCGCCCGCCAAGGCCCACTTCCAGGATCAGGCGCTCGGCCGGGGTTTCGGCGAACAGGAGGAAGGCTGCAGCCGTGGTCGCTTCGAAAAACGTAATCGGGTGATCGCCGTTGGCGGCCTCCACCTGGTCGAACGCCGCCTTAAGGCGCGCATCGTCGACGATCGCTCCGGCGAGCACGATGCGCTCGTTGAACCGCACCAGATGGGGCGAGGTGTAGACGTGAACGCGCTCCCCGGCGGCTTCGGCGATCGCCTTCAGAAAAGCCGCCGTGGACCCTTTGCCGTTGGTGCCCGCCACATGAATCACCGGCGGCAGCCGGTCCTGCGGCCGGCCCAGCGCATCCAGGAGCCGCTCGATCCGGTCCAGGGACAGATCGATCGTCTTCGGGTGGTGACGCGCCAGCCGCGCCAGCGCGGCGTCGATGGATTCAGGGGCGGACGGCGTCATGGCTGATGCGAGATCCTGAAGGTGCGGCGCGCCGGTGTCGCGTTTCAGCGAGACGGTGCGCTCAAGGAAAAAGACTCGGCGTAGACGTCCCCCCTCGCCCCATGGCTGTGGGAAGAAGGTAAGGGAGAGGAGGCTTTGACGCGCCGCGCGGCCTAGCTTTTCGCCTCGCTCTTCGCTTCCGCCTCGGCCTTCATCGGAGCGGCGCCGGAATAGCTTTGCCGCTTCATCAGCACGCGCAGGATATTGCCCAGCGTTTCCGGCAGGTCCTTGCGGTGGACGACCTTGTCCACCATGCCTTTCTCCTGGAGGTATTCGGAGCGCTGGAACCCTTCAGGCAGCTTTTCGCGAATGGTCTGCTCGATGACGCGCGGGCCGGCGAAACCGATGAGCGCGCCCGGCTCGGCCAGATGTACGTCGCCCAGCATGGCGTAGCTCGCCGTCACCCCGCCCGTGGTGGGATCGCACAGCACGACGATATACGGCAGACCCGCCTCGCGCAGCATTTCAACGCCCAGCGTCGTGCGCGGCATCTGCATCAGCGACAGGGCGCCCTCCTGCATGCGCGCGCCGCCCGCGGCGGTGAAGCACACCAGCGGCGTGCGGTGCTCCAAGGCCGTCTCGCACGCCTTGATGAAGCCCTCGCCTGCGCCCATGCCCAGCGAGCCGCCCATGAAGGCGAAGTCCTGTGCCAGGACGGTGGTCTTCAACCCGCGGATTTCGCCCAGGCCGATGGCCATGGCGTCCTCGCGCCCGGTCTTTTTGCGCGCGGCGGTGATGCGGCTGGTATAAGGCTTGTCGTCGCGGAATTTCAGCGGATCACGCGCCACTTCCGGGATCGCGATCTCCTTCCACGTTCCATCGAAGGTGTATTTGAAGCGCAGATCCGGGCCGATGCGCATGTGATGGCCGGCCGGCGTCACGTAGAGCCCGGCTTCGAGATCCTTGTTGAACACCATCTCGCCGGAGATCGGGCATTTCACCCAGAGATTCTCCGGCGTGTCGCGCTTGTCGAATATGCGCTGCACGCCCGGCGGAGTGATGCGTTGAAGCCAGCTCATCTCAAGATCTCTTTCGTTCAGCGGCGCGCGTCGTGGGCAGCTTGCGCCAGGCGGGCGGCGAGGCTCAAGGCCTCTTCGGCGCCTTGGGTGTCGAGCGCGTCCACGATCGCCGAGCCGACGACCACGGCGTCGGCGACCTTTCCGATCTCAGCGGCGCGCTCGGGCGTCTTCACCCCGAAGCCCACCGCCACGGGAAGGCCGGACGCCTTGCGCACCCGGTTCACCGCCGCAGCGATGTCGCCGGTCTCGCCCGAGCCTGCGCCCGTGACGCCGGTGGTGGACACGTAATAGACGAAGCCCGAGGCGTGAGTCACCACTTGCGGCAAACGCTCGTCCGACGTTGTCGGCGCGGCGAGCCGCACGAAGGCGAGGCCGCGCCCGTGCAGGGCGGTGCGGAATTCCGCGTCTTCCTCGGGCGGGATGTCGACGCAGATCACCCCGTCCGCGCCGGCGTCGGACATGGCCTTGGCGGCCTCGGCGTAGCCGCGCGAGAAAAACGGGTTGGCGTAGCCCATGAGAACGACCGGGGTCTCGTCGTTCGTCTCGCGGAAGCGGCGTACGATGTCGAGCACCCCTGCGAGCGTCATGCCGCCCTCCAGCGCCCGGATCGCGGCGCGCTGGATGGTCGGCCCGTCGGCCATGGGATCGGTGAAGGGAACGCCCAGCTCGATGACGTCCGCGCCCTTGTCTGCAAGGCCGCGCATCATGGCGAGCGTCGTGTCCGCATCGGGATCGCCAGCCATGACATAAGCCACGAAGCCGGCGGTGTTTTCCTGCGCCAGGCGCGCGAAGGTGGGGGAAAGGCGGGTCATGGGCGTGTCTTAGCTGCGACGCACCTCATACGCTAGTCCGCAGCGGAGGATCCGGCGCCTCGGCGCCGCTCAACGTCTAAAGGTCTGATAACCGCAGCACCATGATGTCGAGCCTGTTTATGGGCTCAGGATCGGGCACATGGGACAGCGTTTCAATATCCAGCCGGCGGCGCGCCCCGTTGGGCGCAGTCGCCACAAACCGGTCAACGCCCGCCGGCGCACTGACACGCCTCCAGCCGCCTTCCAGCAGGTTCGCGAAAAACGCTTCGCGCACGGGGTCGCCCTCCTGCACGTCGTAAGCCAGGCACGCGTCCGGCGACGGCGGATCGGGCTCAACTGGGCCGACTCTGCACGAGCGCGGAATGAAAAGGCCTCGCGGCAGGCTGGCGCCGAACCGCTCCGCAAAGGCTGCGCGTTCCGCCTCGCGGGCAGCGCGGTACCGGCGCGCGTCCGCCCGCTCGTCGGCGCGATAGACCGCCCACACGGCAAGGGCGGGCGAAAGCATCACCGCTGTGGCCGCATCCCCCACCGCGTCACCGGCGCTAAAGCCCCAATGCTCCACATAAAGCCGACGCAGCCCTGCAAGCGCGTAGCAGCGCTCCGGCGCATTGCTCGGCCGCCAGCACAGCTCGCCGTCATCGTTGAGATAAGGATCGGTCAGGCGCCTGCGATCGGTGAGGCCGCGCTGAATGACGATAGTGGGAAATGTTTGATCTCGCGCAAAAGCGAGTGCGTCCTCAACACCTTGCGGTGTGACCGGGAACGGCTTGAGTATCCTGCCGTGCCCGATATCGCCCGCGCACCCGGATAGCAAACATGCGGCGATGATCGCCGAGCCGGCGCCGACGATGCTACGCACGGTGTCCTCCCCGCTTTTCGTCCCGTCCATCGCCGGTCACAGCGTCCTCGCGATCTTCGACGCGTCGGCGTCGCCAAGCGCCCCAGCACCGCTCAGCCCGCGTCGCGCTTGACCGCATTCATATAGGCGCGCAGCACCGCGTTCATGCGGGTCTGGTAGCCGCGCCCGCCCTGCTTGAAGAATTCGATCACGTCGGCGTCGAAGCGCACGGTGAGTTGTTTCTTCGGCTCATTGAAATTGCGCCATTCGGCCTTGGCGAACCATGCCTCGTCGAGCTCGGGGATGTCGGAGAAGTCGATGTCCTCGTCGCGGATCGCCTCGATCTCGCGTAGACGTTCGTCGGAGATCGGCGGCAGATCTTCAAGTCTCACGCGGACCGTACGTCCCATGATAGCGACTCCTCTCCGTCTTGTGGGCCGGTCGCGCCGAGATGATCCGCAGCGCGCCCGACCGATCCACATGGACTACTGCTACGATCAACGCACCTCGCATGACGCCGATCGACTTAAACCGCGCCTCCTCGTCATGGTCACGCGGGGACGGCTCCGTCAGCACGGGGCCGTCGAAAATCTTCGCCGCCTCGTCAAACCCGATCCCGTGCTTGGCCCGGTTGGCGGCGTCCTTCGCGTCGTCCCATTCGAAGAGCATTGTAGTTACGCGCGTCGTTACAGACAAGAGGCAGAATTCGCCTCACGCGGGTATTGTTGCGCGAACTGGATGTAGCCGCCAGCGGAGTCAGGCGGGCACCCTTACCGCGGCCCTGGAGCGCCGGCCGAGCGTGCTATTGCGACAGCCGGTCCGTGCGGTCGATCATCGCAAGCTGGCAGGTCTCGCCGGTGGAGGCCGGCGCCGGGCAGGCGAAGACATCGAGGAGCGCCCCGTCCCTGTGGGGCGGCTCGCCGCGGCTGAAAAACAAAGCCGTCGTTCCAAAATCGTCCACCACTTCGAAACCCTGTCCTTCCAGCTTGGCCTGGTAATGGGCCCGGATAAGCTGGAACGGCGCGTCCGGTATGCGATCGCAGCGCACGTGCGCCACCGCCTCGGCGCTGGGCGGATCAATGATTTCGGCCGGGCAAGGCACGGTCTCGCCACCATTAAACACCGCGACCGGCTCGGCCTGTCCGGCGGCGAGCAGCGCGAGCGTGGCGGCGGCGGCGAACATCCCTAAAGCGCCACCCCCAGCGCATCCGCCACGGAAAACACGTCCTTGTCGCCGCGCCCGCACATATTCATCAGGATCACGCCGTCCGGGCCGAGCTCCTTGGCGAGGTCGCGCACGCGGGCCAGGGCGTGGGCGGGCTCGAGCGCGGGGATGATGCCTTCCAGCTTGGCGCAGAGCTGGAACATCTCCAGCGCTTCTTCATCGGTGGCGGCGCGGTATTCGGCGCGGCCCACGTCGTGGAGGAAGGCGTGCTCGGGCCCGATGCCGGGATAGTCGAGGCCGGCGGAGATGGAATGACCTTCGGTGATCTGGCCGTCTTCGTCCTGAAGAAGATAGGTCTTGTTGCCGTGCAGGATGCCGGGGCGCCCGCCATTGAGGCTGGCGGCGTGGTCCGGGCCGTCGAGCCCCTTGCCGGCGGCTTCGACGCCGATCAGGCGCACGCTCTCATCCTCCAGGAAGGGATGGAACAGGCCCATGGCGTTCGAGCCGCCGCCGATGCAGGCCACCGCCGCGTCGGGCAGCCGGCCGAGGCGCTCCAGCATCTGTTCGCGCGCCTCGCGTCCGATCACGGACTGAAAATCGCGCACCATCATGGGATAGGGGTGCGGGCCGGCCACCGTGCCGATGACGTAGAAGGTCTCATCCGGGTGCGTGACCCAGTCGCGCAGCGCCTCGTTCATGGCGTCCTTCAGCGTGCCGCGCCCTGAGGTGACGGCGTGGACCTTGGCGCCCAGCAGCTTCATGCGGAACACGTTCGGCTTCTGGCGCTCCACGTCGGTGGCGCCCATGAAGACCTCGCACGGAATGCCGAACCGGGCGGCGACCGTCGCCGTGGCCACGCCATGCTGGCCGGCGCCGGTCTCGGCGATGATGCGGGTCTTGCCCATGCGTTTCGCCAGCAGAACCTGGCCCAGGCAGTTATTGATCTTGTGCGCGCCGGTATGATTGAGCTCGTCGCGTTTAAACCAGATCTTCGCGCCCCCGAACGCCTCAGTCAGGCGTTCGGCGAAATAGAGCGGGCTCGGCCGGCCGATGAAATCGCGTGAAAATTCATCGAATTCAGCAAGGAAGGCCGGATCGTCCTTGTACTGAGCATAGGCCTTCTCCAGCGCCAGAATGTTCGGCATCAGCGTTTCGGCCACGTAGCGCCCGCCGAACGGGCCGAACCGGCCTTCCGCGTCGGGCTGCTGGGAATAGGCGTTTGGGTTGGTCATTCTTTCACCCGCTCAAACTCGTGAATTCCCGGCCAAGGCCCGGCGTCCAGCCGGGGCGCCGAGCCGGGACCTGGTCCAGACCTGAGCGCCGCACCTTGCGAGAGGTCCCGGATCACGCCGTCGGCGGCCCGGGAATTCATATAGACTTCAAGGGCAACAAAGCCCGATACCGGTCACGACGCAAGCGCGCCTTCGCCGCGCGCCGCAGCGATGAAGGCCCTGATTTTATCCGGGTCTTTGACGCCGGGGGCGCGTTCGGTTCCCGACACCACGTCGACGCCCGCCGCGCCCGACTGGGCGACCGCCTCCGCGACGCTTTCGATCGTCAGCCCGCCGGCCAGGAGCCAGGGCGCGCCGGGGTCAAACTCTTTCAACAGGCCATAGTCCCAGGCTTCACCCAGCCCGCCGGGCCGGTCGGCGCCAATCGGCGGCTTGGCGTCGAACACGAACCCGTCCACCCGGCCGCGATAGAGCGCGGCTTTTTCAAGATCGGCCGCCGTGCTCACCCCAAGCGCCTTCAGCACGCCGTGCTCGCAATACTGGCGCGCGTCGAAACAGCGCGCCGGACTTTCCTGTCCGTGGAGCTGGATGAAGTCGGGCCGCATCTTCACCAGAACGTCGCCCAGAAGCGCGTCGTCGGGATCCACAAGCACGGCGACCGAGGCCGCCGCGCCCTTGCGCTTGGCGAGCGCTCCGGCCTCAGCCGGGCCCACATGGCGCGGGCTTTTGGGAAAGATGATGAATCCCAGATAATCGGCGCCCGCGCTCACCGCCGCATCCACGGCGGCGGCGTCGTTCAGGCCGCAGATTTTGACGAGGGTTCGGGGCGCGTTCATTGCGCGGGCATATAGCGCGGGGCCGACCGAAGCGCCAGGTGCTGCGCTGGGACCGAATGCGACACGGCCCCGCCTCGCGGTGACGCCTGCGCTGAGTTACGGTGAACGGGCGGTTTATCCTACCCCTTCCCGTCGACGCGTTCGCGCAATTCCTTGCCGGTCTTGAAGAAGGGGACGTGCTTTTCCTTCACGCTCACCGGATCGCCGGTGCGCGGGTTGCGGCCCTGACGGGGCGGGCGGTTCCTGACCGAAAAGGCGCCGAAGCCGCGCAGCTCGACGCGGTCGCCGCGTTCGAGCGCTTGCGTGATCTCCTCGAGCACCGTGTTGACCACCCGCTCCAGGTCTTTCTGGTAGAGATGCGGATTGGCTTCAGCGAGTTTTTCGATGAGCTGAGATTTGATCATTCCGGCGTCCCCTTTGTCCGTCAGAAGCTTAGGAAGACGCATTAACGTTCGTCAATCGCTTATAGGCTCTGCGGACATAAATAAATTCTTCGTGGACAGAAAAATCCCCGGCGCCGCGAAGCCCCGGGGATCTGGTTGCGTTTCAACGCGGCGAAGCGTGTTTCGCCGGGCCGGTCTATTCGGACTTGTCTTCGTCCTGACCTTTCAGCGCGGCCCCGAGAATGTCGCCGAGCGACGCGCCGGAGTCGGTGGAGCCGTACTGTTCCACAGCCTCTTTCTCCTCGGCGACTTCCAGCGCCTTGATGGAGACCGAGACGCGGCGCGAGGCCTTGTCGATATTGGTGATGCGCGCGTCGACCTTGTCGCCCACGGCGAAGCGCTCAGGGCGCTGCTCGGCGCGGTCGCGCGACAGGTCGGACTTGCGGATGAAGGACTTCATCAGCCCGTCCGAGCCCACCGACACTTCGATGCCGCCGGAGGTGATCTCGGTGACGGTGCAGGTCACGGTCTCGCCGCGCTTGAAACCGCCGCCGTCCTCCATGGGGTCGCCGGCCAGCTGCTTGACGCCCAGGGAGACGCGCTCCTTGTCCACGTCCACGTCCAGCACCTTGGCGCGCACGACGTCGCCCTTCTTGTAGTCCTGGATGGCGTCTTCGCCCGAACGATCCCAGTCGAGATCGGACAGGTGCACC
>JBKHAZ010000089.1:0-9366 GCA_046542605.1 Oceanicaulis sp. | reverse complement strand
CCAAAGTCGTTTCGCGCGCGTCGTCGCGCTTGATCCTTCTAGGAGGTTTTTCCGTGCATTTCGAGCTGACAGAAGACCAGGCGCTGATCCAGGACATGGCGCGCCGGTTCGCCGAGGACCGCCTGAAGCCGAACGCGGCCCGGTGGGACGAGGAGAAGCACTTCCCCGTCGACGTCATGCGCGAGGCCGCCGAGCTTGGATTCGCCGGCATTTACACACGCGACGATGTGGGCGGCTCGGGCATGAGCCGGGTGGACGCCGCACTGATCTTCGAACAGCTCTCGCGCGGCTGCGTGTCCACCGCCGCCTTCATATCCATCCACAACATGGTCAGCTGGATGATCGACAGCTGGGGCGCGGAGGAGCAGCGCCAGCGCTGGATCCCCAAACTCGCCACCATGGAGCTGATCGGCTCCTACTGCCTCACCGAGCCGGGCTCGGGCTCGGACGCCGCGGCCATGCGCACCAAGGCGGTGCGCGACGGTGATCATTACGTGCTCAACGGCTCGAAAGCGTTCATCTCGGGGGCCGGGACCAGCGACCTCTATGTCGTCATGTGCCGCACCGGCGAGACCGGCCCGAAAGGCGTCTCCACCATCGTGGTGGAGAAGGACACGCCGGGCCTGTCCTTCGGCGCCAACGAGAAAAAGATGGGCTGGAACTCCCAGCCCACCGCCGTGGTGACTTTCGAGGACTGCCGCGTGCCGGTGGAGAACAAGCTGGGCGATGAAGGTCAGGGCTTCTCCTTCGCCATGCAGGGCCTCAATGGCGGCCGGATCAATATCGGCGCCTGCTCGCTGGGCGGGGCGGCTGAAGCCACCGACCTGGCGCTGGAATACGCCAAGGGCCGCAACCAGTTCGGCAAAGCCATCGCGGACTTCCAGGCGACCCAGTTCAAGCTCGCCGACATGGCCACCGAGCTCGACGCCAGCCGTCTGATGCTGCTGCGCGCCGCCGACGCGCTCGACCGCAAGGACCCGGCCGCGCCGAAATACTGCGCCATGGCCAAGCGTTTCGCCACGGACCTGGGCTTCAAGATCGCCAATGACGCCCTGCAGATCCACGGCGGCTACGGCTATCTGAAGGACTATCCGATCGAGCGCATCGTCCGCGATCTGCGCGTCCACCAGATTCTTGAAGGCACGAATGAGATCATGCGCGTGATCATCGCCAAAGACATGCTGAAATAAGCCGGATCGCAATTTCGACATTGGAGACGCCCATGACCGAACAAACCGTCATCATCCGCAAAGCCGGCTCCGTCGGCCGGATTACGCTGAACCGGCCGAAGGCGCTCAACGCGCTCGATCAGTCCATGGTGGAGGCCATGACAAAGGCGCTGCTGGAGTGGCGGGACGACTCGTCGGTGAAAGCGGTCGTGGTGGACGGCGAGGGCGAGAAGGGGTTCTGCGCCGGCGGTGACATCCGCATGCTGGCGGAGAGCGGCAAGGCTGGTGACGCGCGCGCCTGGACGTTCTGGCGAGACGAATACCGGCTCAACACCCTCATCGAGGAATATCCCAAGCCTTACGTCGCGCTCATCGACGGCGTCACCATGGGCGGCGGCGTCGGCATCAGCGTCCATGGCGAGTTTCGCGTGGCGGGCGACAAGACGCTTTTCGCGATGCCGGAGACGGGGATCGGCTTTCATCCCGATGTGGGCGGCGCCTATTTCCTGCCGCGCCTGTCCGGCGAGTTGGGGACCTGGATGGGGCTGACCGGAGCGCGGTTGAAAACCGCCGACTGCATCGCGACGGGCGTGGCCACGCATTACGTGCCGACCGAGCGATTCGGCGAGCTGATCCATGCGCTGGAGCATGAAAACCTCGACGAACACGGCGACCGGATCGATGCGCTGCTCGACGGCTTCGGCGGCGACGCCGGCGAGAGCGATCTCGGCGTGCGCGGCGCCATGATCGACGCGGCGTTCGCGGGCGATGATGTGGCGGAGATCCGCAAGCGTCTTAACGACGCCGGCGATGACTGGAGCGAGAAGCAGGCCTCCATATTGAACACAAAGTCGCCGACCTCGCTTGCAGTCACGCTGGCCTCGCTGCGCAAAGGCGGCGCGCTGTCCTTCCGCGAGGTGATGGTGCAGGATCTGCGCGTCTCCACCCGCTTTCTTGCTGAAGGCTCTGATTTCTATGAAGGCGTACGCGCGGTGATCCTCGACAAGGATAATGATCCGCAATGGGGCGGCGCGGCCTCCGCAGCGCAGGTGGAAAGCTTTTTCAACCCGCTGCCGGAAGATCAGGAAATGACATTCCTCGACTAGAGGACGCTTCTGGCTCGCTGACAGCTTCTTCCCTTGAGGGGACGGCCGCGGCGGAGCGATAACCTGTCAGACAAAATTCAAGGGAGGCCCCGCATGGCCGAGATCGCATTTATCGGACTTGGAAACATGGGCTCGGGCATGGCCGCCAATCTGGTGAAAGCCGGCCACGCCGTGCGCGGCTTCGACCTGAGCCCCGACGCGGTGAAGGCGCTCGCTGAAAAGGGCGCCAAAGCCGCCGCCAGCATCGAAAATGCGGTGGAGGGCGCTGACGTGGTGGTGTCCATGCTTCCCGCCGGACCGCACGTGAAATCGGTCTATGCCGGCGATAACGGCGTGTTCTCGCTCGCGACCAAGGACACCGTTCTGATCGACTGCTCCACGATCGATGTCGAGACGGCGCGCGAGATGGGCGAGCTCGCCGCCTCGAAGGGCTTTTCCTTCGTCGACGCACCGGTCTCCGGCGGCGTCGCGGCGGCCGAGGGCGGCACGCTCACCTTCATGGTCGGCGGGCCGCAAGACGCGTTCGCCAAGGCCGAGCCGGTGCTGGGCGCCATGGGCAAGGCGGTGATCCGCGCCGGCGACGCCGGGGCCGGCCAGGCGGCGAAGATCTGCAACAACATGCTGCTCGCCATCACCATGATCGGCACCTGCGAATCGATGAACCTGGCGCTGAAGCTCGGGCTCGATCCGCAGAACTTCTTCGATATCGCCTCGAAAGCCTCGGGTCAGTCCTGGTCCCTGACGAGCTATTGTCCGGCGCCGGGCCCGGTGCCCAATGCGCCGTCGAACCGGGACTACAAGCCGGGCTTCGCCGCGCCGATGATGCTGAAGGACCTCAAGCTCGCCATGGCCGCCGCACAGCGCAACAACGTCTCGACTCCGCTCGGCGCGCAGGCCGAAGCGCTTTACGAGATGTTCAACCGCAATGGAGGCGGCCATCTCGACTTCTCCGGGATCATCAAGCTTCTTTCGGGCGAATTGAACGCGAAATCGTGATTTTGCGACGCGGTTAAAGAGGCCAAGCGCGACCTTTAGTCATCGGGGGGAAGACGCGCGCGCGCTCGTGAACTATGTCTGTTCGATAACAAACAGAGCCAAGGAGAGTCGCCGGCGCTCCCCCTTTTCGCCGGCGCGTTCGCAATGGATTATCGCAGCGCCTTCAAAGCCTCTCTCGCCCGCGTTCGAGCGGAGGGGCGCTATCGAGTCTTCGCCAACCTGCGAAGAAAGCGGGGCCAGTTCCCGCGCGCCAGCTGGCGCACCCTGGCCGGGGACACCCGCGACGTGGTGGTGTGGTGTTCCAACGATTATCTCGGCATGGGCCAAAGCCCCTGCGTCACCGGCGCGATGAAACAGGCGATCGACGATGTGGGTGCGGGCGCGGGCGGTACGCGCAACATTTCCGGCACCACCCATTACCATGTGGAGCTGGAGGCCTCGCTCGCCGACCTGCACCAGAAGGAAGCCGCGCTGCTCTTCACCTCCGGCTATATCGCCAACCAGGCCACCATCGCCACGCTGGGCAAGATCCTGCCGGGTCTGATCATCTTTTCCGACGCGCTCAATCACGCCTCGATGATCGAAGGGGTGAAGGGCGCGAATTGCGAAAAGCATGTCTGGCGGCACAACGATCTGGAACATCTGGAATCGCTGCTGAAAGCCGCGCCCGCCGACGCGCCGAAACTGATCGCTCTTGAATCGGTCTATTCCATGGACGGCGATATCGGCCCGCTGAGAGAAGTCTGCGATCTCGCCGACAAGTACGGTGCGCTCACCTATCTCGACGAGGTCCACGCGGTCGGACTCTATGGTCTGCGCGGCGGCGGAGTGGCGGAGCGCGACGGCCTTCTGGACCGGTTCGACATCATCGAAGGCACGCTCGGCAAGGCGTTCGGCGTCATGGGAGGCTATATCGCCGCCGACGAAGTGATCGTGGACGCGGTGCGCTCCTGGGCGCCGGGCTTCATCTTCACCACTTCGCTCGCACCCTCGCTGGCCGCCGGCGCGCGCGCGAGCATCGAGTTCCTGAAAGCGTCGCACAATCTGCGCGAACAGCACCAGGAGCGGGCCGCAACGCTGAAGCGCCGCTTCAAGGACGTGGGCCTTCCGGTGATGGACAGCGAAACCCATATCGTGCCGCTGCACGTGGGCGACCCGGTGCTGTGCAAGCGCATGACCGACGAGCTGCTGATCGAACACGGCATCTACGTGCAGCCGATCAATTATCCCACCGTGCCGAAGGGGACCGAGCGCATGCGCCTGACCCCGACGCCGTTGCACGACGATACGATGATGGATGAACTCATCGAGGCGGTGCAGGCGGTCTACGCCAAGCACGCCGCGTCCAAGGTGGCGTGATGGCTGCGCGCGATCCGCTTTCGGATCGTGAAGTGATTTTCGAATTCGTGTCGCTGGGCGATTCGGTGCGGGTCGCCGCGGTGGACGTGACCACGGGTGAGGAAGTCGTGGTGACCGGCCCGGTCTCGACGCCGCAGCGCGATCTTGAGCGCATCGCGGGGCGCAAGCTCGCCCGGCGGCTTGGTCTCGCCGTTCCGTCCGATGAAACGAAAACGCCCCGGCGCGGCGGCCGGGGCGTCATCGTCTGATTCCGGCGGGAAAGACTTATTTGCCCTTCTTGCGGCCGCCGCGGCCGAGGCCGATTTCCTTGGCGAACTCGGACCGGCGCTTGGAATAATTCGGAGCAACCATCGGGTAATCGGCCGGCAGGCCCCATTTGCGGCGATAATCTTCCGGGCTCATATCATACTGCGAGCGCAGATAGCGCTTGAGCATTTTCAGCTTCTTACCGTCTTCCAGGCAGACGATGTAATCATCGTTCACCGATTTGGAGACGGGTACAGCCGGTTTGGCCTTCGGCTCGGGCTTGGGCTCGTCGCCGGAGATCTCTTTCATGGTGGCGTGCACCGATTTGATCATCTCGGGCACGTTCTCGGCGGGAACCGAATTATGCGTAAGGAAAGACGCCACGATATCCGTGGTCATGCGAAGGATTTCTTCATTGTCGATCTGGCGGATCGCATCTTCGTTCATGGTGTGTCCTATCTGAAGCTGTGCTCCGAGACGAATCGTCACGGCCTTGCCGCCTCTATAAGTCAGTCGAAACTGTCATTCAAGTAAACAACTGAATATCACATTACCTGTTATTTGGACAAATGGTGCGCCGCTCTGCCATTGCGTATTGCGCCGTTTGACGGTCGGCGCCGCGCGGTTGTCGCCGCGCCGCGCGGGCCGTATGTAAGGCGCACGATTCAAGCGCAGCATCTGGAGGTCCGGCCATGGCCGACGCTCACGCCAATGACGCCGCTGAAGGCTTTTTCACCCAAAGCCTGGGCGCGTCCGATCCCGAACTCGCCGATGCGGTCTCCAAAGAGATCAAGCGCCAGCAAACCCAGATCGAACTGATCGCGTCGGAGAACATCGTCTCGCGCGCGGTGCTAGAGGCTCAAGGCTCGCCGCTGACGAACAAGTACGCCGAGGGCTATCCAGGCAAGCGGTATTACGGCGGCTGCGAATATGTCGACCTGGCCGAGAACCTTGCGCGCGACCGGGCGATGAAGCTGTTCGGCGCGACTTACGCGAACGTGCAGCCGAACTCGGGCAGCCAGGCCAATCAGGCGGTGTTCCTGGCGCTTCTCAAACCCGGCGACAAGATCCTCGGCCTCGACCTGTCGGCAGGCGGTCACCTGACCCACGGGGCGCGGCCGAACCTGTCGGGCAAATGGTTTGAGGCCCATCATTACGGCGTGCGCGAGGACAATGCGCTGATCGACTATGACAAGCTGCGGGACCAGGCGCGCGAGCTGAAGCCGCAAATGCTGATCGCCGGCGGCTCGGCCTATCCGCGCACGATCGACTTCGCCGCCTTCCGCGAGATCGCCGATGAGGTGGGCGCCTATCTGCTCGTGGACATGGCGCACTTCGCCGGCCTGGTGGCCGGCGGCGCGTACCCGAACCCGGTTCCTTACGCCGACGTCTGCACCACCACGACCCACAAGACGCTGCGCGGTCCGCGCGGCGGCATGATCGTGTCGCGCGACGCCGATCTGGGCAAGAAGTTCAACTCCGCGGTGTTCCCCGGGCTGCAGGGCGGTCCGCTCATGCATGTCATCGCCGCCAAGGCCGTGGCCTTCGGCGAGGCGCTGCGCCCCGAATTCAAGACCTATGCACGCAACGTCATCGAAAACTGCAAAGCCATGGCCGGCGCGCTCGGCGAAGCCGGGTTCGACCTGGTCTCCGGCGGCACCGACAGCCATGTCGCGCTTGTGGATCTGCGGCCGAAATCGCTCACCGGCGATATTTCCGAAGCGGCGCTGGAGCGCGCCCACATCACCTGCAACAAGAACGGCGTTCCGTTCGATCCGGAGAAACCGACCGTGACCTCCGGTCTGCGCGTCGGCGCTCCGGCCGGGACGACCCGCGGCTTCGGCGCGGCCGAATTCCGCCGGGTCGGCGAGCTGATGGCCGAGGTTCTCGATGCGCTCAGCGCCAGTCGTGAAGGGGATGTATCGGTCGAAGCCCGGGTGCGCGACGAAGTGATCGCGCTGTGCGAGCGCTTCCCGATCTATCCCGAGCTCAACTAGGATCCCTTCGGCGTGCGCTGCCCCTTCTGTTCCAGCCCCGACACCCAGGTGAAGGATTCCCGCCCGGCTGAAGACAGCCAGGCGATCCGCCGGCGCCGGCTCTGCCCGGCGTGCGGTGCACGCTTCACCACGTTCGAGCGCGTCCAGTTGCGTGACCTGCACGTCGTCAAATCCGATGGCAAGCGGGAACCGTTCGATCGGGAGAAGCTCGCCAAATCCATTGATCTCGCCGCCCAGAAGCGGTCCGTCGATCGCGAGCGCCTTGAGCAGATGATCTCCGGAATCGTGCGCCGGCTTGAAAGCGGCGGCGATCCCGACGTGCCGTCGAAAACCATCGGCGAGCTGGTCATGGACGGGCTGCGCCATCTCGATACGGTGGCGTATGTGCGCTACGCCTCGGTCTATCGCGACTTCAAGGAAGTCGACGACTTCTCCAATTTCATCCGCCAGCACCACCTGACGGACGAAGAGGACGAGGGGGCGTGAGCGGCCCGGCCGTCACGCTCAAGCTCGCCACCAGCCTCGACGGACGCATCGCGCTCGCCGACGGGCGATCGAAATGGATCACGGGACCGCAGGCGCGTGAGGTCGTGCACCAGATGCGCGCGAGCCATGACGCCGTCCTGACGGGTGTGGGCACGGTGCTCGCCGACAATCCCCGGATGACCGCGCGTCCCGGCGGCGTCGCGGCGGAGCGCCAGCCGATCCGCGCCGTGATGGACACCCGTCTGCGCACGCCTCCAGACGCGGCGCTTTTCCAGCACGGTGCGCCGTGGATCTATCATGTGCGCGACGACGGACCGGCCATGCTCGCACTTGGAGAGGCCGGGGCGCGGCTCCAGCGGGTCCCCGCCGGCGGCGATGAACGCGCTGCGCTCGCCGCGGTGCTGAAGCACCTGGCCGGGGAGGGGGTGGAGACGGTCATGATCGAGGCCGGAGGCGCGCTCGCCGGCTCTGCGCTTCAGGCCGGCCTGGTGGACCGCATCGAATGGTTTCGCGCGCCCAGGGTGATCGGCGGCGACGGCCGGCCCTGCATCGCAGGCCTCACCCTTGAGAGCCTTGAGGCCGCACCCATTTTCACCCGGACGCAAGTCTGCGCGATCGGTGCGGACTTGTGGGAAACCTACGAGCGGGGCTGACATGTTCACAGGCATCGTCACGGCGATCGGCAAGATCGTCTCCATAAGCGACGGCGCGGTGCGGCGCATGCGGGTGAAGTCCGCCTACGCTGCAGACAGCTTCGAACTGGGGTGTTCGGTCGCCCATGACGGGGCGTGCCTGACGGTGGTTGGTGTCGAAGCCGACGGCGCGGGCGCGATCCATGATCTCGACGTGTCCCCGGAAACCTTGGCGCGCACCACGCTCGGCGGTTGGCGCGAAGGCTCGAGAGTCAATCTGGAGCGCGCCCTGAAAGTCGGCGACGAGTTGGGCGGCCACATCGTTCAGGGCCATGTGGACGGGGTCGGCGAGGTGGTCTCGCGGTCCGACGAGGACGGCTGGATCCGCTTCGATATCCGCGCGCCGCGCGTCCTCGCTCCGTTTATTGCGGAAAAGGGCTCCATCGCCGTCGACGGCGTGTCCTTGACCGTGAACGCGGTGGACGACGACGTCTTCGCCCTCATGATCATCCCTCACACCGCTGAAGCCACCACGCTCGGAGCGCTGCAGGCCGGGGCGCGCGTGAACCTTGAGATCGACGTCATGGCGCGCTACGCCGCACGCCTGATGGACGCGCGCGGCGCGCCGGCGAAGGCTTAGGGCGATGAGCGAGATCTATAACGACACCGAGAGCCCGCTCTCCCCGATCGAGGACATCATCGAGGATGCGCGCAACGGGCGCATGTTCATTCTCGTCGACGCCGAAGACCGCGAGAACGAGGGCGACCTTGTCATGCCGGCTCAGTTCGCCACCCCCGAAGCGGTGAACTTCATGGCGCTGCACGGGCGCGGGCTGATCTGCCTGTCGATGACGCGCGAGCGCGCCGAGCATCTGAAGCTGCCCTTGATGAGCCAGCGCAATGAGAGCCGGCACACGACCAATTTCACCGTGTCGATCGAGGCGCGCGAAGGGGTCTCCACCGGTATTTCGGCCCACGACCGGGCGCGCACGATCTCCGCGGCGATCGATCCGACCAAGGGCGCGGAGGACATCGTTTCGCCCGGCCATGTCTTCCCGCTGGTCGCGCGCGACGGCGGCGTTCTGGTGCGCGCCGGCCATACTGAAGCCGCGGTCGACGTGGCGCGCATCGCCGGATGCAACCCCTCCGGCGTGATCTGCGAGATCATGAACGAAGACGGGACGATGGCGCGGTTGCCGGAGCTGGTCGCGTTCGCCCAGCGCCACGGGCTGAAGATCGGAACGATCGCCGACCTTATCGCGTATCGCCGCAAAAACGACCGCTTCGTCGAGCGTCGCCTCGACACCGAGGTCGAGACCCGCTGGGGCGGACCGTTCAAGCTCACCGTGTTCCGCTCCCTGGTGGACAATGTCGA
>JBKHAZ010000088.1:0-9378 GCA_046542605.1 Oceanicaulis sp. | reverse complement strand
GACAGCCTGGAGGAGCTCTGGGAGATCCGGCGCGAGGCGAGCTACACCGTGCTCGGCGCGGACGGCACGGTTCTCGGCGTGCGCGGGCCGCGCTACGGCCGGCCGGTGGAGCTGTCGGAGCTGCCCGCCCATCTGCCCCAGGCGTTCCTGGCGATCGAGGACCAGAACTTCTTCGAGCATGACGGCGTGGACCGGCGGGCCATGGTGCGCGCCTTCGTGGCCAATCTGCGCGCGAGCGGAATCGTTCAGGGCGGCTCCACCCTGACCATGCAGCTGGTGAAGAACCTGATCCTGCGCCCCGACCAGACCTTCCAGCGCAAGCTGCAGGAGATGCGGCTCGCCATGGAGATCGAGGATCTGCTGACCAAGGAGCAGATCCTGGAGCTGTATCTGAACCGGGTGTACCTGGGCGAAGGCGCGTTCGGGGTGCAGGCCGCCGCCAAGCGCTATTTCAACAAGCCCGCCGCCGAGCTGACCTTGCAGGAAAGCGCGATCCTGGCCGCCCTGCCCAAGGCGCCGAGCCGGCTGGCGCCCACCGACAATCTCGCCGCCGCCCAGGCCCGCGCCGCAGACGTGCTGCAGGCGATGATGGACGCCGGCTACATCGATCCCATCGCATACCTGGCCGCCATCGAAGAGCCGGCCGTGCTGGCCGAGGACGCCATTGAGGCGATCAATCCGGCGGTCTTCGGCCATGCCTTCGAGGTGGCGCTGGCGCGCGCCCAGCGGCTGGTGGACCCGGACGAAGCGCCGATCCTGATGATCCAGACCACCATAAGGCCCGAGCTGCAGCGCGCCGCGCAGGAGGCCGTTGAGGCGGTGCTCTCGGAGTCCGGCGAGCAGCACCAGGCCGGCCAGGCCGCGCTGGTGGCCATCGACCTCAACGGCGCGATCACCGCCATGATCGGCGGGCGCGACTATGAGGAGAGCCAGTATAACCGCGCGGTCCAGGCCGAGCGTCAGCCGGGTTCGGCGTTCAAGCCCATCGTTTTCGCCGCCGGCTTCGAACAGGGCCTCGACCCGGCCACCGCGTTCGAGGACGCGCCGGTGGATTTCGAAGGCTGGGAGCCGAAGAATTACGGCGGCGGCTATCGCGGGCGGATCACCATCGCCGATGCGCTGAAACGCTCCATCAACACCGTCGCCGCCCAGGTGGGCGCGGAGGTGGGCGTGGAGCGGGTCGCCGAGATGGCCGAGCGGCTGGGGATCACGACCGCGCTCAACCCCGTGCCCGCCATGGCGCTCGGCGCCGGCGAGGTGCGGCTCATCGATCTCACCTCGGTCTACGCCGTGTTCGCCAACGAGGGCCGGCGCACCGAGCCGCGGCTCATCACCGAAATCCGCAGCGCGCGCGACGAAGTGCTCTGGCGCGCCGAGCCGATCCGGCCCGGCCGTCAGGTGATCGAGTCGGAGAACGCGCGCGCCATGTCCACCCTGCTGGAAAGCGTGATTCTGGACGGCACCGGCGGCCGCGCCGAGCTTCCCGGCCGGCGCGCGGCCGGCAAGACCGGCACCAGCCAGCAAAGCCGCGACGCCTGGTTCGTGGGATACACCGGCCACATGGCCGCGGGCGTCTGGGTGGGCAATGACGACGACACGCCCATGCGCGACGTGACCGGCGGCTCGCTGCCGGCCGATATCTGGCGGCGCTTCATGGTCGCCGCCCATGAAGGCCTTGAACCTGCGCCGCTCTCCTCGCCCGCGCCGCGCCGGCGCACCGCCCGTGAAGAGACGCTGGCGGCGTTCTACTCGTCGCTGTCCTCGCGCTTCGATTCCATGCTCGAGCCGGACGAGCCGGATCTGGAGGACGCCTCGCTGGACTGAATCAGGCTCTTCAGCGCCGCCATCTCCTTGCGCAGCGCCTTCACCTCGGTGAGCAAGAGCTCGCGCTCGTCGTGCGCCATGGCCTGACGCTCGGTCTCGGCGTCGAAGTGTTTGGACTGCATGGAGTCCACGATCACCGCGATGAACAGGTTAAGCACCGCGAAACTCGTCAGCACGATGAAGCCCACGAAGAAGATCCAGGCGTAGGGGTGGTCGGCGATCACCGGACGCGCCACGCCCATGGACCAGCTCTCCAGCGTCATCACCTGGAACAGGGTGAAGGCCGATCCGCCCAGATTGGCGAAGAACTCCGGGTGGGTCCCGGAGAACAGCTTCGCGCCCATCACCGCGCCCACATAGAAGATCACGCCCAGCACCAGCATGATGGCGCCCATGCCCGGGATCGCCTTGGCCAGGGCTTCCACAACCGAACGCATTTCCGGGATCACCGAAAACAGGCGGAACAGGCGCAGCACCCGAAGCGCGCGCAGCACCGTAAAGGCGCCGGCGTCCGGGATCAGCGAAATCGCCACCACGGTGAAGTCGAACCAGTTCCAGCCCGAGCGGAAGAAGCGCGCGCGCTGGACGCTCAGCTTCAGTGCGATCTCCACCACGAACACCGCGATGATGGCCATGTCGGCGTAGCGCAGCCAGTCCAGTGCCGGGCCGGGCAGATCATAGGTCGTCAGCCCCAGGATCGCTGCGTTGATCAGGATCAGCGTTGTGATGAAATTGCGAAAACCTGTACTGGTCACGAAGCGCTCAAGCGCGCCGCCGGACCGGGTCTCGCCGTCGCTGGCCGCCATGGGAATCCTCCACCGGAAAGCCGCGAAGCGTTACCGGGCCTGACGCGTTCGCGCAATATCGAGGGCCGGTGGCGACGGTTTTTTAATCAGACCCGGGCGAGGCTCCAGGCATGGCGCGCTTCGCCCCCCTCCTCCTCACCCCGCTCCTCGCCGGCGCGGTGTTCGCCGCCGAGCCCGGCCTGGCCGGCGCTCCGGACGGTGCGGAGCCGTCCTCCGGGGCCGTGCTGACCGACCACGCGCGCCGCGGGATGACGCTGGAGCGCCTCGACGGGCTGGCTGGCGAAAGCGCGGCCGCCTGTGCGGCGGTGTGCGCCACCCGCCCGGCGTGTCAGGCCTGGACCTGGCGCATCGGCTGGGCCGGCCGGGCGGCGCGCTGCGATCTTCACGGCGCGGCCGCCACTCCGTCGCCGCACCCCGGCGCGGTGACGGGCTTGGCGCCTCACCTCGCCGCTCGCATCGACGCGGCGGCCGAGCGCGCGCCGTCGGAACGCGAGCGCCGCGCCCTTCTGCAGGCCGAGGGCGCGATCGCGCCGCCGGCCGGCGCCGGGCTCGACGGCGGCTAGAGCAGTCCCCAACCCGCAAGGCCGCAAGCCACGATCACCAGGGGCGGCGGCGCCTTCAGCGCGCGAAGCGCGATGAGAGCGCCCGCCAGAATGACGTAGCCGGCAAGGCTTGCGGGAACCGCGAGCAGGACCGGATCGATCAGCGCCGCGCCCAATAGCCCGGTCACCGCCGCCGACGCTCCGGCGACCGCGGCGCTTGCGCCCGCCATAGCCTCCAGGCGGTTCCAGACCGGCAGGACGGCGAAAACCAGAAAGAGGCCCGGCGCGAAAATGGCGAGCCCTGCGATCAAACCGTAGGCCGCCGCCTGAAGCGGCGTGTCCGCCGCCGCCGCGCCGAGAAATGCTGAGAAAGTGAAGAGCGGGCCCGGGATCGCCTGGGCGAGGCTGTAGCCGGCGAGGAATGTCTCCTCCTCGATCAGAGCGGGCACGGCGCCGGCCTGCACCAGCGGGAGCACCACATGCCCGCCGCCGAAAACCAGCGCTCCGGCCCGGTAGGCGGTGTCGGCGAGCCGGCCGGCCTCGCCGGTCTGGGCGAGCCAGGGCAAGGCGATGAGCAAGCCGGTGAAGAGGAAAAGCCAGACCATTACGCCGCGCCACGGCGCCGGCGTGCGCCGGGAGGCGGACGGGCCCGACCCGCGCCGGCCCAGCACCGCGAAACCACCGAGCGCGCCCAGCGCGACGACCCCGGGCTGGACGGCGGCGAGCGGAACCGGCGACAGGGTCGCGCCAAGCACCAGGGCGAATGCGATCCCTGCGATCGCGGCGCGCGCCGGGGTCGCGGCCTGTGTGCGCGCCATGGACATGACCGCGCCGGCCACCACCGCCGCGGCGCCGGCCAGAAGCCCGCCGATCACGCCCCGATCCAGCCGGTCGGCGAAGGCCGCCGCGCCCCAGCCTGCAAGCCCCATGAGGATCAGCGAGGGCGTTGCGAATCCAAGGATCGCGGCGAGCGCCCCGAGGCGCCCCGCCCGCTCCCATCCCACCGCCGCGGCGGTCTGGCTGGAGCCCGGGCCGGGCAGGAACTGACATAGCGCCACGAGGGAGTCATAGCGCGCCGCATCCAGCCAGCGCCGCTTCTGCGTGAAGACGGTGCGGAACAGCGCCAGGTGAGCCGCCGGACCGCCGAAGCCCACGAGGCCGAGCGTCGTAAAGACGGCGTAAACCTCGAATACACGCCGGGCGCGCACGGTTTCTTTACCCCGCGTATTCAAGATCGAAACCTCGCAAGAATTGCCGAGCGGAGCGCCGAGATGGCCGTCACCAGCAAGCTGCACAAGCTCACCCAGCTCGCCAAGGAGAAATCCTCCGAGCGCCGCCGCGCGCTGTTACGCGAGGTCACCGATCTTTTCTTCGATGCGCCGCCGAAGACCGAAAGCGCCACCCAGCGCCAGTTCGACGAGGTGCTTCAAACCCTTGCGAGCCAGACCGCCCAGGACGCCCGTGAGGAACTGGCCCGCCGGTTCGCCGATGCGCCCTTTGCGCCGAAGGGGCTGGTGCTGCAGCTGGCCAAGGACGCGATCGAAGTGGCCGCGCCGATCCTGTCGCGTTCGGGCGTGCTGAGCGAAGAGGATCTGGTCACCATCGTCCACGACTCCACCCAGGCCCATATGCGCGCCATCGCCGCGCGCAAGGAGGTGGGAGAGCGCCTCTCCCACGCCATCGTGGAGAAGGGCGACGACAACACCGTGGCCAAGCTGGTGGGCAATCAGGGTGCGAAGCTGTCGCGCGAAACCTTCGAGACCGTGACGCGGCGCGCCGAGGACAGCGAAATGCTGCAAGCGCCGCTGGTGGCGCGCGAGGACGCCCCCGCCGATCTTCTCAACGATCTGATGATGGTGGTGAACAACTCGCTGCGCGCAAAGATTCAGGACCGCTTCGACGCCCTGGAGCCCGGCGTTCTCGAAGCCGCCCTGGCCGCCTCCCAGCGCCGGCTCGAAGCGCGCATCGCGGAGGACAAGGAAATCGCCGAGGCGCGCCGCTTCATCGCAGCCAAGCGCGTGCGCAAGGAGCTCGACGGTCAGCTGCTGATCCGGCTTCTGCGCGAAAAGAAGCGGGCCCATTTCTGCGTCGGCTTCGCGGAAGTCACCGGCGTGGATTACCACGCCGCCAAGCGGGCGCTGGAGAATGACAGCCCGGACGGCTTGGCCCTGATCTGCAAGGCGGCGGGCGTGGACAAGGCGCTGTTCGTGACCATCGCCGTGCTGCGCCAGGGCGCCAAGGACGGGGCGTTCAACGATGCGCGTGAAATCGGCAAGGTCTACGACGCGCTCGATCCCGGCGACGCAGAGCGCGCCCTGCGCTTCTGGAAGATGCGCAAGAACGCTGCGGCGGCGTAACGGGTCGCGCCCGGTCGACCGGAAACCGGAGACCGGCCGTTTCGCCTAGAAGAACCGGGTCAGCATCACATAGCTGTAGACCGGATCGCCTCCGCCCGGCGCGCCGGGCGCGTCGGTGGCGAATTCGCCCTTGAACAGGATCGATGTTCCGGCCTCCAGCCGCCACCGGTCGGGTTCGACCCACCAGCTCAGGCGGGTGTCGAAAACCTGACCGATCCGGTCGCCGGACGCGCCGGTCCCATCGCGCAGGCCTGAGCGCCGCCAGCGATCGGTGCCGGAGGCCAGCCGCACGTCCTGGATAAGCACATGGGCCTCTACCGGCCCGCGTCGGGCCTCCAGCCGCGCGCCCAGGGCGATGATGTTCTCGAAATCCAGCGGCCCGAAAATTCCGGTCTGGCCCAGCGCGCCGCGCCTGAGCCCGTAGAGCGGGTCGAAGCGGTTGTCTTCTGCGTCGAGCGGATCATCGTCGCCGGACGCGTAGACCAGCTGTGCGGACAGGCGCGGCGACCACGCGCCCTCGAAGGTGTATCCGGCGTCAGCGTAGACGAAGGCGGCGGCCACGTCGCGCCCGGCGCCGGTCTCGCCGGTCTGCCACATCGCTTCGATGTCGAAATCAGCCGCGCCCTCGCCGCCGGAGAGGCGCGCGCCCAGCGTATAGAGGTCATCGCCGCCGTCCTCGTTAAGGCCGTAGAGATAGACCTCGCCGTTCACGCCCGGCGCCATGTCGTCCCGGGTCAGATGGGCGGCCCAGAATCGCGTATCCCAGTCGCCTTCGTCGAAGGCCTGCTCGTTGTCGAGAAGGCTCGCCCGGTCGCCGGGCTTCCTTTGCACCGGCGCGGTGTAGAACGCATCGAGCCGCCAGCCTTCGGTAACCGTGAACGCGCCGCGCACACCCTCAAAGCTGTTGGGAAAATTGCGAAACGAGTTTTCACCCACCAGCCGGCGCGAGCCCACATTCATCACGAAGCGCCCCGCCTGAAGCTCGCCGGCGTCCAGATCGACGCGGACATAGGCCTGCAGGAGATCGAGCGTGTTGATCATGGTGGACGACAGCGCCGAGCCGTCATCGACCAGATAGGCGCGGCTGTCGAACACTTCGCCGCCGAAGGTCAGCGCGCCCGCGGCGTATTCGCCCGAGGCGCGGGTCCGCCAGCTCAATTGCTGATCCGAGCCGGTGCGCCCGGCGCGAAACGGGGCGGAGAGAGTCTCGTAGCGCACGCGAGTGGACGCCTCGAAGGTGAACGGCGAGGCGGGCCCGTCCGCAGCGGCGAGCGCGGCGGCGGCGAGAAGGCTGGATGTGAACACGGCGACCTCGATGCAGCGCAGCAGAATAAGGATACCGGTTTTGGCCCGCTTGGCTAGAGCTCGAGCCGGAAGCGCGCCATCATCGGTTCGCTGCGGTGGCCGCCTCGCTCGTCGGCGACCTTCCCGCCAACCTGCACGCCCGTGCGCAGGGTCCCGTCGAGCCGTGCGGTGTAGCGCGTGCTGCGACCGTGTCCGGTGTCTGGAAAATCCGCCGTGTCGATGCGGATGCGCGCCGCCAGCGCGCCTGGCCCGCCTTCAGTAACCGGGTTCGCTGGCGTGATCGCGCCGAATATACCCTTCGCCTTGATGTAGGCGATCCGCGCCGCACCGACAGTCTCCTGGAGGTCCGCGACGATGTACGTGGCCGCCATGCCGGCGCGCAACGCCTCGAACTCGCCAGCCATGCGGCTGAGCGGAAAGACGAACATCCCCCGTCATGAAGACGAGAAGCAGCCCTACTGGCGAAACCGCCCGCCAAGCGGTGCGAAATCGAAAAACGGTCCGTGTCCCCGCCTCCACAGCTGAAATTTCAGTCGGTGGAGGCCAGGTGCTGAACCCGGTTAATGTTTATAACGCCGGGTGCGCATCTCGGCTATTCGCGGAACACCTAGTCCTCGCCGCGCTCCTCGGGCGGCGGAGCTTCAGGGTCGACCGGCTCGCCCGGCACCGCGTAGGCGCCGGAAAACCATTTTCCGAGATCGGCGTCCGCACAGCGTTTCGAGCAGAACGGCCGGAACTCGCGCACGCCGGGCTGCTTGCACATGGGACAGGGAGGCAGGGTTTCCGTCTTGCTCATCGCTGCACCGTTACATCGCTGTTGCGCGCAGCGAGGGCGTCATCTTTCGCCAGTTCAAAGCGCTCGCCGAGCCGATGTTTCGCCGCCCGGCGCCAGCCGACCGGATCCTCGTCAAGCCAGGCGTGAACCTCCGCCCCGGCGCGCAGCTTCAGCTTCGCGGCCCGGTTCGCTTTTCCCTCGCGCTCCAGCGCGCGCAAGGCGGCGAGCGCGGCGGTCTCCACGCTCTCCACGCCAAAGCGTTCCCAGCAGATTTCGTGCAAAGCCCGTCCCAGGCGCTGTCGGGCGAGCTCGACCACCGCGAATCGGCTCGCCGGGGCGATGTCGACCTTGGCCGGATCGCCCTTGAAAGCGGCGGTCAGCGTCTGGCTGAGCAAGCTCTGATCGGCCTTCTTCTTCAGTGGCAGAAAGTCGATGGCGACGACCCCGCCAATGCCGCGCAGCCGGATCTGACGGCCCGCCTCGCGCGCCGCGGCGCGGTTGAGATCCAGCGCGAACTTCGCCGAGCCGCCCGGCGCCGTGCGGCCCGAGGCGTCCACATCGATGGCGGTGAGCGCGGTCACCGGCTCGATAATCAGGCGTCCGCCGCCGGCAAGGCCGACGACCGGCTCCAGCGCCGCATCGAACAGCTCATCAAGTTCGACCTCGGCTTCTTTCGGGCTGCGCACCGGCGCATCGAACATCATGGAAAGCCGTTCAGGCAAGGGCGGCGCGGCCACGAGCGTCTCGGGCGCGTCGCCAGGCTCCACCTCGAAGAGAGCGAGGGTCGGGCCTTTTTCCTGAAACTCCTCGCGAGCGATCTGCACGCCGATGGCGGCGCCTTCCCGCACCTCGTCCGCGCGCCCGGCCTTGCCGAACGGCAGGAAGCCGTCCTTGCCCTTGCCGATATCGCAAAAGGCGCCGTTGATGGCCGCGTCCACCTTTCGCACGCGCGCCCGGAAGACTTCGCCGCGAACGGCGCGGACGGCGCGCTCGCTCCAGCGCTCCAGATGCAGCTCGACGGCGCGATCCCCGTCCATGCCGGCCGCGCGGAACGCCTCCTCAAACCGCAACTGCGCGGCGAGCAGGTCGAAGGCGGTCGATAGGTGCTCGTGCTCGATGAACAGGCCGATCGCCTCCTCCACCCGGCCGGCAATGAGCAGCGCCTCGGCCGCGGGCCAGACATCGTCCGGATCGGCCGAGGCGGCTTCGTGCAGCTTCTCGCACGCGCGGCGGTGCGGCGCCTCGTTCTCGGCCAGGCCGTGAATCGCCGCCGCCATGGCCAGACGCTCCAGGCCGTCTGCCGCGACCTCGTCGTCGCTGAACGGATCGGCAACGGCGCCGCCGGGCAACTCGTCCAGCCGACGGGCCAACTCGTTCCAATCGCCCAGTTCGGCCAGCACGCCGCGTGCACCGTCCGGATCGTCCGCCGGTCCGTCGAACACCTCCAGCGCGCCGCGCAAGTCGCCGTCGGCCCGCAGCAGGTAGCCGAGCAGTTGGGCCTCGGCGGCGTCGGGTTCCTGCCGCAACCGTTCCTTCCGCCGGGCAATCTCCTGCGAAAGCTCGTCCTGCAGCAGCAGGTACGCGGCAAAGTCGCGGCAACCCGCCTCGTTCTGCGCGGCCAGTTCCAGCAGTTGCCTTGCGACCGGCAGTTTCCCGTCGAGAATGAGTTGCTGGATTCCCCTGCCGATATCGCTCACCATCCAGTTCAGGAGCCGCTCGCGCGTTGCGGGTTCGGGGTCGGAGCGGATGAGCCGCACCGCCAGTTCGAT
>JBKHAZ010000087.1:0-9475 GCA_046542605.1 Oceanicaulis sp. | reverse complement strand
CAAGGCCAAGAACGCCCAGGAAGCGCACGAGGCGATCCGCCCGACGAGCTTCTCGCGCCTGCCCGGCCGGCTGCGCCTCGACAGCGACCAGGCCCGGCTCTACGAGCTGATCTGGAAGCGTGCGGTCGCCAGCCAGATGGAAAGCGCGCGGTTCGACCGCACGACGATCGATCTGGAGAATTCCGACGGTACGCTGGCGCTGCGCGCGACGGGTCAGGTCCAGACCTTCGCCGGCTTCCTCGCGCTCTATCAGGAAGGCCGCGACGACGAAGCCGAGGAAGCCGAAGATCGTCTGCCGCACGTCAACAAGGGCGCGGGCGCGGTCGCCGAACAGGTCATGGCCGAGCAGCACTTCACGAGCCCGCCGCCGCGCTTCACCGAAGCGACGCTCGTCAAGAAGCTCGAAGAACTCGGGATCGGCCGTCCGTCGACCTATGCGGCGACGCTCTCGGTGCTGCGCGACCGCGGCTATGTGCGCATGGAGGACAAGCGCTTCTTCCCCGAGGACAAGGGCCGCGTCGTCATCTCCTTCCTGGAGAACTTCTTCCGGCGCTATGTGGAGTATGATTTCACCGCCTCGCTGGAGGATCAGCTCGACAAGGTCTCGGCCGGCGCTCTGGATTGGAAGACGCTGCTGCGCGAGTTCTGGAAGGATTTCTCCGCGGCGGTTGAGGACATTGCGGACCTGCGCATCGGCGACGTGATCGAGCGGATGAACGTCGAGCTCGCCCCGCTGATCTACCCCCCGCGCGAAGACGGCTCCGACCCGAAGATCTGCCCGGCCTGCAATGTCGGCGAGCTCTCCCTGCGGCTCGGCAAGCACGGCGCCTTCGTGGGCTGCTCGAACTATCCCGACTGCCGCTACACCCGCCCGCTGGGCGCCACCGACACCGCGGCCCAGGCCGCCGGCGACGGCGCGCTGGGCGAGCACCCGAAGACCGGCGAGACCATCTATCTGAAGGACGGCCGCTTCGGCCCCTATCTGGAGATGGCGGTGGAGGGCGAAGACAAGCCGAAACGCGGCTCCATCCCCAAGGGCTGGAACCCGGCCGACGTCGATCTTGAAAAGGCGGTGATGCTCATTGATCTGCCGCGCACGGTCGGAAAGCACCCCGAAGACGGAGAGCCCATCGAAGCCGGGATCGGACGCTACGGCCCGTTCGTGAAGCACGGCAAGACCTACGCCAATCTCGCCAACGCCGACGAGGTGTTCGAGGTGGGCCTGAACCGGGCCGTCGACCTCATCGCGGAAAAGCGCGCCAATCCGCGCGGGCGCGGCGGCGCTGCCGCCAAACCGCTGAAAGAACTTGGCAAACATCCCGAGGACGGCGAACCGGTCAATGTAATGAGCGGGCGCTACGGGCCTTACGTGAAGCATGGCAAGACCAACGCCACCCTGCCCAAGGGGCTGGAACCCGATCAGATCACGCTGGAAAAGGCCGTGGAGCTGATCGCGGAAAAAGCGGCCAAGGGCGGCGCCGGCAAGAAGAAGGCGCCGGCCAAGAAAGCTGCAACCGCCAAGAAACCGGCGGCGAAGAAAGCGACTTCCAAAAAGGCGGGCGGGACCAGCAGCAAGAAGGCGACCTCTTGAGCGATCCCTACGAGGCTTTTGGATTCACAAGAAAGGGTCTTCTTGAGGCGATCAAGCTCGGCGAAGGCCACTTCACCAAGCGCGAGATCGCGCGCTCGCTCGATCTGAAGGGCGATCAGCGCGCCGGGCTGAAGCAGGCGCTGAAAGAGCTCGAAGACGCCGGCGTCATCGAGAAAAATCACAAGAAGGCCTGGGCGCTGCGCGCCGGCCTGCCGCCGGTCACCGTCCTGGAGGTCCATGATCGCGACGTGGACGGCGAATTCCTGTGCCGTCCGGTGAAGGAGGAGTTGCAAGGCCCCGTCATCCGGCTCGCCTTCGACAACAAGGCCAAAGGCTCCCCGCCCGGGGTCGGCGACCGCATTCTCGCCCGCCTCGTCCAGGACGAGGACGGCGATTACGAAGCGCGCGTCATCAAGAAGCTGGGCCAGTCCGCCTCTCGCATTCTTTGCGTGCTGCGAAAAGGGAGCGGCGGGCCGCGCCTTGCGCCCGTGGACAAGCGCTCGAAAAACGAGCTGATCCCGGCCCGCGGCGAGGCCGAGAAAGCCAAGGACGGCGATCTGGTCGTCGCGGTGATCTCCAGGGAGCGCCGCCACGGGCTGAAGACCGCCACCATCGAAGAGGTGGTGGGCGATGCGAACAGCCCGCGCGCCGGCTCCGTCATCGCGCTGGCCGAACACGGCGTCCCGGAAGGCTTTGGCGACGCCGAGGCCGAACAGGCGCGCACGGTCAAACCGGCGAAGATCGGCGAGCGCGAGGATTTGCGCGACCTGCCGCTGATCACCATCGACCCTTCGGACGCGCGCGACCATGACGACGCGGTCTACGCCCATGCCGACGACGATCCGAAGAACAAGAACGGCTGGGTGGTCTGGGTCGCGATCGCGGACGTGGCCGCCTACGTGACGCCGGGCTCGGCGCTGGACAAGGGCGCGCGCAACCGCGGCGTCTCGGTCTATTTGCCCGACCGGGTGGTGCCGATGCTGCCCGAACGCCTGTCCAACGATCTGTGCTCCCTGCGCGAAGGCGAAGAACGGCCCTGCCTTGCGGTGCGGATGGTCTTTGACCGCGACGGCGACAAGCGCGGCCACACCTTCGTGCGCGGCTGGATGCGCTCGGCGGCGGGGCTCTCCTACGAGGCGGCGCAAGCCGCCATCGACGGCAAGGGCGAGGGCAAGGCGCAAACCCTGCTTGAAGATGTGCTGAAACCGCTCTGGGCCGCCTACGCGGCGCTGAAAAAGGCGCGCGACCGGCGCGAGCCGCTGGAGATCGACGCGCCGGAGAAGAAGATCGAGATCGGAGAGGACGGCTCGGTGACCGGCGTGCGCGTGCGCGAGCGCTTCGACGCCCACAAGCTCATCGAAGAAATGATGATCCAGGCCAATGTGGCCGCCGCCGAAGCCCTGGAGGAAAGGCGCACGCCGCTCATCTACCGAGTCCACGACGAGCCGGGCTCTGAAAAGATCGACAATCTCGCCGACTTCCTGCCGAACGTAGGCCTTAAATGGTCCAAGGGCGAGCGCCCCACCCCGGCCCGCTTCAACCAAATCCTGGGTCAGGCAAAGGGCACAGACCACCACGAGACGGTCAACGAGGTGGTGCTTCGAAGCCAGATGCAGGCGATCTATTCCACCGACAATCTCGGACATTTCGGGCTGAACCTCGATAAATACGCCCATTTCACCTCGCCGATCCGGCGCTACGCCGACCTCACCGTCCACCGCGCGCTGATCCGGGCGTACAATCTGGGGTCCGACGGTCAGACCGACGCCGAACGCTCCGAACTTGAAGGCATTGCGGAAGACACCACCCATAACGAGCGCCGCGCCATGGCGGCCGAGCGCGACGCCACCGACCGGTTCATCGCCGCGTGGCTGTCGGATCGGGTGGGAAGCGAATTCGAAGGCCGCATCGCCGGCGTCACGCGCTTTGGCTGCTTTGTGAAGCTGAACGACACCGGCGCGGACGGGCTCTGTCCGATTTCGCGTTTGGGCTCTGAATTCTTCGTGCACGACGAGAGCGCTCACGCGCTGGTGGGCCAGCAGACCGGGGCGCGCTACCGGCTCGGCATGGCGGTCACTGTGCGATTGATCGAGGCGACACCGGTGACGGGCGGGCTTGTCTTCGACATTCTAACCCCTCCCGAATCTGGAAAACCGCCCAAGGGACGGTCCGGCCGCCGCGATCAGAGCGCCAGCCGGCGCCGTTCGGGCCCGCGAAAGTCCCATGGCAGACGCCGCCGCTAAACCGACAAAGACTCTTCGGCCGAAACTCGCCGCCTCGTTGATCCTGCGCCGCACACGGGCGAACGGGCAGACGGAGATTCTGCTCGGACGGCGCTCGGGCGGGCATGTCTTCATGCCGCAGAAATACGTTTTTCCCGGCGGACGCGTGGACCGGTCGGACGGATACGCCCCGCTCGCCGCCGAGCCCAAGCGCGCCGTGCGCGAGACGCTGTGCCGCGTGCTGTCCGAGCGCCGCGCACGCGCGGCGGCGGCGGCGGCGATTCGCGAAACCGCCGAGGAGACCGGCCTTCTGGTGGCCCGTCCCGGCGAGATCGCTCGGCCGAAGCCGGAATGGCGCCCGTTCGCCGACGCCGGCGCCCTGCCCGACGCCGAGCCGCTGGATCTCGTGGCGCGCGCGATCACACCGCCGGGCCGCACCCGGCGCTTCGACGCCTTCTTCTTCACCACCGACATCGCGGCCGTCCACGGCTCCACCCGGCTGACCGGCAGCGGCGAGCTGGAGGACCTGCGCTGGGTGGAGCTTGCGGAGGCTCCAAATCTCGATATCCCGATCATCACGCGGTTCGTGCTTTCCGAGCTCGACGCCCATCTGAAAGGCGCCCAGGAGATGGTGCGATGCGCCCGCGTCACCCGCTCCGGACCGAGGCTCGACCCCGTATGAGCGCACGCCCTTATGAATGCGCGGCGCTCCTGCTGGCCGACCCCCATTCGCGCCGCATCGCCCTGGCGCGCCGCGACGGCGCATTGACCGCCCCGCAGACCCGGCTGGAGCGCAGCGACGGTTTGGCGGACGGGCCGGCCCCGGCCATTTCGCGTCATCGGCTCGGCTGTGCGGAAAGCCGCGCCCGCGCCTTTCAGGACGCCGCCCTGCGAGCGGTGTATGAAGAGCTCGGCCAGCTCATCGCCCGCCCTGCCTTGATGGGCGAGCGCCTGCCGTCGGCTGGAGGCTGGGGGCGTCTCGCGCGCCATCGCCTGGCGCCGGACCGGCACGCGCTCACCTATCTCGGACGCGCCCTCGATCCGGCCGGCTACGAAACCCGGCGTCATATGCGGGTGTTCGCCGCCCCGCTGGCGAGGGTCTCCAACTCCATCAAGCGCCGTGGCCGGGCTGACCGGATCGTCTGGATCACGCCGGAAAACGCAGCCGTGGCGCTGGACGACCCGGCGTTGAGCCCGTTTCTCGATCTCGCCCTGTCCGCGCTCGGCGGACGGCCCCGCCCCCTGCGGGTCGCGTTCCGCGCGGGACAGCGGATGGAATCCCGGCTATAGCGCGCGCGATGATCGCTCGCCTGATGCTCGACGACGCCCACGCCCGCGCCCGGTCCCTGGCCGCGGCGATCCTGTGTGCGGCGCTGGCCGGCTGCGGGTTCGGCCTGATGATGCCGCTCATCGCGCTCAATCTGGAGGCCATGACCGGTTCCGGCGCGGTGGTGGGCGCCAACGCGGCCGCCGCCGCGCTCTCCACCATTGCAGCGACGCCGTTGATCCCGCCGCTCCTCGCCCGCGTTCCGCCGCGCGCCGCCATCGTGGGATCGGCTCTGATCACCGGGACGGGTATCGCGCTGTTCCCGCTTATCCCCGATGTCGTTGTCTGGTTCGTGCTGCGGTTTTTGGTGGGGCTCACCGTGACGGTGGTGTTCGTGGCCAGCGAAACCTGGATCAACCAGCTGGCCAAGCCGGAAAGCCGCGCGACGCTGCTGGCGGTCTACGCCACCGTGCTGTCGGGCGGGTTCGGCTCCGGCGGGGTGATCCTTGCGGTGCTCGGCAGCGAAGGGTTCGCCCCCTGGATGGCCGGAGCTGCGATTTTCTTTCTTGGCGCAATTCCGATCCTGTTCTTGAAAGGCCCCGGCCTCGAACCGCCCGCCGCCGGCGAAGCCGGGCCGGCGGGCATGCTGCGCGCCGCCCGCCTGGCGCCCGCCGCGATCCTGGCGGGATTGGTGTTCGGCGCGCTGGAGACCGGCGTCTTCTCGCTGTTTCCGGTTTACGCAGAGCGGCTTGGTTTCACGGAAGTCATGGTCGGACTGCTGGTGACCGCCGGCGCGCTGGGCGCCATCGCATTGCAGATTCCCATCGGGCGCTTCGCCGACGCCGCAGGGCGCCTCGCGACCTTGCGCCTGATCGCAGGCGCGGCGGTGATCCTCGCGCTCGTCATCGCGGTCGCCGGCGCGCGCGCCTGGCTCGTGTTTCCGCTGGTCTTTGTCTATGTGGGCCTTGCAAGCGCGTTCTATACCGTCGGCCTCGCCCTGATCGGGGAGCGGGTGCGAATCGGCGAACTGGCGACAGCGAACGCCGCCTTCATTTTCGCCTACGGGGTCGGCTCTCTGGCCGGACCGCCCGCGGCCGGGCTTGTGATGGACCGGTTCGACCCATACGGGCTCATGCTCGCCTTCGCCGGGTTCGCGGCGCTGTACCTGCTGATCGCCTGGCGTGAAAAGGACATCGCAAAGCATTGACATGATCGGGGCCGTCAGTATGTTTCGCGGCTCGCAAGCGCCGGAGACCCCTTCGGCGCGCACATTATTTTGACCGGGTGCGAGACCATGGCGAAGCCGACAACCATCAAGATCCGCCTGAACTCCACGGCGGGCACGGGCTATTTCTACGTGACCAAGAAGAACGCCCGCACCATGACCGAGAAGCTCGTCCTGAAGAAGTACGACCCGGTCGCGCGCAAGCACGTCGAGTTCAAGGAAGGCAAGATCAAGTAGGCCGTAGGCTTGCTTTGAGCGCCTCACGAAAAAGCCGCCCGGTCCGGGCGGCTTTTTTGCGGTTCCTGGTCTGACTTCAGCGCGTCAGGCCGCCTTCTTGCGCCAGCCGATCACCTGGTTGCGGCCCGAGGCCTTCGCCTCGTAGAGCGCAGCGTCTGCACGCGCGAGCACATCCTCAACATCGTCGCCCGGCGCGGCCTCCGCGACGCCCGCCGACAGCGTGACGGCCATGCTCTCTCCGCTTGAGGCCATCAGGAACGGGTCTCGCGCCATCGCCGCGCGGGCGCGCTCGGCGGCCTCCATCGCCGCGCATAACGGGGCGCCGGCGAAAATCACCAGGAACTCCTCACCGCCATAGCGCCCGGCGATGTCGACAGCGCGCAGCTCCCGGCCCAGCCGCTCGGAAAAGCCCTTCAGCACCCGGTCCCCGGCCTGGTGACCGAACGTGTCGTTGATCCGCTTGAAATGATCGATATCAATCAGCGCCACCGAAACCGGCTCGCCGGAGCGCTCAAGCGCGTCGAGCCCCTGGCGGAGCCGCGAGAGCACGTAGCGGCGATTGAAAAGCCCGGTCAGCGGATCGGTCACCGCCATCTCAAGACTTTCCTCCAAACGGTCGCGCAGGGAATCCGCATAGGACTTGCGCCGCACCAGCGTACGGGCGCGCGCACACAGCTCTCCCCCGTCCACCGGGCGGAAAATGACATCGTTCACGCCCAGATCGAGCGCGCGCACCATGGCGGCGCGGTCCTCGCCGTCCACGACGGCGAGAATGGGCAGCTGGCGGGTGGCCGCATCCGAGCGCACCCGCGCGCACAGGCGCAGGCCGTCGAAGCGGGGGCTCGATAGATCGACGATCACAAGGTCGGCGTGAGGCGCGGCGCGCAGCGCCTCCAGCGGCTCGTGATGGGGCAGCGCGACGAACGGATGAGGCAGCTTGCCGGCCAGACGGGCCGCCGCGTCTGCATCAGGCCCCGCCACGATGACGCGCCCGCCTTTCACGCCCGCGCCGTCGGGGCCGCCGTGCGCGGCGCTGGTTTCACGCAGGCGCAACTCGTCCATCACCGACTTCAGGCGCAGCAACGAGCGAACGCGGGCGAACAGCGCCACATCGTCGACCGGTTTGGTGAGAAACTCGTCGGCCCCCGCCTCCAGACCCTTGATGCGGTCCTGACGCTGATCGAGCGCGGTGACCATGATGACCGGGATATGGCGCAGGGCCGGGTCGGCCTTGAGCTTGCGGCAGGTCTGAAACCCGTCGAGCCCGGGCATCATCACGTCGAGCAGGATGAGATCGGGATGCTCCGTGGCGGCGGCCTTGAGGCAGGCATGACCGTCCTCGGCCTGCAGCACCTCGAAGTATTCCGCCGTCAGCCTGGCTTCAAGCAGGCGCCGGTTGGTTTCGATGTCGTCGACGACGAGGATGCGTGCGCTCATGCGGCCCCCCGCCTTATCCGATGAATTTTCGAACCGTTTCGATGAAGGTCGAGACCGTGATCGGCTTCGACAGATAGCCCTCGCACCCGCCCTGGCGAATGCGCTCTTCATCGCCCTTCATGGCGAAGGCCGTGACGGCCACCACGGGGATTTCAGAGAGGGTCTCGTCGTTCTTGATCCATTTGGTCACGTCCAGACCCGACACCTCGGGCAGCTGGATATCCATGAGGATCAGATCGGGCTTGTGCTCGCGCGCCAGGTCGAGAGCTTTCAGCCCTTCCTTGGTTTGCACGGTCTCAAATCCGTGCGCCTCGAGCAGATCACGAAACAGCTTCATGTTCAGCTCGTTGTCTTCAACGATCAGAACTTTTTTGGACATGACCTGCAGCATATCGAGCGCGCCTTCCCCATGACCCCGCTTTTTAGCGTGAGCCCTTGACCATCCGCGTCACAGTAAACCCGACTTTTGTTAATCAAGGATGAGTCGCCCCCTTTTCCGGGCTGGCTGGAACAGGATAAGAACATGGTAACGGCGAACGGCGGCGGCGCAATGCATCGAATCGGCGTGGATCTGGGCGGGACGAAAATCGAGGCGGCGGTGCTGGCGCCGTCTGGAGAAATGATGGTGCGCCGGCGCGTGGCCACGCCGACCGGCTACGAGCCGAAGCTGCAGGCGATCGCCGCGCTGGTCGCCGCGGTGGAAAGCGAAACGGGCGTATCGGTTCCCCATATCGGCCTCGGCCATCCCGGCTCGATCAATCCACGCAGCGGCTTGGTGCGAAACGCCAACTCCACCCAGCTCAACGGCCGGCCGCTGGACCAGGACCTCGCACGCCTGATCGATCGCCCGGTGGTCTGCGCCAACGACGCCAACTGTTTCGCCCTGTCTGAAGCCGTGGACGGCGCGGGCGCGCACGCTCACAGCGTGTTCGGCGTGATCGCCGGCACCGGCGTCGGCGGCGGGCTGGTGATCGGGCGCAAGCTGGTGACCGGCCAGGACGGCAACGCCGGCGAATGGGGACACACGCCGCTCGGCCGCCCCTATCCAGAGGAAGTGCCGGGCCCGGTGTGCAAGTGCGGGCTTTACGGGTGCGTCGAAGCCTGGTGCTCCGGTCCGGCCCTGGCCGCTGACCATGAACGGCGCACCGGCGAACGGCTGACGGCCCGGGAGGTCGCCGAAGCCGCCGAGGCGGGCGATATCATGGCCAGAGAGACGCTGATGCACCATCGCGACCGGCTGGCGCGGGATTGACATCGGGTGCGATGACCTGCGTCGCTGTTTGTCCGGGCGCCGTGTCGCGATTATATTGGCGGGAATTCCTTGTTTTCGCCTCCTCGCGCCAATAGGTTTGTATGTAACGAGGTTTGGTTGAACGCCCGAGGGCGTCCTGGGAGGTTGGTTATGAGCCCGAGTATTTGGCAAATCATCATCGTCGGCGTGCTGCTCGTCCTGCTGGGGCTGTCGGCGGTGACGTGGCGGTTGCCGGCAATGGCCG
>JBKHAZ010000086.1:0-9589 GCA_046542605.1 Oceanicaulis sp. | reverse complement strand
CCGACCGGTATTTCCAGAAGGAAGTCACCGATCGGATGAAGCTCGTGCCCGAAGGCATCGAGGGCCAGGTCGCCTACAAGGGCCCGATCGGTCCGATCCTGCACCAGATGGTGGGCGGGCTTCGCGCCGCCATGGGCTATACCGGCGCCAAATCCATCGCCGAGTTCCAGGAGAAGGCCGAGTTCGTCCGCATCACCGGCGCAGGCCTTAAGGAAAGTCACGTCCACGACGTGACGATCACGCGCGAGGCGCCGAACTATCCGAGTCCGACTTAATGCGGGACGGCGGACGCGTTCAAGCCGCGATCGAGGTGCTCGACGCGGTCCTCACCCGGCATCAGCCGGTGAAGGACGCCTTGCGCGACTGGGGCAAGGCCAATCGCTACGCGGGCTCGAAGGACCGGGCCTGGATTTCCGGGCTGGTCATGGACGGCTTGCGCCGCCGGGCGAGCATTCGCGACGCCATGGCCGAGGACACGCCGCGCGCGCTGGCGGTGGGTGCGCTCAATATCGCCTGGGACCTCCCGGCCGAAGACATCGAGACGATGTTCGCCGATGACGAGCACGCGCCCGCGCCCCTGACGCCGGCGGAGAAGGGCGGCTTTATCCGTGCCCGGGACGGCGCGCCCCCGCTTCACGTGGCCGCGGAAATCCCTGAATGGCTTGAGCTGTCTTTCAAAAAGGCTTTCGGCGCTGAAGCCGCCGCAGAGGGCGCGGCGATGGCGGGGCGGGCTCCTGTGGATCTCAGGATCAACACGCTGAAGACCGAGCCCGAACGCGCGATCGCAGCGGTGCAGGCCAAGCTGAAAGATGTGGTTTCGAGCGATCTCGTCATCGACGGGCTGCGCATTCCCGAAACCGATCCGCGCGCCAAGGCGCCGGGCGCGGAAGCCATTCCCGCCTACGGCAAGGGCTGGGTGGAGGTGCAGGATTTCGGCTCCCAGATCGCTGCGCTCGCCGCCGGCGAGATCGCCGGCAAGCAGGTGCTCGATTACTGCGCCGGGGCTGGCGGCAAGACGCTGGCGCTCTGCGCGCTGATGGAGAACACCGGCCAGATCTACGCCTGGGACTATGACGGGCGGCGTCTGAAAGCCATCTGGCCGCGCCTGAAGCGCGCCGGCGCCCGTAATGTTCAGGTGCGCGACGGCAAGGAGGCGGAGACGCTGGGCGATCTCGCCAATTGCATGGACTGCGTCTTCATCGATGCGCCGTGTTCCGGCTCGGGCACCTGGCGCCGGCGCCCGGATGCGAAATGGAAGCTGAAGTCCGAGGCGCTGAAGCGCCGCATGGCTGAACAGGACGAGGTGCTCGCCAAAGCGCAAGCCTATGTGAAGCCCGGCGGACGCATGGTCTATGTGACCTGTTCGATCCTGCCTGAAGAAAACGAGGAGCGCGTCAGCGCCTTTCTCGAAGGCCGCTCGGATTTCACACCGGTTCCGGCGAGCGAGGCCATGGCCGCCTCCGGCCGTCTCGCGGACGGCGCCAAGGGACGCCTTGCAAAGCTGGAAGGCCGCCACGGCGCCATCCAGCTCACGCCCCTGCGCACCGGCACGGACGGGTTTTACGTGTGCGTGCTGGAGAAGGCGGGGTAGCGCCCGTCCTCCCCGTCAAAGGCAGGGACGAAGCAAAGAGCGCCGCCTAAAGCGCCGTCCACCGGTCCCTTACGCCGAGCTGGCGGAACAGCTCTTCCCAATAACCGCGGATGATTCCGGCCTGCTGGGCTTCCCAGCCGGCGCGGGGAATGAGGTGGACCTCTATGGTCACGCCGGCGAGCGCATCGCCGTACTCCGCGCGCACCGCCTCGGCGACGCGGCGCGGATCGGGCAGGGTGCGCGCCAGATTGGTGCGCCCGCCGCGATAGACGGTGAACAGCGCGGAGTTCTGCAGCATGTCGGAGACCAGCACGACCGTGCGCGCCGGCGTGTCGCGGTCGAAATCTTCTTCCACCGCCAGGCGGGCGAGCGCCTCGATGATCGGGCTCGCCGGGCTCTCCTTGGGCTCCACGAGATCGGACAGCGCGCTCTGCAGCGGGCCTTCGAACAGGGCCTGATAGCGCACTTCCACGCGCTGCGGATTGCGGTAGAGCGGGTTGATCTGGTCGCCGCGGCCGGGATTGCACAAGGCGAATCCGTTGGTGTTGATCAGCTCGCCGCGCGCGTCGAGCTCGTAGAGCGAAAGCTTTTCACCGATGGTCAGCCGGTCGCGCGATTGCAGCACCAGATCCTCGATGCGCAAGGCCTGCTCGGGCGAATAAAGGTCGGTCTTGTCGATCACCAGCGCCATGTGAGGCGGCGTCTCGCCGGCCAGGCACAGCGTGTCGGGATCGTACTCCTCGGGCTGGAGAACCAGGGCCGCGTAGCTGATCGCGCCGAGCACCCCCAGCACGATCACGATGTTCAACAGGCCCATGATGTCCTTGCCGCGCATGCACTCACCCTCCCGCTGCGCTTCACGAAACGCCCGGCGCGCCGCTCCGGTTCGAATGCGGCGCGCCGGTGTCCAGTCTAGACTCGGGGAGGGGGATCGCTGGAATAAATTTCGGTGTCGCCGTCACGGCCGCTGCGGCGGCGTTCGTGCCGGGCGAGCGCGTCCTCGACCTCCTGGGCGAACAGATCGTCGATCTGCTCCTTCAGCTCGGCGGCGCGCTGGCGGGTGGCGTTGCGGGAGGGCGCGATCTCGCCCTCGACCGCACCGGTCTGCGCGGGCAGCTGCTTGAGCACCGCGGCGAGATGGGAGGAGGCGTTCACCAGACGGCGATGGGCCGCGCCGTAGCCGATCAGGCGGTCGTCGAAGGTCGCGCCCTTGAAGGCGGCGATGATGGCGAAGGTCACGCCCAGGCCGAACAGGAGCAGCGCCTCCAGCGTCTCGAACGGCGCGAAGGTCAGCGCGCGGGTGACCGGGGTGAGCATTTCACCGGTCTCGCTCACGCCGCCCTGGGCGAGCACCACGGCGTTGATCTCCAACAGGTCGCGATAGTGCGCCGCGCAGAAGTTCAGGAAAAAGATGAACAGTGTCGCCAGCGGCACGAAGACGAGCGCTGCAGCGAAAGAGAAGGGCCGGTGCGGGTTCTGCAGCATGCGAAGCCCGAGAAAGCCGATCACGAAGAAGCTGGCGATGACGTTGGCGCTGGCCACCGTGATCGCCTGGATCCACCCGCCCAGTAGTCCCAGATCGGAGCCCTTGGAGAAGAAGTAGGCGTTCGCCAAGCCTTCAAACAGAATCAGACCGGCCAGGATGGAGAAGGTCATGATGTGGCTGTCGGGATAGGACGGGGCGCGCCGGATCGGCTCCGCGCCGGTATCCTCGCCGAAACGGCTGCCGCGCGTGTCCTTGAAGTTCATGTAAGCGACGAACGCCGCGCCTGCGCGCTGATAGGCGTAGGTCAGCCTGTCGGAAATCTGGTGGGCTTTCGCCTCGGCCTTGTCGGTCATGTCCGCCCCCCGCAAAAGGTCACGGTTATATTGCGTGGATTGGCGGCGCGACTGGATATGATCGTCCATGGCGACTGCCCCTTTCTATTCACGGCCCCACATTAACCAAACGCAATCAGGCTTCCGAAGTTGGGCTGAAATAGGGAAATCTCGCCACATTTGGCGAATTGCGTTCAAAAAGTGCGTGGTTTCACCGCCTTGCCACCCATGCAAACCTTGCAGATCGCAGCAGTGAACCGGGGCTGAACACCGCTTCGACGCGCCATATTACGGAGAATGAAGGCGATGACACGGTTAACGAATCCCGCCGCCACGCGGCGCGGCGTCCTGGGATTGATGGCCGGCGCCGGCGCGGGACTCGCCGCCGGCGCGCACGCCCAGGCCGCGCAGCGCGAAATCTCCGTCCAGACCCTGTCTTGCGCCGAACCGCTCATGGGCGTCTCCTACACCGCGTCCGAGCGCGAACAGATGCTCGCCGGGATCGAAACCTGGCTGAGCCGGGCCGAGGCGCTGCGCGCGGTGGAGAAGCCCAATGATCTCGCACCGGCGCTGGTGTTCGATCCGCGCCTGCCGGGCGCGGCCTACGATGCGGCCCATGGCGGCGTCACGGGTCTGGCGCGCGCGCCCGGCCTTCCCGGCGACCCCGCCGCCATCGCCTACGCCCCCGTCTGGATGCAGGCCCAGTGGCTGGAGCGGGGGGCGATCACCAGCCTGGAGCTCACCGAGATCTATCTCGCCCGCATCGCCGCTTACGCCGCGCAGCTTGAATGTTTCGTCACGGTCACCGCCGAGCGCGCCCGCGCCGAGGCGCGCGCGCGACGCTGAACGCGCTGCAGGCCGGGTGCGGGGCGGGCTGCACGGGGTGCCCTATACGCTGAAGGACATCATCGACGTCGAAGGCCTGCCGGCGACGTGGGGCGCCAGCGTCTACGCCGACCGGGTCGCGGGTGAAACCGCCGTCGTGGCGCGCCGCCTCGAGGACGCCGGCGCGGTGCTTCTGGGCAAGGTGACGTCGGGCGCGATCGCCTATGGCGACATCTGGTATGACGGGGTCACGCGCAATCCGTTCAATCCGAACGAAGGCAGCTCCGGATCTTCGGCCGGGCCGGCCTCGGCGACGGCGGCGGCGCTGTGCGCCTTTTCCATCGGCGCCGAGACGTTGGGCTCCATAATCTCGCCGTCCAACCGCTGCGGAACCACGGGGCTGCGCCCGACCTTCGGGCGCGTACCGCGCACCGGCGCCATGGCGCTATGCTGGTCGCTGGACAAGATCGGCCCGATCACCCGATCGGTCGTGGACGCAGGCGTGGTGCTCGACGCGATCAACCGCTATGACGCCGGCGATCCGGGCAGTCTGGCCACGACGTTCGGGGTGGATTTTTCGCGCGACCTCTCCGGCCTGCGCCTCGGCTATAACCCGGCCTGGCTGGAGCAGGGGACGGACAATGATCGCGCGGCGCTTGAGGCGGCGCGCGGTCTTGGCGTCAATCTCGTCGAGTTCGACGTGGACGAAAAACCCTACGACACCCTGCTGATCCAGCTCGAAGCGGAAGCCGCCGCGGCGTTCGAGCGGCTGACGCTGGACGATCTCGACGACCAGCTGACCTGGCAGGACGATGCGGCCTGGCCGAACACCTGGCGGCGCGCCCGGTTCGCGTCGGCCGTCGATCTCGTCAACGCAGATCGGCTGCGCCGCCACGCGCAGCAGATGATGGCGCTTCGCATGGACGGGATCGACGCCGTCATCGGGCCGAACTTCGCCGGCGGCCTGTTGCTGATCACCAACTTCACCGGACACCCGCAGCTCGCCTTCCGGTCAGGGTTCACCGATCAGCCCACACGCACGATCTTCGGCGGTCCGGCGGACGATAGCGGGGCGAGATTCTCCGTGCCGCAGGCCACCAGCCTGTGGGCGCCGCTCTTTGAGGAGGACACGATGCTGGCGCTCGGCGCGGCGATCGAGGCGCGCCTTGACGTGGCCCGCATCCGTCCGCCACGCTTCACGTAAGGATTCACGGTTCAGGATATTGATATCATGATGAAATTCTATGATTGCTCCACCGCGCCGAGCCCGCGCCGCGCGCGCATGGTGATCGCGGAAAAGCGGGTCGATGTGGAGACGGTCGAGGTCGATCTTCGAAACGGGGAGCAATTCTCCAGCGACTTCATGGCGATCAATCCGCGCTGCACGGTGCCGGTTCTGGTGACCGAGGGCGGCGAGACGTTCTGCGACAACGCGTCGATCGCCCGTTATCTGGAAGCCGAATTTCCCGATCCGCCGCTCATGGGCCGCGGCGCGGTGGAGCAGGCCCGCGTGGCCGAGTGGATCTGGCGCGTCGAGTTCGAAGGGCTGATCAGCGTGATGGAAGTGCTGCGCAACACCTCCAAGGCCATGAAGGACCGCGCGCTGCCCGGACCCGATCCGGTCGCCCAGATTCCCGAACTCGCCGAGCGCGGCAGGGCGCGCGGCATGAAGTTTTTCAAGACCCTGGACAAGCGCCTCGCTGACGCGCCCTGGCTTGGCGGAGACGCCTACAGCTTCGCCGACATCTCCGCCTTCGTGTTCGTGGAGTTCGCCGCCTGGGTGAAGATGGTCCCGGGCGAGGATCTCGAAAACCTCGCCAAATGGCGCGAGGCGTGTGCGGTGCGGCCGAGCGGGACGGTTTAGGCTCGTTTCTCCAACGCCGTACGGATCTGATTGACCGCACCGCCGGCGCTGAGGCGCTCGCGTTCGCGCTTCGACAAATCCAGCCGGCAGGTGATCGGCTGGCCGTCGATCTCCACGTCCAGCGTATCGGCGCGCTTCACCGCCTCGTGAAGCCCCGCGATCACCAGCTCCGCGTCGGCGCCGAGCCGGTCGTAATCGGCGGCGTCGTTGAAGATCAGCGGCACGATGCCGAAATTGATAAGGTTTTGCCGGTGGATACGGGCGAAACTTTTGGCGATGACGCAGCGTAGCCCCAGATGGCGCGGCGCCAGGGCGGCGTGTTCGCGAGAGGAGCCCTGACCGTAATTGTCTCCGCCCAGTGCGGCGTGGCCGTCAAACGCCTCGGAAAGGCCATGCGCCTTGCCGGCGTAGTCCTTGTCGACGCGGCTGAAGCTGTATTCGGCGATCTTTTCGATATTCGAGCGAAGGGGCAGGACGTCCGCCCCGCCGGGAAGGATTTCGTCAGTTGAAACATCATCTTGCGCCTTGATAAGAATGCACAGCTTGAGCGCGTCCGGTAACGGGTCGAGCTCCGGCATCGCGCCCACATTCGCGCCTTTGACCAATTCCACGCCGCGCGCCGCCTCTTCGGGCAGGGGCGCTTGCAGCATCGCCGTGTTTCGCACCGGATCGTTGGGCGGAGCGATGCGGGGAACCTCCATCGTGCGCGGATCGGTGATTGCGCCGTTCAATGCGCTGGCCGCGGCGGTTTCGGGCGAGCACAGGAAGACGCTGTCTTCTTCGGTCCCCGACCTGCCGGGAAAATTGCGCGGCGTGGTGCGCAGCGAATTGGTCCCGCTGGCGGGCGCCTGGCCCATGCCGATGCACCCGTTGCAGCCGGTCTGATGCAGCCGCGCGCCGGCGTGAAGAAGCGCGGACAAGTGCCCGTCACGTATGAGAGTTTCCAGAATCTGGCGCGAGGTCGGATTGATGTCTAGGCTCACGCCGTCGGCGATCTTTCGATCCTTCACCATCTCGGCGGCGACCGCGAAATCGCGATAGCCGGGATTGGCGCTGGAGCCGATATAGGCCTGGCCGACAGGTTCGCCGGCGATCTCGGCGACGGTCACGACATTGCCCGGACTGACCGGCTTGGCGATCAGCGGCTCAAGGTCTGAAAGGTCGAGTCGGTCGGTCTCGTCGTACGCGCACCCCTCATCGGCGCGCCAGTCCTCATGAGCGTCTTCGCGGCCCTGGGCCTTCAGGAAGGTGAACACGGTCTCGTCGGCGGGAAACACGGTGGTCGTGGCGCCGAGTTCGGCGCCCATATTGGCGATCACGTGCCGGTCCATGACCGAGAGCTGCTCGAGGCCGGCGCCGTGATATTCGATGATCTTGCCGACCCCGCCGCGCACGCCGTGCCGGCGCAGCATCTCAAGAACGACGTCTTTGGCGCTGACCCCGTCGGGAAGGTCTCCGACCAGCTCGACGCCCATGATCTCCGGCATGGTGGTGCGGAAGGGCTCGCCGGCCATGGCCGCGGCCACGTCCAGCCCGCCGGCCCCGATCGCCAGCATGCCCAGCGAGCCGGCCGCGCAGCTATGGCTGTCCGAGCCCAGAAGGCTCGCGCCCGGCCGGCCGAACTGCTCCATGTGGACCGGATGCGAGACGCCCATGCCGGGCGGTGAAAACCACAGCCCGAAGCGCTCGGCCGCGCTTTTCAGAAAGGCGTGGTCGTCCGGGTTTTTATGGTCTGCCTGGATCAGGTTGTGATCGACATACTGGGCCGAGAGCTCGGTCTTGACCCGGTCCAGCTCCATCGCCTCCAGGGCGAGCATGACGAGCGTGCCGGTGGCGTCCTGGGTGAGGGTCTGGTCGATGGTCAGCGCGATGGGGGCGCCGCGCTCCATCGGCCCCTCGCACAGATGGGCCTCTATGAGCTTCTCGGCGAGGGTGAGCTTGGCCATGACTGCTCCGCTGCGTCGTGAAAGGCGCAACGGGCCGGGCGGGGCGAGGTTCCCCGGCGGTCCGCGACCGGAACTCCGGCCCTCGCGCGTGCGTTCATTTCGGACGCTGAACGTGTGGAGGGAGTACCCGGTCATGGGGCTGCGCAAAACGCTGATTTCCAAGCCGATGATGGGCTGGTTCCGGGGCTTTCTCCCGGAGATGTCCGACACCGAAGCCCAGGCCATCGAGGCCGGTACGGTGTGGTGGGACCGTGCGCTCGTCTCGGGAAAGCCGGACTGGGATTATCTGCGCAACCTGAAAGTCGGCGCGCTCACCCAGGCCGAGCAGGACTTCATCGACGGACCGACCCGCACGCTGTGCTCCATGCTCGATGATTGGGAAATCGAGCACGAGAAGAACGACCTGCCCCAGGAGGTCTGGGAGTACCTCATCTCGGAAGGCTTCTTCGCGATGATCATCCCGGAAGAGTATGGCGGAAAGGGCTTTTCCGCCTACGCCCACTCCGAGGTCGTGCGCATGATCGCCACGCGCTCCATCAGCGCGGCGGTCACGGTGATGGTCCCCAATTCGCTCGGCCCAGGCGAGCTCTTGCTGCTTTACGGCACCGACGAGCAAAAGAATCACTATCTTCCCCGCCTCGCCAGCGGAGAGGACATTCCCTGCTTCGGCCTGACCGGCGTGGAGGCCGGGTCCGACGCCTCGGCCATGACCGATTACGGGATGATCGTTGAAAAAGAGATCGACGGCGAGAAAAAGGTCGGCGTCTCCATCAGCTGCAACAAGCGCTACATCACCCTGGCGCCGGTCGCCACGCTTGTGGGACTCGCCGTGCGCCTGTTCGATCCCGATGGGCTTGTGGGCCCCAAGGAGGATCTTGGGATCACCGTCCTTCTGGTGCCCACCGACACCGAAGGTCTCGAGACCGGGCGCCGACACTATCCCGCCGGCATCGCGTTTCAGAACGGGCCGGTGCGCGGCCAGGACGTGTTCGTGCCGATCGAACAGATTCTCGGCGGTGAGGATCAGATCGGTCAGGGCTGGAAAATGCTCATGGGCGCGCTGGCGGCCGGGCGCGGTATTTCGCTGCCCAGCCTGAGCGCGGCCGGCGCGGCCGTGGCGGCGCGCTCCTCGGGCGGCTATGCGCGCATCCGCCAGCAATTCGGCATGCCGGTGGGCGGTTTCGAGGGCGTGAAGGAGAAGCTCGCCCCGATCGTGGCCACCGCCTACACGCTGGACGGCGCCCGGCTTCTGACCTGCGCCGGCATCGACGAGGGCGAAAAGCCCGCCGTGGTCTCCGCGATCATGAAATATCACGCCACCGAGCGCCTGCGCATGGCGATCAACGACGCGATGGACATTCACGCCGGCAAGACGATTTGCGAAGGCCCGCGCGATCATCTGGCGACCGCCTACAAGGCGCTGCCGGTGGCGATCACGGTGGAGGGCGCCAACATCCTCACCCGCTCGTTGATCATTTTCGGCCAGGGCGCCATTCGCTGCCACCCATATCTCCTGACCGAAATGGCGGCGGTGCGGAACAAGGA
>JBKHAZ010000085.1:0-9632 GCA_046542605.1 Oceanicaulis sp. | reverse complement strand
CCCGAAGCCGACCTGGCGAAACGCTACGGCGAAAGCGGACTGCGCCTGGCCCGGATCGCACGCGGAATCGACACCCGCCCGGTCAATCCGCAGCGCGAGCGCAAATCGGTCTCGGCGGAGACCACCTTCAGTGACGATGTCGCCGACAAGGCCGAGCTCAAGGACCGGCTCTGGCAGCTCTGCGTGAAGGTCGCCGACCGGATGAAGGCGGACGGGGTCGCCGGACGCGTGGCGACGCTGAAGATCAAGACCGCCACCTTCCGCACGCTGACGCGGCGGCGCACCCTCGCCCAACCAGCCCAGCTGGCCGACACGCTGTTTCGCAACGCCGCAGACCTGCTGGACCGCGAGCCTGACGGCGTGGCCTACCGGCTTATCGGTGCGGGGTATTCGGTTCTCGAGCCGGCCGCGGGCGACGCCGGCGACCTGCTCGACACCGGCGCGCTGAAGCGGGCGAAGGCCGAACGCGCCGTGGACGCCGCACGCGCGAAATTCGGCGAGTCCGCGGTGGTTAAGGGCCGACTGCTCAGGCCCGGCGACCGCAAGCGGCGCGACTGACTTACTCCGCCGCCACGCGCTGGTCCTCCAGGCACAGCCAGCGAAACACCTGCGGCCAGAATACGTCGGCCATCTTACGCCGAAACAGGCCGTCATGACCGATCGGTCCGCGACCCAGGTCTTCGCGGCGCACCAGCTTCATTTCGCTGGGCGCATTTTCATAGCGCTCAAGAAGCCAGCGCACGCTGTCGCGGTTGGCGATCGCATCGTCGTCGGGCAGCCAGGCCTTGATGGGCGCGGTGAAGCGGCGATAGCGCCCGTCAAGCCCGCGCTCGGCCAGGCGGTCGCGGAAGCAGGCCGGGTTGACCCCGAAATCGCGCCAATCCATCCAGACGCCGGACGGCAGAGGCTCGCCCTTCCAGAACACGCCGCGCGGAATATGCCCGCAGCTCGCCAGGGACACCGGGCCGATCACGCGCCAGAACGCCCACGCGGCGTATTTCAAAGGCGCGCTCTGGCGGCCCCAGTATCCGCTGGAGGACGACAAAAGCGCAAGCCGGCGGACCGGAAGATCGAGCGGGGTGAACGCGGCGAACTGGCCGCCCACCGAATGGCCGACCACGTCAAGCGGCAAACCGGGAAACTGGCGGCAGGCGTGGCGGGCGGCGGCGGGAATATCTTCAAGCGCCCAGTCCAGCATGCGCGCCGGATCCTCACGCACGGGACGATCGGCCGAAGCGCCCTGCCCGCGATAATCGTAGGTCAGCACCGCCCAGCCGTTCACCGCGGCCGCTTCGGCGAACGCATGATAAAACCCGGCGGGATACCCCGTGGCTGGATTGATCACCATGACCGCGGCCGGGCTGGCCGGCGCGAAGACGCGCCCATGCAGCATCCGGCCGTCGCGCGTTGCGAAGCTGGTTTCGCGGTTCACCGCCGTGGTTCCGGCCTGGTGCGCCATTCGCTGTGCTCGCCCGTCGTCCTTACCCCCGCCGAAACCAAACATGCCTACGCAACGCCCGGGCTTCAACCCGGCGGCTTGCCCGGCGAGCGCCTTCAGGCCTATCAGAGCAGCCACGCCGAACCCGAAGGAGCACGCCCGTGTCCGATCCCGAAGCCCGTCTTGACGCCCTCGGCGTCGTTCTTCCCGAAGCCGCCGCGCCGGTCGCCAACTATGTCCCCTTCCAGATCAGCGCCGGCCAGGTCCATGTTTCCGGACAGATTTCGCTCGGACCGGACGGGCTTGTGACCGGGCGCCTGGGCGCCGATCTCGACCTGGAGGCCGGCCAGGCCGCCGCACGGCTGTGCGCGATCAACATCATCGCCCAGCTGAAAAAGGCGTGTGGCGGCGAGTTGTCGCGGGTGCGCCGCATCGTGAAGCTCGGCGGCTTCGTCAACGCCGATCCGGCCTTCACCGACGTGCCGAAGGTCATCAACGGCGCCTCCGACCTCATGGTCGAGGTGTTCGGCGAATCAGGCCGGCACGCGCGCTCCGCGGTCGGGGTGGCCGTCTTGCCGCTGAACGCCGCGGTGGAGGTCGACGCCATCATCGAGCTCGCCGAGCGCTGACGCGCGCGACAGCGGACCTATATCCTGCATCGACCTGCGGCGTGACGGACCCGGCGATGAGCAAGCTCACCCTGCGCATGATCGAGCGCCTGTCCGAGGTGGACCGGGAGGCGTGGGACGCCGTGGCCAACCCGGACGGCGCGCCGTACGATCCGTTTTTGAGCTGGGACTTTCTCGATGCGCTGGAGACCAGCGGCGCGGCGGTCGAGGAGACCGGCTGGGCCCCGCGCCATCTTCTTGTCGAGACTGCGGGGGGCGGCCTTATCGGCGCCCTTCCGCTTTATCTGAAAGGCCACTCCTACGGCGAGTACGTCTTCGACCACGCCTGGGCGAACGCGCTGGAGCGCGCCGGCGGGCGGTATTATCCAAAACTCGTGACCGCCGTTCCGTTCACCCCGGCCACCGGGCGCCGGGTGCTGGCGGCGGACCCTCACGTCGCCGCGCTGCTCATCGACGCCGCCCGCCAGGCTGCGCGGGACATGCAGGCCTCCAGCTGGCACGTCCTTTTTCCCCTCGACAGCGACCTGGAGATGCTGAAGGAAAAAGGCCTCCTGCACCGCTACGACGTCCAGTACGTCTTCGAAACCGCCGGCTATCGCGACTATGAGGATTTCCTCGCCGCGCTCAGCGCGCGCAAGCGCAAGGCGCTTAGAAAAGAGCGCAAGATCGCTCAGGAAAACGTTGAAATCGAACAACTTTCAGGATCCGCGCTCACGCATGCGCACTGGGAGGTGTTCTACGCCTGCTACCAGGACACCGGCGCGCGCAAATGGGGCGCGCCGTATCTCAATCGCGAAACCTTCGCCCTCATTCATGAGCGCATGGCCGACAAGGTCCTGCTGGTCCTGGCCCGGCGCGAGGGGCGATACGTGGCGAGCGCGCTGAACTTCATCGGCTCGGACACCTTGTTCGGACGATACTGGGGCTGTCTTGAGGATCATGACAGCCTGCATTTCGAGCTCTGTTATCACCAGGCCGTCGATTACGCGCTGGCGCACCGGCTGTCGCGCGTGGAGGCCGGCGCGCAGGGCGCTCACAAGCTCGCGCGCGGCTATCGCCCCGCGCTGGTGCGCTCGGCCCACGATGTCGTCCATCCCGGCCTGCGCGACGCCGTGGCCGATTTCCTCGCCCAGGAACGCCCCGCAGTTGAAGCCGAGCGGTTGGCGATGGAGGCGGAAACGCCCTACAAGAAAGAGCCCTGACGCAACCCTTTTTGCAGGAGACCCCCATGAGCCTTCACGGGACGTATGACGACGAGAACATCTTCGCGAAGATCATCGCCGGCGACGCGCCCTGCGTGAAAGTGTTCGAGGACGAGCAGGCCCTGGCTTTCATGGACCTGTTTCCGCAATCGAAAGGTCACTGCCTTGTGGTCCCGAAGGAGAAGGCGCGTAATCTGCTCGAACTCTCCGACACGGCGGCCCGCGAAGCGATGTCACGCGTGAAGAAGCTCGCACAAGCGGTTGAAAAAGCGCTTTCTCCAGACGGGGTGACCGTGGTGCAGTTCAACGGCGCGCCCGCCGGCCAGACCGTGTTTCACATCCATATCCACGTCATCCCGCGCTGGGAAGGCGAGGACATCAAAGGCCATGCCGGCGGCGAGAAAGCCGATCCCGAGGCGCTTGAAGCACTCGCGTCGAAAATCCGCGCGGCGCTCTAGGCTCCGTCTTCAAGCCGAAGCCAGACCTGGGTGCGGCAGATGAAGGCGACGCAGCCGCGCACCTCCAGCCGGTCTTCGCCGACCAGCTTGACATAGCCGCGGCTGATATTGCGGCCCTCTTCGGGATCGTAGAGAACGCCCGGGGTCCATTCGCCGCCCTCGCCGCGCTCGAACCGGTCGAGCACGCGCACGCCGCGCAGCGGGCGGCCGCGAAGCTCCGCGTCGGGATTGTTGACGTCGCGCCGGTCCGGCTCGGCCTGCAGAACCTGGGCGTCCACAAGCTCGCCGCAAATTTTCGACGGATCGCTGTCGCAGGCTTCGATGCGGACGCGGCCGCCCTCCTCGCTGGTGGCCCAAAGGCCGGTGACGGGCGGGCTTTCGGCGGTCTGGGTGAAGGCGGCGAGAGACAAGGCCAGGAGCATGTCGGGCATGAATAGGTCTCCGAAAAATCATCGGCGGTTGGTGAGCTTAACGCACGCGGCGCCGGGTTCGGACTGCAGCGAGGAGCCGAGCGCAGCTGACGCGCGTTATACGGCGCATGCCATTATCCTTCCCCGACGATACCTCGCTTATAGTGGTGACCGGCGTGCTTTTTGTCAGCGCGCTGGCCATTCTCTTCGCCGGCTCGCAGCTGGCGGGCAAGGCCGACGAACTGGCCGACGCCACCGGGATGGGCGAGGCGCTCACCGGCGCGGTGCTGCTGGGTGCGTCCACCTCGTTGCCCGGCATCATCACCTCCATGGCCACGGCCTGGCAGGGCTATCCCGAAATATCGATCTCCAACGCGGTCGGCGGCATCGCGGTCCAGACCCTGTTCCTGGCGGTCGCCGATTTCACTTACCGGCGCTCCAATCTCGAGCACGCGGCCGCCTCGCTGTCGGGCATGGCCCAGGCTGCGCTTTTGTGCGCCATGCTGGCGGTGCCGCTCATCGCCATGGCCGGCCCGGATCTGACGCTGTTCCACGTACACCCGGCGACCCCGATCCTGCTGATCGGCTATCTCTACGGGCTGCGCGTGATCGGCAAGATTCGCAACGCGCCCATGTGGTCGCCGGAGGTGAACGCCGAGACTCAGACCGACGAGGTCGAAGCCGGCGGGGAGGAAGGCCATATCGGCAACGCCGGCGCCGGGCTCTGGATCGTGTTCGCCGGGCTTGCGCTGATCACCGCCGTCGCAGGTTTTGCGGTGAGCCAGAGCGCCGTCGCGCTCGCCGAGCGCACCGGCCTCGCCGAGGCCGCGATCGGGGCGCTGATCACCGCCGTGATCACCTCCCTGCCCGAACTGGTCACGACCATCGCGGCGGTGCGGCGCGGCGCGCTGACGCTCGCGCTAGGCGGCATTATCGGGGGCAATGTCTTCGATACGCTGTTTCTCGCAGCCTCCGACATCGCGTTCGTCGACGGGTCGCTCTATCACGAGATGACGGACAAGACCGTGATGGGACTGTCCTCGACTCTTCTGATGACCTCTGTGCTGATCCTGGGCCTGCTGCGTCGACAGAACAAGGGTATCGGCTTTGAAGGCGTGGCCATCGTGGTGATCTACGCGATCTACGCGATGATCACCCTGACATGAAAACGCGCCGGCCGGGCCAGCCGGCGCGGTCTCAATTCCTGCACTATGACCCGGGCTTATTCAGGCTTCACGAAGCGCAGCGTCATGCGGTCGCTTTCGCCGAGATCCTGGGAGGGCGGCGCGTCCTCCTCCTCGGTATCCCCGGCGTTGGAAGGGCCCATGCCCCACACGCCCTGTTCGTGATCGGCGGTGTCGGCGGGATTGGCGTTAATGTCGCTTTCCCCATCCAGCACGAAGCCGGCCGCTTCGAACGCCGCGACCACGTCGGACTGTTTGACATAGCCGCGCGAACCGGTGGTCATCTCCGCGTCCATGTCTTCCGGCGCGCGGTGCTGCACCACGCCGACCACGCCGCCGGGCTTCAGGAAGGCGTGCACGTCTTCCAGCGCGGTCGCGAGATAATCGGTTTCAAACTTCATCATGTGATGCACGGCGCGGATGAACAGCACCACGTCGGCCTCGCCGTCTTCGCTATCCGGAATGGAGCCGAGCATGTAGGCGTCGATGGCGTCGGCGGACACAGGCCCGTTCTCGGCAAGCGCTTCCGGCGCGGTCTGCGGCCAGGACTCCATCTGCGCGGCGGTCTCTTCGGTCCAGCGATCGCCGTACATCTCTTCCCACTGATCCATGGCGTAATTCAGCGCCACGTAGCGGCCTTCTTCCGCCACGTAAGGCAGGATCACGCGGGTATACCAGCCCCCGCCGGGCAGCGCTTCGGCGACGGTGTCGTCCGGCTCGATCCCGAAGAAGGCGAGCGTTTCACCGGGATTGCGGAACTCATCGCGGGCGCGGTCACCATCGCGGCGCGCGTCTGCAAGCACGGCGTCCATATCCGACGCGCTCGCGTCCATGGCGGTGTCGCCGGACCGATCCCCGCCGGCCATGGCGTCATCGGCCATTTCATCGGAGGCGCTTTCGCCCTCTCCATCCATCATCGTGTCGGCGGCGCTCTCCTCCTCGCCCATCGTGTCGATGGCGGGCGCGTCATTGTCTTCGGCGTCCGGCGCACAGGCGGCGATCATGAGCGCGGCGAGCGCGGCGGTGGTCCAGAGCGTCTTCATGGGGATCCTCCCGATGGTGATACACTGCGTTCTAGCGCAATTCTGTAACGGACGCTCGAATTTTCGCGCGACCGCTCAAATCACCCGCGGCTCCAGGTCGAGGATCGAAGCCAGCTGATCGAAGCGATGGCGCGCGCGCTCCACCACCAGCGCCTCGGCGCCCGGGTTCACCTTGAGGATGAGCTCGGCCTTGGTGCGCTCCAGCGCGAACGCTCCCAGCACGCTGGCGCTGCGGCCCGAAAGCGCGGCGCCGAGGCGCAAGCCAAGCCCGAGTTTGAGCGCCGCCCCCTCCTCACCTTCGTCCAGAAGCCGGCGTGAGGCGCATCCTTCGTCGCGCGATTTCTTGCCGGCGTACCGGTGGTGGATCGCCAGGGCGAGGAAGGCGCGCTCGCGGTGGGCGGCGCCGCCGAACGGCGCAAACAGCGTCTGGGTGCAGCTCAAGTCCGCGCGATGATCGGGATGCATGCGCGCACCCATGTCCGCCAGCCGCGCCGCCGCCCGGCGAATGACCGGGTCGCGCGCACCGAAGCAGGCGGGCTCCGGCTCGAACACCGGCTCCAGCCACTCGCCCAGCATCCGCCCGAAGGCGGGCTCGGGCGCGGCGTTGCGCGCCAGCGCCTCGGCGCCCGAAAGCAGCGGGTCGCCTTCGGTCACAAGGCGCATGTCCGCGGCGCACACCACACCCTCGCGCAGCCCGTTGGCGGAGAAGACCACCGTCTTGAATCCGCCGCGGCGCACGATGCGCTTCAATAAAAGGGCGGCGTAAGGCAGCATGCCCGCGCGCTTGGACGCGACGCCGGGGATGCTCGCGAGCGAGGTTTCGCTCTGGCTGACGGCGAAATCGGCGGTGCGCGCGATCTGGGCGGCCGACAGCGAATACTGATGCAGCACGCGCAGCGGATAATCGTTCAGCGCCATGGCGAGATGAGCAAACGCGCGCCAGGCCCCGCCGACGGCGTAGAACGTGTCGCCGGCCGCGTCGAGCATGGGCGCTGCGCGCTCCAGCGCCTCGTCGACCACCGGGCGGAACACCTTGCGGTCGCCCATGTCGGTGAGCACGGCCAGAGGTCCAAGCGGCAGCGTCACCGCGTCGCCGACCTTGCGCCCGCTCAACCGGGCGAGCTCAAGGCTCGACCCGCCCAGATCGCCGGCGACCCCGTCCGCCTCGCCGATTCCGGCCAGCACCCCCAGGGCGGATCGGCGACCCTCCTCCTCACCGGACAGAACTTCGATCGCAAGCCCTGTCTCGGCCCGTACGCGCTCGACGAAGGCCGGGCCGTCTTCGCAATCGCGAACGGCGGCGGTCGCCACCGCGTGGCGGGTCTCGACGCCCTTGGCGTCGAGCAAGGCTGCAAAACGCTTCAACGTGCGCAACGCCGCCGCGGCGCCCTCGGGATGGAGCTTTCCGGTCTCCCCCGCCCCGCGCCCGAGTCCGGCCATGGTCTTTTCGTTGAACACCGGCCACAGCGCCTGGCCTTCGATTCGGAACAGCACCAGGCGCACCGAATTCGAGCCGACATCGATGACGGCCGCGTCCCGGCGTTCGACGTCCATCACGCGGGCGCTCAATTGCGCTTGCCGACGTAGGGAAAGGCCGGCGGCTGGTCGTGCTTGAGCGCCTGGCCGCGCCCGGACAGGCTGGGATTGGTCATGAAATAGGCGTGGGCGTCGAACGGATCGGCGACGTCAGCGAGATCGACGCGCGTATAGGACCCGTCAGGGTTCATGTACCAGCTCTGGGTTTCGTCGTTGAGGTTCGCGACCATGATCTGGTCTAGAACCTGTCTGTGCACCGTCGGGTTCTCGATCGGGCACAGCGTCTCAATGCGCCGGTCGAGATTGCGCGGCATCCAGTCGGCGCTGGAGATATAGATCTCCGCGCTCGGGCTCGGCATGGGGGCGCCGTTGGCGAAGCAGGCGATGCGCGAGTGCTCCAGGAAGCGCCCGACGATGGATTTCACCCGGATATTCTCCGACAGGCCCGGCACGCCGGGCTTCAGACAGCAGATGCCGCGGATGATCAGCTCGCAGCGCACGCCCGCCTGGCTCGCCTCGTAGAGCTTGTCGATGATGCGCGGATGGACGAGCGAGTTCATCTTCGCCCAGACCGCCGCCGGCTTTCCGGCGCGCGCATTGGCGATCTCCCGATCGATCTTCGCCAGCAGGAAGTCGAGCATGCCGATCGGACTGATGACCAGCCTCTCCAATCCCTGGGGCCGGGCGTAGCCGGTGACGTAATTGAAGATCCGCCCCGCGTCCCGGCCGAACGCCGGATCGGCGGTGAACAGCGACAGGTCGGTGTAGATCTTCGCCGTGATCGGGTGATAGTTGCCAGTGCCGAAATGGGCGTAGGTGCGCAGCTCGCTGCCTTCGCGCCGGACGGCCAGCGAAATTTTGGCGTGGGTCTTGTACTCGATGAAGCCGTAGACGACCTGCACGCCCGCGCGTTCCAGATCGCGCGCCCATTTCAGGTTCGCCTCCTCGTCGAAGCGGGCCTTGAGCTCCACCAGAGCGGTGACGTTCTTGCCGTTCTCCGCCGCTTCGATGAGCGCGGCGATGATGGGGCTGTCCTTCGAGGTTCGATAGAGCGTCTGCTTGATCGCGATGACGTCGGGATCGACCGCGGCCTGACGCACGAACTCCACCACCACGTCGAAGCTTTCATACGGGTGGTGGACGATCAGGTCCTTCGCCCGGATCGCCGCGAACACGTCCGAGCCGTGATCCTTGATGCGCTCGGGAAAGCGCGGCTCGTACGGGGTGAATTTCAGCTCCGCGCGCTCATCGGGGATGAGCTGGGAGAGCTGAGCCAGCCCCAGAATGCCGTCGACGAGCTGGACGTCCTGCTTTTCCGCGTGCAGCTGCTGGATGATGAAGCGGCGCAGCTCCTCGGGCATGGACGCTTCGATCTTGAGGCGCACCAGAACGCCGCGCCGGCGCTGTTTCAGGAGCGCCTCGAACTCGCGCACGAGGTCTTCCGCCTCTTCCTCGATCTCGATATCGCTGTCGCGAATGATCCGGAACGCGCCCTTGCCCACCAGCTGGTAGCCGGGAAACAGCGCATCGACAAAGAGGATGAGGATCGTCTCCAGCGCGATGAAACGCTTCTTGGGCCGGCCCTGATCGTCGGCGTCCTTCGTGGGGATCTCCACGAAGCGCTTCACCCCGGCCGGCAGCGGGATCAGCGCGTTCATGATCTTGCCGTCGCTCTCGCGCTTCAGCTTCAGCACCACCGAGAATAACAATTAAGTTTTCTGGCCCGTGTTCA
>JBKHAZ010000084.1:0-9634 GCA_046542605.1 Oceanicaulis sp. | reverse complement strand
ACCTCGCCGAGGCGTGGGCGCTTGATCCCGCGCCGGCGCCGGCCGCCAGCGCTGCGCGTAAGGTGAGCGAGGTCATGACACCTCCTTGTCGGGGTTGCTGAAAATCGGGCGCAAAGTTAACGCCCCGGGGCGGCGGGGTCGAGGGCGCCCCCGGCCCCGGGGGAGGGCGGGGGGAAATCGCTCTAATCCCGCGCCGGCGCTTTGGAGAACGCGGCGTATTTGTTGGTTCGTTCGCGCACCTCTTCGGCGCCCTCGATCAGCAGGACCGCTTCGCCGCGCGGCGGCTCGGCGAGGCGGCCCTTGAGCGCGGAGAGCGGCTCGCGGTAGACGCGCTCGAACGTCTTGGTCAGCTCCAGGGCGAGCGCGGCCTTGCGGTCGCCGAACACCTCAAGCGCATCGGCGACGGTCTCGCCAAGGCGCTGCGGGCTCTCGAAGAGGATCAGCGTTGCAGGCAGGCCGGCATAGGGCTCAAGGAATTTCCGCCGCTTGCCGGATTTGCGCGGCGGAAAGCCGAGGAAAACGAACCGGTCGGTGGCGAGCCCGGAAATCGTCAGTGCGGTGATCGGCGCGTTGGGACCGGGGACCGCGCTGACCTCCAGGCCCGCGTCCAGCACCGCGCGCACGACGCGGTATCCGGGATCGGACACGCCCGGCGCACCGGCGTCGGAGACCAGCGCCACCCGCGCGCCCGCTACGAGCAGCTTCACGATTCCGGCCGCGCTCTGGGCCTCGTTATGGTCGTGACACGCGATCAGCCGCTTGTCGGTGACGCCATGCCCCGCGAGCAGCTTGCGGGTTTCGCGCGTGTCCTCGCAGGCGATGGCGTCGGCGGCCTTCAAGGTCTCCAGCGCGCGCGGTGAGAGATCGCTCGAATTGCCGATCGGCGTCGCCACCAGCATCAGGCGCGGACGGTCCGCGCGCGCTTCGGATTGGCTTAAATCCGCGCCGCTCATCTGCTACTGGACCAGCGGCGGCGCAAGCGTGGTGATGTCCACGCTCACCTCAAGGCCCAGCGCATCGGTCGGCCGGCCGTCGAAAAAGCCCGTCAGCGGGGCGACCTGGCTCGGCACCCGGCCGACGCCGGTTCGGATCAGCTTTCCGGAGGCGACATCGCCGTTGGTGGGGTCGAACTCGATCCAGCCTGCGCCGGGCAGGAAGATCTGCACCCAGGCGTGGGTCGCGCCTGCGCCCTGCACGTCGCTGGGCGCGTCCGCGGTCCGCGCGTCCAGAGCCGGATCGTAGAGATAGCCCGTAACGAAGCGCGCCGCGAAGCCGAGCCGCCGGGCGAGTTCGCACATCAGCTCGGCGTAGTCGCGGCATGACCCCGAGCCCAGGGCGAGGGTCTCGGCGGGGTCCTGCACGCCGGGCTCTTCGCGCCTGAGATAGCTGAGCTCGGCCTTGATGCCCTGCGTCATGCCGGTGAGCAGGCCCCAGGTGTCCCCGCCGGCCTCGCGCTCGAAGCGCGCCGCAAGGCTCCGCACCGCGCCATCGGGATCGTCATGGCGCGGCGCCAGGCAGGCGGCCAGGTCGGTGCGCTCATGCTCGTCATACTGGAACGGAAAGCCGCGCGCGTGCTCGGCGACGGGAAACTCCGCCTCGCGGAAGCTGGTGCGCACGATGTCGAACGTGCAGCCGATCTCCAGCGTCTCGCTGGGTTCGTTGAAATCGAACAGCGTCACCGAGTTGGAGAACACGTCGTGGATCCAGTGGACCTGGGCTTCCGGGCGGGTGTCCACCGTCATGGTCAACAGGCGCAGTTCCGGCGTCTCGTGCGGGCGGAACATGGCGCGGTGCCGCCCGAAACGCACAGGCCGGGCATAGCTGTAGCGCGTGACGTGACGCACGCGGAACAGGTCGGTTTTGACCTGCGGCTGTTCGCCCATGGGAAATGCCTCGCTGCTGAAGCCCACCACTTCAGCCTGCCCTGATTCTCGCCGCGGTCGCGCGTCAGGGGTCAGTCAATCCGGCCCGAAATACCGTTTGGCCAGAGCGCTCGCAAATGCGATCAGCTGCACCTGCACCTGATCGAGATAGGCGTGCAGGCTCTTGCCCGGTTTCACCGGAGTGTCCGGTTCGAGCAGGGCCAGCAAACCCTTGCAGGCGCGCTTCAGTTCCGGATCGGGCGCAGCGCCGTAATCCTCTTCCAGCTCGCGCAGCCGGTCGGCGGCGGCCAGCGCCGCCAGCTTGACCGAGCGTGGGCAGTCGGCGTCGAACAGAAGAAAGGCCGCGGCTTCCGACGGCCCCGCGGTCAGCGAATGGCGGCGGCGGAAGGCGTGATAGCTCGACGCCGACCGCAGCAGTGAATTCCACCAGACGATGTCGGGCGGCGCGAAGCCGTCGGCCTCGTCCGCGCCGGCGCTTTTGAGCTGATAGTATTTCACATCGAGCAGACGCGTGGTCTGGTCGCCGCGCTCCAGCTCCGAGCCGAGCCGGTGGAACAGCCAGGCTTCGTCGCGATACCAGGTCCCGTCCACCAGGCCCTGGTGCGTCAGGCATCCAAGCCGGATCGTCTCGCAAAGCTGGTTGAGCCGGGGCAGGGTGATCCGCCGCGCTCTCAAATCCGCCGCCGCCCCGTAGAGCATGTTGATCTGCTTCCAGGACTCGATCGGGCTGATATGGCGCAGCGCGCGCGCGTTCTCGCGCGCCATGGTCAGGGCCGAGACGATCGAGTTCGGGTTGTTCTTGTCCATGAAATACCAGCGCGCCACGTTCAGGCCGGTCAGCTTGCGGCCGGCCTTCTGGAATGCGGGCAGGTCCTGAAACGTGTCGAGCACGCTGCGCCAGGCCGCGTCGTCATCGTCGCCGGCCGCGAACCCTTCGGTGACCGACAAGAGCCGGGCGAGGTTTTCCGCGCGCTCGATATACCGGCCGAGCCAGAAGGCGTGTTCGGCGTAGCGCGAGAGAAGCTTATGAGAGGACCCAGGTATCCTTCGACCCTCCGCCTTGGCTTGAATTGACGATGATGGAGCCTTTCTTCATGGCCACGCGCGTCAGCCCGCCGGGCAGCACCCAGGTGTCCTTGCCGGTCACCGCGAAAGGGCGCAGGTCCACATGGCGCGGCGCGACGCCTTCGCTCGTCAGGGTGGGGCTGGCCGACAGGGTGATCATGGGCTGGGCGATGTAGTTGGAGGGATCCTTGCGGATCGCCTTGCCCACCTCCTCGCGTTCCGCACGTGTGGATTTGGGACCCACCACGATGCCGTAGCCGCCGCTTTCGCCCACCGGCTTGACCACCAGCTCGGCGAGATTGTCGAGGACGTACTTGCGGTCCTGCTCGTGCCGGCAGATGAAGGTGCGCACGGTTTTCAGGATCGGCTCTTCGTTCAGATAATAGCGCACGATCTCGGGCATGTAGGCGTAGACCGCCTTGTCGTCGGCCACGCCCGTGCCGGGCGCGTTGGCGATCGTCACCTTGCCCGCCTTCATGGCGCGCATCAGGCCGGGCGTGCCCAGCATGGATTCCTTGCGGAACACCTCAGGATCGAGAAACGCGTCGTCGATGCGCCGGTAGATGACGTGAACCGGCTCGGGTCCGGACACGGTCTTCATGAACACCTCGTCCTTGTCGTCCACATAGAGGTCGCGGCCCTCCACCAGAGGCACGCCCATCTCGCGGGCCAGGAAGACGTGTTCGAAATAGGCCGAGTTGAACAGGCCCGGCGTCATCAGCACGATTTTCGGATCGTCCACGCCGGCCGGCGCGCACTCGGTGAGCTTGGTGCGCAGATGCACGCCGTAATCCGACACCGCGCGCACCTTCGCGTTCTCCATCAGGTCCGGAAAGGAGCGCTGCATGAGGTGGCGGTTTTCGATGACGTAGGAGACGCCGGACGGCGCGCGGCAATTATCCTCCAGAACCAGGAAGGAGCCGTCGGTGTCGCGGATCAGGTCGGTGCCGCAAATGTGCACGTAGTTGCGGTGCGCCAGGTCGACGCCGATCATCTCCTTGAGGAAGTACTTGTTCTCGATGACGAGGTCCGCGGGGACGACGCCGTCCTTGAGGATGTTCTGCTCGTGATAGATGTCGTGAAGGAAGGCGTTGAGCGCGGCGATGCGCTGTTTCACTCCGGCCTCGAGCTCGCTGAAGTCCTCCGCGGTGATCGGGCGGGGAATGACGTCGAAGGGCAGCACCCGGTCGACCGTGTTCTCGCCGAAATACACCGTGAAGGTGATGCCGAGATTGTAGAGCTCTTCCTCGGCGCGCTTTTTGCGGCGCGCGAGATTGGAGCGGGTCTGCTTGTTCAGACGCTTGAAGAACAGGCGTTGAATCTCGGGGTCGTCGCGGCGCCCGCCGACTTCGCAAAAAGCCGGTGAAGCATCGTATGAATCAAACAGACCGGACGCGGCCATGGCGCTCCTTTGAACAGTGTTTCCGCCGAGCCTAACACACACAGGCGGGGCATGTTCAGATATACCGGATTATTCAATGATGCGCGCTGGTTATGCGCCGTCGCCGGCGAAGCGCACGCGCACCCGGACGCGGGCCTCGCGCCCTTGCGCATCCACGGCGGACAGGGCGTAGAAGCCCTCTCCGGGCGGGGTGAAGACCGGCTGGCCGGCGGCGTTGCGGCCTGCAGGCGCGCCATCGACGTACCAGGCGACCGGCGAGCCGGCCCGGGCGCTGAGCACGAACGGCCGGCCCGGCGCTTCGGCCCACAGCTCGGCGTCTTCGGGCGGAAACAGAATGTCGGGCGGCTGATCGGGACGGGTGAATCGCTCCAGCGTCCGCGGGGTGCGCGCCTGGAGGCTGCGGGGCCGCTCGGCGCTCTGCGGGCGCTGGCGGGCCACGGTGTCGGCAAGGTCGAACAAGGCGGGCAAGGCCGCATCGCGCCCTGTGGCGCCGGGGCGCGGCGCGCCGTCTGGCCGGCCGGTCCAGACGACGATGACGTGGCCGCCGGTGATCCCGGCCGCCCAGGCGTCGCGAAAGCCGTAGCTGGTGCCGGTCTTATGGGCGACGTCCGGCGCTGCAGCGGACAGATGGGCCGGCATCCGCCCGGGCGGGGCGGGGGAGCCGTAGAGCACGTCGACGATCTCGCGCGCGCTCTCCGCGCTCACCAGAGCGGCGCCGGGCGCGTTCCGGTTCGCCTCGGCGGCCTGCGGCGTCCAGGCGAGCGGCTTGGCCCGCCCCTCATCGCCCAGCGCGGCGTAGAGCACGGCGAGGTCGCGCACGCTCATTCCCAGCCCGCCCAGCGCCACGGCGAGGCCGGCCGCCCCGTCGAGGCTTTGCGGGATCGACGGATCGGCGCCGGCGGAGCTGAGCGCGCTGGCGAAGCGGTTCGCGCCCACGCGGTCGAGCACGCGCACCGCCGGCACGTTCAGCGAATGCTGCAGGGCGTCGGCGATCGTCACCTCCCCGCGAAACGCCCGGTCGAAATTTTCCGGCCGGTAGCTCGCAAAACGCGCGGGCAGGTCCTCAATGCGGGTCTCCGGCGCGGCGGTCCCGTCATCGAAGGCGAGGGCGTAGACCAGCGGGTTCAAGGTCGAGCCCGGTGAGCGGCGCGCGGCGGTGAGGTCGATCCAGCCGCCTGCAAGACCGCGCCCGGCCGAGCCCACGGCGGCGCGCACGGCGCGGGTTTCGATCTCCACCACCAGGGCGCTCGCCTGCACCCCCGGCCCGCCGGCCTCGGCGAGACGGCGCACGCGCCGCTCCACGTCGCGCTGCAGGGCGCGATCCAGCGTCGAGCGCACCGCCCCGTCGCCGGGATGGGCGCGGGCCAAAGTCGCGCTCGCGTGCCAGGCCTCGGCGGGGAAGGCGTTGCGGCGTGTGGGCAGGGCTTCATCGGCCGCCTCGGCGGCGCGGGCCGCATCGACCCAGCCGGCCTGGGCGAGCCGGGCGAGGATCGCCGCGCGCGCCGTCCGGGCGCTGTCCGGACGCAGATCGGGCCGGCGCACTTCAGGGCTTTGCGGCAGGGCGATCAGAAGCGCGATCTGATCGGGGGTGAGCTGATCGGGCTCGCGCCCGAACCAGGCCCAGCTCGCGGCGCGCACGCCCTGCAGATTGCCGCCATAGGGGGCCAGCGTCAGGTAGAGCTCCAGGATTTCATCCTTCGAGAGCCGGGCCTCTAGCTGCAGGGCGCGGACCGATTCCAGGATCTTCGAGCCCAATGTGCGCGGGCGCGGCTCCAGAAGCCGGGCGGTCTGCATGGTGAGGGTCGAGGCGCCCGACACGATCCGGCCGTTCGCCAGCATCTGTCCGGCGGCGCGCACGACCGCCAGCGGGTCGACGCCGGGATGCGCGTAAAACCGCTGATCCTCGATCGTCAAAAGCGCGTCGACGAAGTCCGGATCGAGCCGGTGGAGATCGGTCTTCAGGCGCCACCGGCCGTTCTCCACCGGAAAGGCGCGCAAGGCCCGCCCGTCCATGTCCTCGGCCACGAACGACACCACCCGTCCGCGCTCGATGGGCGGAGGAAACACCCGGTCGAGCACGTGGACCAGCCCCGCGCACACGGCGACCGCCGCGAGCAACGCGGCGAGCGGGGTGCGCAAGGGGGCGGGGAGCGTCATGGGCGGCCCCTACCTCTCGATGCGCACCCGTCCCGCGCCGGTGCGCGCGAACACCTCCGGCGCGTACATGTCCTCGGCCACCGCGCCGGGCAGGGCGAACTCGCCCGGGGTCACCGCGCGCACCAGATACGCCAGGCGCACCGGGTCGCCGTCCGGCGTGCGCCGGGCTTCCAGGGCGGCGACGAAGCGGTCGTCGCGCGCTTCGGCGATCTGCGGCCGGTCGAGCGCGCCGAGGAAGGCGTACGGTCCGGACGCGCCGGCGTCGGCGGGGGTGAGCACCGCCTCGATCTCGAAGCCGGCGGGAAGAAGATCGGCGATCACATAGCTCGCCAGGGCCGCGCGTTCGGGGCGCAGGGTGAGCGCGACCACAAGCCGGTCGCCCTGCGGGACCGTGGACGCGATCGGGCGCCCGGCGGTGTCGGTGATCCGCTTTTCAAGGCGCAGATCCGCGCTTGCAGCCGGCGGCGGACCGCTCGGCGCGCCGCGGGTCAGCTCGGTGAGAAACAGCGGGGTTTCGCCGGTGTTTTCAAACGTGCCGGCGTCTGAGATCGAAGCGTCGTCCAGCGTCACCGCCCGGCGGCCCGCCTCTTCGCCATAGCTCACCGCCAGGGTGTCGGCGTCGCCGGCCAGCGCGTCGGCGGCCAGGATCAGCCAGGCTTTCTCCTGCGTCGTCAGACGCGCCGGTTCCGGCAGGTCCCGGGCGAGCCGGGGCGCAAGGCTATCGACGATCTCGAACCGGCCGGCCTCGGCGGCCAGCGCCATCACCCCGGCGAGGTCGCGCCGCGGGCTCTGATACCAGTCGCCGTCGTTTTCATAGCCTAGCGCCTCGACCGCCGCTTCGAAGGCGGAGGCGGCGCGCGCCTCGTCCCCGATGGCGGCGAGCCCGGCGCCGATCTGGGCGCGCGCCAGCGGGCTTTCGATGGTCTGCAGGCGCTCGTCATGCATGTAGCGCAGGCGTGAGCGGTCGGCCCGGCCGTTGCGGGCGAGCACGTAGAGCGCATAGGCCGCGCTGCGGTTCGCAAGGCGTTCGGCGGTGTCCTCGGTCCAGCGCGGATCGCCCACATCGCTGTCATAGCCCGAGCGCCACATCTCGCCCTGGCTCACCGGCTGCAGCGCGGCGAGCGCGCGCTGCAGCGCGGCGGGCGGAACCGGATATCCGGCCTCGGCCGCGCGCGCCACGAAGTCGGTCGTATAGGCGCCCAGCCAGGGCGAGGCGTCGCCGTCGCCCATGCGCCACAGCCCGAACGCGCCGTCCTGGCCCTGACGTCCGAGGATGGTCTCCAGCGCGCGGCGGATGTCGGCGGATGCGCCCTCGGGGCCCTCGCCGCCGGTCAGGCGGGCGAGACCGGCCGCGTAGAGAAGCGGCATGACCCGGCTCACCAGCTGCTCCGAGCAGGCGTAGGGATAGCGCCACAGCGATTGATAGAGCGCAGCCGCGTCAATGGGCGTGGGCGAGACCGAAATCTGAGCCAGACCCGATCCCGGCGTGTAGCCGGACAGGAGGCCGGCGGGCGGCGTGTACTGCTCGCCGGGCTCGAGGATGATCCCGCGCACCCGCGTTTCGGGCAGATAGGGCGAGCGCACCTGGATGGGGTATGAACTCGCCGCGGTGAAACCGTCCGGGCCGGTGACGTCCAGGGAGAGATCGGCGATCCCTTCGGCTTCTGCGATCAGCTCCACCGGCCCGTCCTGGCGCTCGCCGGGAGCGAGCGGGCCTTGCGCCGCGCCGCCTTCGACGCTCACCGGGCCTTCGCCGGTCACGCTTGCGGCGTAGACCCCGTCCGGCCCGTCGACATTATCAAGGCTCGCCGTTGCAAGCGCGGTGTCGCCCGGCGCCAGAAAGCGCGGCAGGATCAGCTCCGCGGCGACCGCGTCGCGCACGGTCATGGGCTGGGCGGCCGCGCCGAGCCCGGTCTCGCTCCACGCCACCGCCATCAAGCGCAGCTCGCCATTGAAGTCCGGCAGGGACAGCGCGACCGTTCCGCGCCTCGCGCTGTCCAGGCGCACCGGGCCGGCGAACAGGGCGACGGTTTGCGTGGGAACGACCGAGAGGCCGGCGCCGCCGATCTGGTCGCCGCCCGAGCGCAGCGCCGCGGCCGCGCCCAGATTGGGATCGAGCACCCGGCCGTAATCGTCCAGCAGATCGACGCCCAGCCGCTCCTTGCCGAAGATGAAGTCCACCGGATCGGGGCTTTCCTGGCGGGTGAGCCGGAGCACGCCCTCGTCCACCGCGGCGAGCGTCATGAAGATTTCCTCGCCGCCGCCCTCGGCGGTGACGGGAATCTGGACGATGCGGTTCGGCTCGGTCAGGTCCGGCGCGTCGAGGGTCAGCTCGATCGTGCGCTCCTCAAGGCTCACCGGAACATACGCCACGCCCACCGCGCGCCGCGGCAAGGGGTGGTCCACCGGATCGCGCGGGGTGTGAACCGTCACCATGACATAAGCGCCCTGGCCCCAGGCCCGGGTCACCGGCACGGTGATCTCCGCGCCTTCCTCGGTGAGCCGCATCTGGCGCAAGGTCAGCACCCGGTCGGTCGCCACCACCACGTCGGCGAGCCCGGCATAGGGCGCCTGAATGGTGATCACGGCTTCCTCGCCCACGGCCACGGGGGCTTCGGGGCCGGCGACGCGCACCTGGTCGGGCGCGGCTTCGCCGTCCTCGGCGCGGCCTCCCCAGCCGACCCAGAAGCCGCGGCTGGCCACGTCCGCGCCGGTTCCGTCGGCCACGATCAGATCATAATCGCCCCAGGACAGCGGCGGGGTGACGATGCGCGCGGCGTCCTCGCCGTCCAGCCTGACGACGCCGTCGGTGATCGGAACGACCGTTTCGCTGCGCCGCCAGCGCCACTCGCCGCCCGCGGTGCGGTACCAGTCATAATCCACATCCTTGCGCACCAGCCGCCAGGCGAGCTCGCCGCGCATGGCCTCGCCGGCCGGGTTGAGCGCGATGACGGAGAAGACGGCCGGCGCGTCGCGTTCGGCCCGGCCGGAAAACTCCGCCTTCAGCCCGGTATAGCTGTCGCGCGGCCGGTAGGGGATGCGCACGTCGTCTGCGACGGCCCGTCCGCCCGGCTCCTGCGCCCGCACCACCGCGCGCACGCGCAGCGGCATGGTCGCGTCCGCGCCG
>JBKHAZ010000083.1:0-9891 GCA_046542605.1 Oceanicaulis sp. | reverse complement strand
TCAGGGTGACGTCGCGGGCGGGGTCCATGCGGGTGGAGAGCGCCCACATCACGTCCTTCCAGTCGCGCGCGTCGATGTCGTCGTCCACCACGATGACCCATTTGGTGTACATGAACTGGCGCAGGTACGACCACGCGCCCATCATCACGCGCTTGGCGTGGCCCGGATACGCCTTTTTCATGGAGATGACGGCGATGCGGTAGCTGCACCCTTCCGGCGGCAGCCAGAAATCGACGATCTCGGGAAACTGCTGGCGAATGAGCGGGATGAAGACCTCGTTCAGCGCCTCGCCCAGCACGCTCGGCTCATCCGGCGGGCGGCCGGTGAAGGTGGTGAGGTAAATCGGGTCTTTCCGCATGGTGATGGCGCTGACCTGGAAGACGGGGAAGCGCTCCACCGAATTATAATAGCCGGTATGATCTCCATACGGCCCTTCCGGGCCGTCCTCGTCGAGAAGGACATGACCCTCGATGACGATCTCGGCCTCGGCGGGCACTTTCAGGGGCACGGTCTTGCAGGGGACCAGCTCGGCCTTGCGCCCGCGTAACAGCCCTGCGAACTGGTATTCCGACAGCGTGTCGGGCACCGGCGTGACGGCGGCGAGGATGGTGCCGGGATCGGCGCCCAGCACAGCCGCGGCGGGCAGGGGCTCCGGCTTTTCCTTTTTCCAGCGCTGATAATGCTGGGCGCCGCCGCGATGCTTCAGCCAGCGCATCAGCGTGCGGGTCTTGCTGAGCTTCTGCATCCGGTAGATGCCGAGATTGAAATCGTCCTCCTTGGCGTCCGACGGCCCCTTCGTCACCACGAGCGGCCAGGTGATCAGCGGCGCCGGCTCGCCGGGCCAGCAGCCCTGGATCGGCAGGCGATCAAGATCGATGGCGTCGCCCTCCAGCACCACCTCCTGGCACGGGGCCTTGCGCACGGTCTGCGGCCGCATGGAGAGGACCGAGCGGGCGATGGGCAGCATGTCCATGGCGTCGCGAAAGCCGCGCGGCGGTTCAGGCTGGCGCAGGAAAGCCAATAGCTCGCCCACCTCGCGCAGCTCCTGCGCGGTGCGGCGCGGTTCGCCGCCCAGCGTCACCGCGCGCGCCACGCGCTCCACCGTGCCGAACAGATTGACCAGGGCCGGCATTTCGCTCGCCCGGCCATCTTCGTGAACGGGCTTTTCGAACAGCACCGCCGGGCCTTTTTTCGCCAGCAGGCGGGTCTGGATTTCGGTCATTTCCAGATGCGTGGAGACCGGGCGTGAAACCCGCTTCAAGTCGGCTTCGTTTTCCAGAAGCGTCAGGAACTCGCGGAGGGATTTATAGGCCATGGACGGGTCGATCCGTATTGATGAAGCGCGGGCGCGCCTTGCGCGGAGCGCCCCTGCGGCATAACTGGGGCTGCGATGTCGCTCGTCTACCAAATTCTCGGCGCATTGCTGATCTTATTCGGTCTGCCGCTGTTCTGGACCCCGATCCCCATCGGGCTGATCATGATCGCCTCGGGGATCGCCCTGATCATCTCCAATTCCGATGTGGCGCGCGAATGGGTGCGCACGCTGCGCGAAAAGCACCCGAAGTTCGACGCCTGGCTCCACCGGGCCGAGGCGCGGGTGCCGGCCCCCTTCGACCGGATTCTCAAACAGACCCATGTCCGCGAGCGCGCCGAAGCCGAGCCCGGGCCGGACGAAGATCGGTTCTGATCACCGCTCCGCTTCGCTAAATAGCTGTTTGGACTGTGGAAACGTCGCCGCAGACCCTTTTTGAACCAGTTCACTTACCCTATTTAAACACTTAGGGAATAGCTCTTGTCTTCATGGAGCTGATCTCCCTGTGAGCAAGCCTTGCGGGCCGGTCGCTCAGCGTCCGGCCCGTCTTTTCACCGAGGCGCGCCGCAGGCCTGTCGAGGATGATGATCATGCTGCTGGTTCGTGCGCTCTATTACAGTCAGGCCGCCAGCCGGGATCGCGAGGCGGTGCGCAGCATCCTGGGCGCGGCGCAGCGCAATAATCCGGCGCTGAACCTCACCGGCGTGCTGATCCACGACCGCGGCCGCTACCTGCAGGTGCTCGAGGGCGCCCGCCCGGTGGTGAGCGCCATGATCGCACGCATCGGCGACGATCCACGCCACACCGGCATGGCGCTGGCCGACTTCGCCGAAGTGGACCGGCGCCGCTTTGCCGGCTTTTCCATGGCCTTCACCGATGCGGATGCGGACTTTCATTCCACCCGGCTGACCGATTTCGACGCAGCGCCGGCCGACGCGATTTATCGCCAGATCGAAAGCTATGTAAAAAAAGACGCCCGGCGCGCCGCTTAAGGGGCCGCGTCTTCCGTCGCCGGCTCGGCGTCGCCGGAGCGGCGCGCGTCCACCACGGCGCGGGCGAAGTCGAAGGCGCCGTCCTGGCGATTGGGCGAAGCGCCGTGGCGCACGATCACGAGATCCTCGCTGGGGATGATGAAGGCGTACTGGCCCTGAAACCCGGCCATGCCGAAATATCCCTCCGGCAGGCCCGCAGCCTCGAACATCCAGAAGCTTGACCCGTATTCGCCGTTCGATCCGGGCGTCGGGGTGGAGACGTAGGCCGCCCAGTCTTCGGGAATGATCTGCGTTCCGTCCGGGGCGCGCCCGCCGTTGAGGTAAAGCTCGCCCATGCGCGCCCAATCGCGCGCGCTGGCGTACATATAGCTCGACCATTTCAACAGGCCGGCCTCGTCGGCCTCGATCACGGCGGTGTTCATGCCCAGCGGTTCGAACAGCCAGTCGCGAATCGTCGCGGCCTCTTCGGCGGGCGTGTCGCCCAGACGGGTCTCCAGCGCGGACCCGGCGAGCATGGTGTTGCCCGACTGGTAGTCCCAGCGCTCGCCCGGCGCGGCGATCGGCGTGCGGCTCGCCGCGTAGCGGGCCATGTCGGACTGGGTGAAGAGCATTTCCGAGGTGGGATCGGTGCCGTCGTTGATCTCGTACCCGTCAAGCCCGCCGGTCATGGTCAGAAGCTGGTGCACGGTGATCTCCGGCATGCCGGCGTCGGCCAGGGCCGGGACCTGGCCCGGCGCGTGAAGATCGATCAGGCCGCGCTGGCTGAGGACGCCCGCCATGGTCGCCGCCAGCGACTTGGTCATCGACCAGCCGTGCAAGGGGCTTTCATGGGTGAGCCCGTCCGCATAGCGTTCTGCGACGATCCGCCCGTCATGCATCACCAGGGCGGCCAGCGTGTTGCGCCCGTCTTCGGTGAAGGCGGCGTCCAGCGCGGCTTCGAGCGCATCGGCGTCGAAATGGGCGTCGCGGTGGGCGATGTCGATCACCGCCTCGTCGCCGGGCCGGTCGGGCAGGGCGAGGCTGGCGTCGAACGCGCCCGAGCCGTGCACCAGGGTGCAGCCGAGCCCGTCGCGATAGACCGCCCGCTGGCGCCACCCGACGCCGAGCACGCCGGCGCTGACTTCGCGCCGCGTTTGATCGACGCGCACACGAACCAGGTTCATCGCCGCGCCCAAAGGCGGATCGACATAGAGCGCGCGCGCCCGATCCGGCTCCAGACCCGTGACGAAGTGGAGCGAGCAGACCTGTTTGGCCGCGAGCCCGGTTCCGCTCGGCAGAAAGATCGTTCCGGTCGTCGAGGTGTTCAACCATACCGCGCCGGCGCCGGCGGCCAGCACGACGGCGCCCGTCGCGCCCAGCAGAAATTTGTTCATGAAACCCTCCCCTTGTGTAGGGGAGGATCGCGGCGATCCATGGCCCCGGTCAAGGCCCGGCGTGTCAGGCGCCGGTCACTTGACCACGTCCCGCCATTCCGGCGTCTTGTCGATCTGGGTCTTCGCGAACGGGCAGAGCGGGACGATCTTCACGCCGCGCTTGCGGCTGTCCTCCACCACGCGCTCCACCAGCGCCTTGCCCACGCCCATGCCGCGCCATGAGTCGGGCACGCCGGTATGATCCACGATGATCAGCCTGTCGGAGGCGATCGAGTAGGTCAGCTCGGCTTCCGGCTTGCCCGGCGCCGTGGCCGCGTAGCGGCCCTTGCTGGTCCCGCGCTCTTCGGTGATCTCGAACTCGGCCGTCACTGGCGCGCGCCTAGCCTCGCCCGGCCCAGGCCGGGTCGAGCACGTCCTGCAGATCCGGATTGCGGTCGATCTTGATCTTCACATAGGGGCATTGCGGCACGATCCTCCAGCCGCGCGCTCGGGCTTCGTCGACGGCGCGCACGACAAGCTTTCCCGCCGCGCCATGACCGCGCAGAGCGGGCGGCGTGTAGGTGTGGTCGATGACCATGCGGTCATCCGCGACCATGTAGGTCAGCTCGCTGTCGCCGCCCGGCTCGCGCAGGACGAAGCGGCCGCGCGCCCCGTTGCGCTCTTCGGTGATGGCGTCAAGTTCGGGCTGGTCCATGGTCGCCTCCTGGCGCTGACTATACGCCGGTCAACACCTTGGGCGCCGGGCGTGTTTCAAGCGGCATGCGCCTTGAGCGCATCCAAAGGCACGATGTCCAGCGTGCGCGCGTGGCAGGCTTCAAGTTTCACTTTCGGCGCGCACCCGGCTTCGAACGCCTCCAGCCAGCGCGCCGCGCACAGGCACCAGCGGTCGCCGGGCTTCAGGCCGTCAAACCCGAACTCGGGGCGCGGCGTGGAAAGGTCGTTGCCGCGCGAAGCGGAGAAACTCAGAAACTCCTCGGTGACGACCGCGCACACCGTGTGGACCCCGTGGTCCTCGGGGCCGGTGTTGCAGCATCCGTCGCGGAAAAAGCCGGTGACCGGATCGGCGCCGCACACCGATAGCGGGCCGCCGAACACGTTTCTGGCGCCCGATCCGCCGCCGCCGCCTGAACTTTCGTCAAAGGGCATGGAGCCTCCAATTTCTGGACGGACCTCAATATGACCCGGCCGGGCCCGCGCTCAAGGCCCCGCATCGGCGACAGAGGAACGAGCGGCCCCGGTCGCGGGTTTCAGAAGCATGCCGGAGCGGCCGGGAGAGACACTTGGGCGAAGACAGCGATCGCCATATCGTCGATCAGTTGATCCGCGAGCGCGCGCCGGGCCTGTCCGGCGGACTCGCCTGGCCGGTGGTGCGCCCGCCGCTCTACAAGCTCCTGAACTACGCCGAGGCCCGCGACATGGCCGACACGATCAAGGACATGGACGGGCGCGAGGCGCTCGAACACGCCAGCGATCTGCTCGATCTCCAGGTCAGCGCCGAGGCGGTCGATTGCGTGCCCGGAGACGGGGCGTGCCTCATCGTTGTGAACCACCCCACCGGAATAGCGGACGGGGTGGCGGTCCATGACGCGCTCATCGAGCGCCGGCCGGATCTGTGTTTCTTCGTCAACGCCGACGCGCTGCGCATCTGCGAGGGCCTCGAGCAGGTCGCCGTCCCGGTGGTCTGGCCCCCCGAGGAGCGCGATTTGGAGAGTTCCAAGGAGACCCTGCGTCAGGCTGTGGACGCGATCGAGAACGAGCGCGCCATCGTCATATTCCCGTCAGGCGCGGTCGCGCGCAAGCGCAAGCGCGAGGGCGAGGTGCGCGACGAGCCCTGGGAGGCGACCCCGGTCACCCTGGCCAGGAAGCATGACGTGACCATCGTGCCCGGCCACATGTCCGGGCCGGAATCCCGGCTCTTTCACCTGTTTGACACGGTGTCGGAAGAGCTGCGCGACGTGACGCTCTTTCACGAGATGCTCAACAAGAAGGGCGATCGCTTCAAGCTCGTGTTCGGCGAGCCGATGGAGCCTGACGCGCTGGAGGATCTGGACGACCAGGAGACAACGGACTCGCTGCGCCGCTTCGTGAACGAGGACCTCGCAGGGCGGCCGGGAGGCCGGTTCGATCCGGGCTAGGTCGCCGGCTCCAGCTCAAGCTCCCTGTGCACCAGCTCGCGGATGCGCGGATAATCGGGCGATCCGGTGGGCGTCATCGGCGTCTGCTCGACCACCAGCACATGCTTTGGAACCAGTCTCCGGTCGAGATCGCGCTCCTCGACATGGGCGGAGAACGCGTCGCGGCCGGCCTCCTCCTCGTCGGTGACCAGAACGACGGCCTCGCCGCCGTCATCCCGCCGCACGGCCAGCACGGCGTGATCGGCGTCGCTCCAGAGCGCGCGGGCTTCCTTCACGACGCGATCCAGCGAGACCATCTCTCCGCCGATCTTGGCGAAGCGCTTGACCCGGCCGGTGATGGTGATGAAGCCGTCCGCGTCGCAGGTGGCCAGATCGCCGGTGTCGAACCAGTCCCCCTCCAGCGGCGACAGCGCCCCGTCCTCGTCGGGATCGAGCTGGCCGACCATCAGGTTCGGCCCGCGGATGAGCAGGCGCTCGCCGACGTCCACGCCCTCCACCTCTTCCAGCCGCGCCTCCATGCCCGGCGCCAGACGCCCCACCGTTCCGGGCCGATTGTTCCCCGGCTGGTTGACCGCCACGATGGGCGAGGCCTCGCTGAGCCCGTAGCCCTCGATGACCTCCGCCGAGCAGGCGTCGGCGAGGGCTTCGCGCGTGGACTCGTCCACCCGTTCACCGCCCAGCACGACGAATTCCAGCGTCTCCAGCGCGTCCCCGGCCGCCTTTGCGTAAAGCCGCGCGAACGCGTCGGTCGCCACCAGCACGTTCGCGCCGCTCTCCCGGATGCGCTTCGGCACCCCCTTGCGTTCCAGCGGGTCGTGGTGGAGCACGGCCTTGCGCCCGGTGAGGATCGGCAGCAGCAGGCCGCCGGTCAGTCCCAGGCTGTGGAAGACCGGCATCGGGCTGAAGAACACCCAGTCCGGATCGAACTCGATATGCGCGCGCACCTGGGCGATGTTGGCCAGAATATTGGCGTGGCTCAGCGCCACGCCCTTTGGCGCGCCGGTCGTGCCGGAGGTGAACAGGATCACCGCCGGCGCTTCGGGATCGGCCGGATCGGGCTCGAGCTGGGGAATCTTCTCCGCGATCGCGCCGGCGGCCTTCTCCAGGATGGTCAGGTCCTCGCGCAGGTCTTCCAGGTGCGTGATCGCCGCGCAGTCCGACAGGGCGTTCTCCCGGTCCTCCAGATCGCCGGCCTCGACAAAGCGGGTCGAGCTGATGATCCGCTTCACGCCGGAAACGTCACAGGCCGCGGCCAGGGTCTCGGCGTCCTGGCCGTAATTGAAGAAGGCCGGCGTGCGCCCGCCCGCCTGCAGCGCGAAGAAGACGATCGCCGCGGGAACCCCGGTCGGCAGAAAGACGCCGACGCGCTCGCCGCGCTCCGTGTCGCGGGACACGCGCTTGGCCAGCGCCAGGCTGGCGCGCAGCAGCGCGGTGTAGCTCATCGCCCCAAACAGGGCGTCCTCGATGATTTCGGTGTCCCCGCCATGGCGGTCGCGGGCGTCCAGCAGCGCCCGGAACATGGTCGTGGGATGGTCCTCGGGCAGCTCAAGCCGCTCGCCTTCAAGGGTCTTGCTCATCGCCGTCTCCGCACGCGCGCCGCTGGCGCTTGCCGTTCGGAAAAACACGCAGGAAAGCGGCGATGTTCCCGAGATCCGGCCCGGGACGGCGCAGGCTCGGCTTTAGCCGAACTTCGAGAAATCCGGCGCGCGGCGCTCCATGAACGCGGTCGCCGCCTCCCTGAACTCGTCCGACCGGAGCTGCTCGGCGAACAGCCCTCCCTCGCGCTCGATGCGCGCGGAGAGGTTCTCCGCCGGCTGGGTGATGAGCTTTTTGGCGGTTTTGACCGCCCCGGGAGCAAGTCCGGCGAGCTTGCCGGCGATCCCGGTCACCGCCGCCTCGAAATCGCCGTCGGCGAGCACCGCGGTCACCAGGTGTTTCGCCGCCGCTTTCTCCGCGTCCCATTTCTCGCCGAGCAGCAACAGCTCGCTCGCCACCGCGCGCCCGACAATGCCGGGCAGGAGCTGGCTGGAGCCGAATTCCGGCGCCAGCGCGAGATTGACGAAGGGCGTGGAGAACACCGCGCGCCGGGTGGCGTAGACGAGGTCGCAATGGAGCAGCAGCGTCGTGCCGATCCCGACGGCGAGCCCGTCCACCGCGGCGATCACGGGCTTCTCGCACCCCATGAGCGCGCGCATGAAGCGCTCCACCGGGGGCATGTCGCCGCCGCCGATATGGGGCGGCGCCTCCATGAAATCGGTGAGGTCGTTGCCGGCGCTGAACACGCCGTCGCCGCCGGCGATGATCACCACGCGCACATCGTCGTCGTTGGCCGCTTCCAGCGCTTCGGCCATGGCGGTGTACATGGCGCGTGTGATGGCGTTCTTCTTGTCCATCCGGTCAAACCGGATCGTACGGATGCGGCTCTCGTCGGAAACCTTGATCGCGTCGGTCATGTCTCTCTCTTGCGGGGAAAAGCAGGCTTGCAGGAAAATCAGGTCTCGCGCGGGCAGATCAGCACATGATCGTCGAACACCGCGCCATAGATCATCGCGCCGGGCACCGGCGTCGCAACCGAGATGGAATCGATCGCCGACCCGTCATCATAGAACACGGTCTCCCACGCGCCGGTTTCCGGGTCCACCCGCACCGCCTGGCTGGGTGCGCGCGCCGCGGGATCGCTGTGATGGGCCAGGAAGGCGAAGACGTTCCGATTGCCGCCGATCCACAAATCGCCCTCAGGCCCGAGCTCGATATTATCAAGGCCCAGCGGCACGCGGTGTGTCGCCGTGCGCGTCAGGGCGCCGTTCTCCGGGTCGCGGTCGTAGACGAAGACCTTCCGGCCGATGAAGTTCGCCGCATAAAGCCGTTCGCCGTCTCTTGAGAGCTGAACCCCGTTGGCGTAGGTCAGCCCGTTCGCCGCGATGCGGCCCTCCTGGCCGTCGAAAAAGGCGATCGAAGCCAGGGGCAGGCCGAAAAAGCCCTCCAGATAGCCCGGCACGTTCGGCCCGAACCGGCTGTCGTTCGTGGCGTAGAAGCTGTCCGGACCCGCCGGCGTCACGTCGTTGGGCGAGAACACCGCCGGGTCGGTGACGGTGCGCACATGGGCCAGCATCCCGTCCTCGCCGATGTCGAAGAGAAGGATCTGCGAGCCGGAGGCCGGGTGGGAGATCACGAACAGCCGCGCCGTTTCGCCGTCGCGGTAAAGCCCGATCCCGTGCGGGCGGAAATCGGCGGGCGTGTCGGTGCTGACGAGCCGCAGCGTGCCTTGCGGGTCGTCGAGGCCGAAGGCGTAGATCCCGTTTCGCGGGTCCATGCTCTTGCTGCGCCGGTTCATGGCGGAGATGAAAACAAGGCCGGTCGCCGCGTCATGCACCACGTCCTCGGTCCCCGGCGCGATCTCCACCGCCTGGCAGGAGGCCGTGTCGGTGGGCTCGGGATCGGTGAGCAGGCCGCTCGCCGGAACGACCACATAGGCGAGCCGGGCGCCCGCCAGGACGACCAGAACCGCCAGGACCAGAAGAATGATGCGGATGAACCCCTCCCGTTTTGCACTGAAGCGTAGGACCGGGGAGGGGAGAGCGGCAAGCCTCATTCCCAAGCCGTGAAGAGGCTGAATTCCCGGCCGGCCCGGCTCGGGTCGCCGGGCCGGGACCGGGCGCCTACCTGGCGCGAGGTCCCGGATTTGCGCTCTTCAAGCCTGAAGGGAAATTCAAATTCCTCGAAGGACCGCCGGGGCCCGGCGCTGAAGCCGCCCTTTCAAACTCAACAAATCCGCCCAGGCCTTCGCTTTTTCCTGCGGCCGGTGCAGCAGGAAGGCCGGATGGAAGATCGGCAGGGCTGGGAGTGTCAGGTCGCCCGCCTTTAGCTCCGCCCACGCGCCGCGCAGCTGGGTGATGCCGGCGCGCTGATGCAGAAGCGTCTGTGCGCTGACGCCGCCGGCGAGCACGATGAGGTCCGGCCTGGCGAGCGCGATATGGCGCTCGGTGAAAGGACGGCACGCTTCGATCTCCGCGTCGGTGGGCTTGCGGTTCCCCGGCGGGCGCCAGAACACGACATTGGTGATGTAGGCGGAGCTTTCA
>JBKHAZ010000082.1:0-9947 GCA_046542605.1 Oceanicaulis sp. | reverse complement strand
GTGAGGCACAGGCCCACCGTGGCGACCCCCGGACCGCCGCGCTCTTCATGGACATGGCGCGCCAGCGCGCGCAGCCAGTCGCTCACCGGGCTGCCGCCGGACCTGGCGAACAGGCGGATCTCGCGGCTGACGCAGGCGCGCGCCATGCCGCCGACGCGGCCGTGAATCTGATGCAGCTCCTCCAGCGGCGCGCCGGGATGGTCGTAGAGCGCCGGCGCGTGGACGCGAAAACCCGCCGCCTCGATCCAGCGGGCCAGGCGCCAGAATTCACTCACGAACCCGGGCAATTCATGCATCAGGATGACGCCCGGCCCCTCGCCGGACACCAGCACCGGATGGGCCATGCCTTCGGCCTCGAAGTCGAAGACTTCGGTGAAGGGCGTGCGATCGTCCGTATGGAGAATATCGGAGAAGTCAGGCGCGGGCGAGGCGGCGGTTTCGGCGGTCATGGACAGGTCCGGTGCTGTTACGGGCGCGACCTTAGCAGCTGGGTTTCCGGTTTGTCGCGCCCTTGCCGCTAGCGTCTTTTCATCGGAAGTGGACACCGGTTCCGCGTTTTGAAAAGACCATATTTCAACAGACTAGAGCCGGTTTGGTCGATCAGGATCGCGTTCGGATTTGAAAACATCGATGAAACCAGGGGGTTCGATATTCGCTCGGCAAACGCGTTCATTTTGCAAATTCTTGAAATTTTGCGGCGATCCGCTCCGCCGCCGCCGCGCTTGACCACACACACTGAAACCGCTCAAAAGAAAACAGAATTTTTAGTGCAGACGCCGAGGGCGCGGCGCTTAACGCCGGCGCAGCCCTCGAAGCCGTCAGACTCCGAGGGCCGCGGATCGGTGCGTCCTACTGGATCACCGCCTCGCTGGGCGGGCGTGCGTTTCGGCTCACCGCCCGGCCGTTGACGGTGAGGGCGCCGGCTTCGGCGGAGACGTTCACCGTCGCGCCATCCTCCAGCGCGCCTTCCAGGATCAGGCGGGCGAGCGGGTCCTGCAGCTCCTTCTGGATGACGCGCTTCAGCGGCCGCGCGCCGTAGGCGGGGTCGTAGCCCTTCTCCGCCAGCCAGGACCGGGCCGCGTCGTCGAGCTCGATCTCCATGCGCCGGTCCTTCAGAAGCGCTTCGAGGCGTTTGAGCTGAATGTCGACGATGGCGCCCATGTGCTGCTCCTCCAGCCGCTTGAACAGGATGATCTCGTCGATCCGGTTCAAGAACTCCGGCCGGAAGCTGGCGCGCACCGCGCCCATGACATTCTCGCGCGCCGCCTCCACATCGCCCGAAAGCAGGAACTCCGAACCCAGGTTCGAGGTCATGATCAGGATGGTGTTCCTGAAATCCACCGTGCGGCCCTGGCCGTCGGTGAGCCGGCCGTCGTCGAGCACCTGGAGGAGCACGTTGAAGACGTCCGGGTGGGCTTTCTCCACCTCATCAAACAGCACCACCTGATAGGGCCGGCGGCGCACGCTTTCGGTCAGCGCCCCGCCCTCGTCATAGCCCACATAGCCCGGCGGCGCGCCGATCATGCGGCTGACCGAGTGCTTCTCCATGTATTCGCTCATGTCGAGCCGCGTGACCGCCGTCTCGTCATCGAACAGGAACTCGGCGAGCGCTTTGGTCAGCTCCGTCTTGCCGACGCCGGTCGGTCCCAGAAACAGGAAGGAGCCGATGGGGCGGTAGGGATCCTTCAGGCCGGCGCGGGACCGGCGCACGGCGTCGGAGACGGCCTCGAGCGCCTCGTCCTGGCCGACCACCCGCGCGCGCAGCCCGTCCTCCATCTTAAGGAGCTTCTCGCGCTCGCCCTCGAGCATCTTGTCCACCGGCACGCCGGTCCAGCGGCTGACGACCGAGGCGATCTGCTCCTCGTCGACCACTTCCTTGACCATGGCGGCCTTGCCGTTGGTCTGCTGAGCGGCGCCGTCGGCGGCTTCTTCGGCGTCGCGCAGGCGCTTTTCCAGCTCCGGGATCTGGCCGTATTTCAGCTCCGAGGCGCGGGCGAGATCGCCGCGGCGTTCAGCATCAGCGAGTTCCGCGCGCAGCCGGTCGAGCTGCTCCTTCACCTCGGTGGTGGAGGCGAGCTTGTCCTTCTCCGCGCGCCAGGCGGCGGTGAGTTCGGCCGAGCGGCTCTCCAGCTCGGCGAGTTCCTTGTTGAGCGAGGTGAGCCGCGTCTTGGAGGCCTCGTCGCCTTCCTTCTTGAGCGCCTCGGCCTCGATCTTCAGCTGGATGATGCGCCGATCGAGCTCGTCGAGCTCTTCCGGCTTGCTGTCCACCTGCATGCGCAGGCGCGCGGCCGCCTCGTCCATCAGATCGATGGCCTTGTCCGGCAGGAAGCGGTCGGTGATGTAGCGGTTCGACAGGGTCGCGGCGGCGACGATCGCGCCGTCGGCGATGCGCACGCCGTGGTGCACCTCGTACTTCTCTTTCAGCCCGCGCAGGATCGAAACGGTGTCCTCCACCGTCGGCTCGTCCACGAAGACCGGCTGGAAGCGGCGGGCCAGCGCGGCGTCCTTCTCGACGTGCTTGCGGTACTCATCCAGCGTCGTCGCGCCGATGCAGTGCAGCTCGCCCCGCGCCAGAGCGGGTTTGAGGAGGTTCGACGCATCCATGGCGCCGTCGGTCTTGCCTGCGCCGACCAGCGTGTGCATCTCGTCGATGAACAGGACGATGTTGCCGCCGGCGCTTTCGATCTCGGACAGCACCGACTTCAGCCGCTCCTCGAACTCGCCGCGATATTTCGCCCCGGCGATCAGCGCCCCCATGTCCAGCGCCAGCAGGCGCTTGCCTTTCAGGCTTTCGGGCACGTCGCCGTCGACGATCCTCAGCGCCAGGCCCTCGGCGATGGCGGTCTTGCCCACGCCCGGCTCGCCGATCAGCACCGGATTGTTCTTGGTGCGCCGCGAGAGCACCTGAACCGCGCGGCGAATCTCCTCGTCGCGGCCGATCACCGGATCGAGCTTGCCCGAGCGCGCCGCCTCGGTGAGATCGCGGGCGTATTTCTTCAGCGCCTCATAGCCGTCCTCGGCCGACTGGCTGTCGGCGGTGCGGCCCTGGCGCAGATCATTGATGGCGGTGTTGAGGGCCTGCGGCGTGACGCCGGCCTGCTTGAGCGCGTCTTCGGCCTTGGTGCCTTTGACCACCGAGAGCGCCTGCAAGAGACGCTCTGCGGTGACAAAGGTGTCGCCGGCCTTCTTCGCGGCGTCCTCGGCGGTGGAGAACACCTCGGCGGTCTTCGGCGCCAGGTAAAGCTGGCCGGTCCCCTCCACCTTGGGCAGCGCGTCCACGGCGCGCGCGGTGAAGTCCGCCGCCGCGTCGGGCCGGCCGCCGGCGGCCTTGATGAGGTTTCCGGCGAGCCCGCTATCGTCGTCGAGCAGCGCCTTGAGGAGGTGTTCGGGGGTGAAGTGCTGGTGCTTGCTCTTCAGCGCCAGCCCTTGAGCGGCCTGCAAAACGGCGCGCGCCCGGTCGGTGAAATTTTCGATATTCATGCCTGTCTATCCGTCTCCTGAGGGTCAGCGAGACGGGCGGCCGATCGCACCTTCCTGGAAGCACGCGGAATGGCCGCCCTGGTCCGGACGGTCAGGTAGGTGTTGCGAAATAAACACACAAGTGGGGAGGGGCGGAAATTTCGCGGCCCTCACTCCCCCGCAATGAACATCAGCGCGATCTCCGGCACGAAGGCGATCACCATCAGCCCGGCGATCATCAGGCCGATGAACGGCAGCACCGCCTTGGTCACCGTCCAGAAGCTCTCCTTGAAGGCGGCCATGGCGACGATGAGATTGAGCCCAAGCGGCGGGGTGAGATAGCCGATCCCCAGATTGACGATCATGATGATGCCGAAATGGACCGGGTCGACGCCGTTGGCCTCGGCCAGCGGCTGCAGGAGCGGGGCGAGCACCAGAGTGGCCGAGCCCACGTCGATCACCATGCCCACCACCAGCAAGAGCGCGTTGGCCATCAGCATGAACTCCACCTTGCCGTCGATCACGCTGTTGAGCTCAGCCACCAGCGCCTGGGGCACGCCCTCTGCGGTGAGAAAGACGTTGAGCGAGAACGCGAAGGCCAGCACCGGATAGAGCGAGCCCAGGAGTTTAGAGCTTTCCACCGTCACGGCCTTGAGGTCGGCCATGGAGAGGTCGCGGTGCAGCAGCACCTCCACCAGCACGGCCACGACCACGGCCACCGCGGCGGCTTCGGTGACGGTGAAGATCCCGCCGTATATGCCGCCCAGGATGATGATCGGAATGGGCAGGGCGAACACCGAGCGCCGGATCGCGCGCACGAAGCCGGAGACCCGCCAGCCGCCCTCGCGCCGCTTGAAATTGGTGATGAAGCCGGAAGCCGCGAAGATCGCCACCAGCACCAGCGCGGGACCGATCCCGGCGATGAAGAGCTGGGAGATCGAGACCTGTGTGATGTAGCCGTAGAGGATGAGCGGGATGGACGGCGGGATGATGATCCCCAGGACCCCGCCCGAGCAGAGCGCCCCGATGGCGAAGCTCTTGGTGTAGCCGCCCTCGATCAGCGCCTTGTACATGATGCCGCCCACCGCCAGCAGCGTCACCGCCGCCGAGCCGGAGATCGCCGCGAACCCGGCGCAGGACAGGACCGCGGCGAGCGCCAGCCCGCCGGGGATGGGCCGCGTCAGCTCGCGCATCAGATCGATGATCCGCTCCGCGATCGTGCCCCTTGACATGATGGCGCCGGCCAGAACGAAGAGCGGGATCGCCAGCAGCACCTCCTGGTTTACGGCGAACCAGACGTCATAGACCGCGTATTCCGGCCGGCCGTCGCCCCAAACCGAGTAGACGAACAGCGCCGCGCACCCCAGAAGCACCAGCACGGGCTGGCGCAGCCCCATGAGAAGGACGATCAGTCCGACAAGCAGCCACATTTCCATCAGCGCGGCTCCCCGTCAGGATCCTTGGGATCGTGCGGATCGCCGTCGGCGGCGCCGGCGCTGGATTCCTCCAGATCCTCGCTGGGCTTCAAGTCCGGCCGCGCCGCATGGATGAAAAAGCGCACCGCATTCGTGGCGAAGGCCAGGAAGATCATCGCCTGCAGGGCCCAGACCGGCGCGCGCAGGATTTCGGTCCGGTCGCCGAGCACGAAGCTCTGGGCGATCATGAAGGCGGACAGGCCCGCAAACACGGCGAAAAACAATCCCGTCACCGCGCTGGCGACCCGGTTCACCAGCGGCTCTGCGGCTTTGGGGATGAGCGCGTCGAACAGGCGCGGGCGCAAATGCCCGCCCTCGTCGGTGGCCACCCCGATCCCGAACATGGCCACGGCGACCATGCCGATCACCGCGACTTCGGTGGCGCCGATAAGCCCGGTCATGAACAGGCGCCGGCTGATCACGTCGGCCATGAGCGAGACCGCCATCAGGGCGAAGGCGGCGATGGTGATCCAGCGCTCGGTCCGGCTGATGAGGCTGAGAAGACCGCTCAAGACGCAGCCTCCCCGGCGGCGGCGCGGCGCGCGAAGGCGGCCTTGCCGGCGAGGATCGCCTCGTAGACCTCCGCCGAACGCCCGCCGATCGTGTCCACCAGCCGGTCGACCACGTTGACCGTTTCGCCCTTCCAGGCCGCGCGCTGATCCTCGGTCGGATCATGGACCTTAATCGGCTCGCCCCGAGTGGTGACGAGCGGGCGGACCACCGCGCCGTCACGGCCGCGCTGCACGCCTTCGCGCATCCAGGCGAGGACCATGTCGTCGAGCACCCGCACGCTGGCGCGCGCTTCGGCGGCGCTGCCCCAGGCGGTGTCGATGGTCTGTTTCTGCGACGCGTCGGCGCGTTCATACCAGTCCTTGTTCAGCACGATCGCGCCGGTGTCGTAGGAATGATAGGTCAGCGTGAAATGCGCCGCGAGATCGAGCGTGGCGAAGAAGTGGAACACCGCGCTGGACAGCCCGCCCTGCACCAGCCCGGTCTGCAGCGCCGGCACGGTGTCGGTGATGCCCAGCGGGATCGCATCCATGCCCGCGGCCTCGCAGAAGAAGCGCGCGGCTGCGTTGGGGCTGGTGCGCATCTTCAGCCCTTGCGCCATGTCGGGATGGGTGAGCGGCCGGTCGGCGAAGACATGGGTCCAGCCCACCTCGACCCATTGCAGCAGGCGCAGATTCTGGCGCCGGGCGAGATCGTCGACGATGTCGAAGAGGTGTTCGTCATAAACGAAATCCACCTCCGCCTGGCTGTCGAACAGATAGGGCGCCATGGCGATGGTCAGTTCGGGGATGGAGCTTGAGAGCCCCTGCAGGCTCATCCCGCCCACATGGGCGCGGCCGCGGCGCAGATCGTGGAGCATGCGCTCCTCGTCGCCGAGCTCGGCCTTGGTGAAATAGTCGAAATTCAGCGTCGGGTTTTGGGCGATATTGGCTTCGAAAGTACGCCATTGCGCGTCCCACGGGGTGCGCGGCGGCGCCTGGGCGACGGCCCGTCCGTAGAGCTCGCCGGCTTCGGTGTCGCGCCCGCAGGCGGCGAGCGCAGGAACGGCCGCGGCGCCGGCCGCGTAGCCCAGAAATTGTCTGCGGCGCATGGACGCCTCTCCCCGGCGCGCCTTTGACGATGGCGCGTTCTGTGGTCTTCAATTGGTATAACATTTCGGTTCCGCCTTGAAAGCAAGGCGTCCAGACAGGAAACTTCGCGGAAAGCCGATCACTTGGGAAAGGGCGCGGCATGAAGATCACGCGCAGACAGGCGCTGGCCTGGACCGCCGGAGCCGGAGCGTTCGCGGTGTCGGGGTGCGGTCCGCGTGCTGACCGGGCGGGCAAGGACGCCGATGTCATCATCGCCGGGGCGGGCCTGTCCGGCCTTCATGCAGCCCTCATGCTTCAGGAGGCCGGGCTCGACGTTCTGGTGCTGGAGGCCTCGCACCGGATCGGCGGGCGCATGGTCACGCTCGACCACTTGCCCGGCGCGCCCGAGGCGGGCGGCCAGCAGATCGGCGCGACCTACGCCCGCATCCGCACGCGCGCCGGCGAGGCGGGCCTCGCCTTTGAAGATTTTCCGCCCAATCGGTTCGGGGAGGTCCTCAGCGTGCGCGGGGAGTTGATCGCGGCGCGCGACTGGGCGGGATCGCCGGCCAACCGGCTGCCCGAAGCCTGGCGGGCCATGGCGCCCCAGGCGCTGCTGTTCATGCTGGCTGCGCGCAACAACCCGTTCCGCGACGTCTACGCCTGGCGCGATCCCGAAGCGGACGCGCACGACGTCGCCGCGCGCGACTGGCTCACGGCGCAGGGCGCGAACGCCGAAGCGCTGCGCCTGATCGAGATCAGCCTGAACGGGACCGATCTGGACACCTATTCCATGCTGAACCTGTTTCGATCGCTCGCGATCTACGCCCAGGAGCGCGATCTCGGCGGATCGCAGGCGCTCGCCGCCGGCTCTCAGCGCCTGCCCGAGGCCATGGCGACCAGGCTCACCCGCGAGGTGCGCCTGAACGCGCCGGTTCTCGGTTTCGAAGCCGACGGGGCGGGCGCGCTGGTGCGCCTTGAAACCGGGGAGGAGCTGCGCGCCGACTTCGCCATCTCCTCTCTGCCCTTCACCGTCTTGCGCCATCTCGCGGTCGACGCGCCGGTGAGCCGCGACCAGAGGCTCGCCATCGATACGCTGGCCTACACGCCGATCGTGCAGCTTCATCTCGAAGCGCTCGAACCGTTCTGGGAGGCCGACGGCCTGGCGCCGGAAATGTGGACCGACACCGATGTGGAGCGCGTCTTCGCCGGGCGCGGCGCGGGCGGGGCGCCCACCGGCATGCTCACCGTCTGGCTCGACGGGTTCGGGGCTTTGAACGCCGATCAGATGCCGGACGATGCGCTGGAGGCCATGGCGCTGGACACGCTGGCGCGCCTCCGCCCAGCGAGCGCCGGCAAGCTGCGCCTGGCCCATGTGCAGCGCTGGGCCGCGTCGAACCGGCGCGCCGGCGGCGCCTACATGCACTGGCGCCCGGGAGAGGCGCGGCGCTTCGCGGGGACCATGGCCGAACCGGCCGGCCGGCTGCATTTCGCCGGAGAGCACACCGGCGATCTTCACACCGGCATGGAGGCGGCGATGGAATCGGGAGAGCGCGCGGCGCTGGAAATCCTTGAACGGGCCGGGGCGTGATGCGGCGAAGCCTGACCCTCACCCTCGGCCTCGCCGCCGCCGGCCTGTCGGCTTGTGCCACCCCGCCGGAACCGGACGGCGCGACCCCGGCGCCGCAGGCGGGCGAGATCTTCTATAATCCGGTCGAGCGCGAAAATCCCGGCGAAGCCGGCCGGGTGACGCGCATGCTCGCCGGCGCCTGGTCGAATGCGGAGCAGTACGCGCTCGCGCCCGACGACATGAAACGCCCGCCCGCGCCCGGCCGCCCTTACGACTGGATCGACCTTCAATATGCTGAGTTCCACACCGTGGACGCGCCGCGGGTCGGCGATCACGTGGTCTATCTGGAATGGCGCTCGGGCGCGGCGCACGGCGAGATCAGCCGTCAGCGCATCTGGGCCTTCCGCGAGGACGAGGCGGGATCGCTTACGGGCATGGATTTCTACACCTTCGCCGACCCCGGCCCCTATGCCGGGCGCGGCGCGGAGGCGGGCGCGTTCACCGCGCTCAGCGAAGATGATCTGATCGCCTATCCCGACGGCTGCACCTTGCAGGCGCGCGCGCTGGACGCAGGCGGCTTTGCGCTCGGCGTCGATCCGCAGGCGTGCGTGATCACCGCGCGCTCGGGCCGGCGCATGGGCGTCGAGGCGGCGATCGAGATCGCGCCCGACCGTGTCACCTATCGCGAGGCGGGGGTATTGGAAGACGGGACCTACGCCTTCCTGGTGCCTGGCGGCCCGGCCTACCGGTTCGAGCCGGACGCCCCGGCGCCCGCTTCGCCGAGCCGGAACAAGGCGTCGCCGAAATCCTCGCCGGTGGTGAAGCGCGTCCAGTAGATTTCGTTGGCCTTCACCCCGTCATAATAGAGCCGCACCCGGCCAGGCTGGACCCAGCCGCCGTCTTCATTGGTGTAGAAGTCCGAATAGATCCGCTCGTGCCAGCCGCGCGGCGTGTCGAAGCCCACGCGCACCACGGCGAAATCAGCGGTGCGGATATTGAACAGGGTCGCCCCGCCGGCCGGGTCGTTGACCCGGACCGTGTAGGCCGGCGCGCCGTCCACATAATCGTCGGGGAGGCGATCGACCGTATAGCCGTCGTCGAGCGCGTGGCGGATGACGCCGAAACCGAAATTCGACGCCCAGCGCTCGGAGTCGGCCTCCTCTTCGATCCGGCCGTTTTGGTCATAGGTGTGCGCGCCGTCGAACGCGATCTGGAAGACCGGTTCGCCGTTCGCCATCGCCTCGATGCGCACCCGGCCGTCGGCGGCGCGGGCGGCGTCCTTCACCTGCGGATAGACCCGCCACATGCGATAGGGCTCATAGCGCACGCAGTCTTCAGCACCGCGCCAGAACAGGCCGTAGCCCTCCATGTAAAGGCTTTCCGGATTGACCCAGGCGTCCCCGCCGGCCGCCTCGTGGGCGCCGGCCACGATCTGCGCACCGGTCAGCGCATCGGGTTCGCTCACCGGCGCCGCCTCGGCGAACGCAGGCGTGGCGGTGAGACACGCAATGAGGACGGCGGTGCGGACCATGGACGGGCTCCTTTGACGGTTTTTCGCGCCTGGGCTCTTGCCTCGCCCGGCCTGGAAAATGGTATACCATTTCGCAACGCGGTCGGCGAGACGCTGCGCCGCATGCTGAGGACCGGGGAGATTTCATGAAGCTGTTGCGCGCCGCCACGCTCACCGTGGCCGATCTGGACGCCGCCGAGACCCGCTATCGCGACTATCTGGACTACACCACCGTGCACAAGGGCGCGATCGACGCCGGGCTTGCGCAGTTTCTGCATGCGCCCAAAACACACGGCGCGCGCTATTGCGTGATGGCTCCGGCGAGCGGGGCGGAGATCTATCTGCGCCTGGTCGAG
>JBKHAZ010000081.1:0-9982 GCA_046542605.1 Oceanicaulis sp. | reverse complement strand
ATGATGCGGCGGGCCAGGCGCGCGGCGTCGGCCGGATCGCGCAGGCGCGGCATCATCACGGTGAACTCGTCTCCGCCAAGGCGCGCCACCATGGACGGACCCGCGCCCAAATCGCCGTTCGCGAGATCCCAGCCGCGCGCCGCTTCGCGCAGGCGCCGCCCGACGGCCTCCAGGAGCCGGTCGCCTTCGCCGATGCCGAGGGAGTCGTTGACGCGCTTGAACCGGTCGAGATCCAGAAACAGCACAGCGCCCTCATAGCCGGTGTCGCCGGCCTCGCGCGTGACGCGCTCGACTTCCTTGCGGAAGCGTTCGCGATTGGGCAACTCGGTGACCATGTCCACATAGGCCAGGCGGTGCACCCGCTTCATGCTCGCCTCGAGCCGGGCGAACATGCGGTTGAAGGCGTTGGCCAGCACCTCCAGCTCGTCGCCGGTGTTCACCTCGATCCGCAGATCAAGCTTGCGCGAGCTGGCGAGCCGCGCCGCTTCGGTGAGCTTGCGGATCGGGCCCAGCGACTGGCGCACCATCCATGCGACAAGCGGCAGAAACACCAGAAGTGTGGCGGCGGCGATGAGAATCTGGCGGCGCAGAATTTCTCCGGCCGGGCGCGCCACGGCGGCGATCGGCACGGTGACGACGACCGCGCCCACCAGCCGTCCTTTCTCGAAAGCCGGCTCGGCGACCCGGATCACCGGTCCCAGCGTCTCGATGCGGGTGTCCACCGCCCCCAGCGCGGACTGAATGAGCTGCCCGGTGGCGCGCTCGCCGGGCGCATAGCCGGTGGCGCCGTTCACCGCCAGCACCCGCCGGTTCACATCCGCGACATAGATCGAATCGACATCGTCGCGGGCGGCGAAGTCGCCCAGGAGCCGCACGAGCGCGCGCGCGTCCTGATCGGCGATGGCTGAAGCGGAATTGCCGGCGAACAATTCGGTGATCAGCTGGGCGTGCGTAAGACCTGCTCCGGTGTTTTCGGTGCGTTTGAGCTGGAACTCGATCGCCATGAGCAGGGCGATCGCGCTGATGAGCATCACGCCGCATAGAAGCGTGAACTTCATGACCAGCGAGCGCATCACTCGCGAGAATGCATGACGGATCGGCGCCATCGAGCCCCCGGCGGTCGGCGTTCGCGCGCAATTGTCATTGCGCGCCCTTGGACGGGAACCATCTCGCAATAGGCTGAAAATACGGTTAAGCGCGAACGATATTCGCTCGAAGCGCTTATCGGATAAGGCCTGACGGCGTTTCTCCACAGGCGCGGGCATGCGCCCGCGCCTGTGCAGCGCCGGATGAAATCAGCCCTGCGCAGGCGGAACCCGCAGGCCGGCCTGCTCGATCAGGCCATGCAGGCGCACGTTCGGGCGTGCGCCCATGTGGGAGATGATTTCGCCAGCCGCGATCACGCCCATCCGGCCGCAGGCCTCAAGGCCGGCGCCGCGCGCATGGCCGGTCAGGAAGCCGGCCGCGAACAGATCGCCCGCGCCGGTGGTGTCGACCACCTTCTCCACGGTTTCCGCCGGCACGCGCGCCTCGTCTTCGCCGGACACGATCACAGCGCCCTTCGCCGAGCGCGTCACCGCGGCGACCTTCACTTCGGCGCGAACCTGCTTCAGCGCCTCGTCGAAATTATCGGTCTCGTAGAGCGATTTGATCTCGGCCTCGTTGGCGAAGAGCACGTCGATATGGTTCTTCACCAGATCGCGGAAGCTCTCGCGGTGGCGCTCCACGCAGAACACGTCCGACAGGGTCAGCGCGACTTCGCGGCCATGCTTTTTCGCCAGCTCCGCGGCGCGCTTGAAGGCGGCTTTCGCCTCGTCGCGGTCGAACAGATAGCCTTCCAGAAAGACGACCTTGGCCGCCTTGATCAGTGCTTCGTCGATATCGGCCTCGCCCATCATGGTGGAGGCGCCCAGGAAGGTGTTCATGGCCCGGCGCGCATCGGGCGGCACGGCGATCAGGCAGCGCGCCGTGGCCGGGCCGTCTTTCAGCGGCGCGGTGTTGTATTCCACGCCGGCCGCGCGCAGATCGTGGCCGAACACCTCGCCCAGCTGATCGTCGGCCACCTTGCCGATATAGGCGCCGCGCCCGCCGAGACTGGCCACGCCCGCAAGCGTGTTCGCCGCCGACCCGCCGGAGATCTCCTGGCCTGGAGGGAAGGCTTCGTAGAGCGCCTTCGCTTGCGCTTCGTCGATGAGCAGCATGGCGTCCTTGGCCAGCTCGTGCTTTTCGATGAAGGCGTCGTCCACGCTGGCGAGCACGTCGACGATGGCGTTGCCCACGCCCAGGACGTCATAGCGGATATCTGTCATGGAAGATCCGGTTCTATTGCGGTCGGGAAAGAAGGTTCGCGCTCCGCTTAACGGGTAGGGGCGCGAACCTCAAGGCTGGCGCCGGGCGGGCGGGCGCGCTATGGCGCGCCTCTCTCCCGTCTTCAGGACCTGCTTGGCCATGACCCGTTTCTGCTTTCTCACCTCCGCCGACATGATGAAGGACCGCCCCGGCGCGCGCGAGGACTGGATCGAGTTCGATCTGGAGTTCGGCGCGCTCTCAAAAGCGTGCGCCGGCGAGGGGATCGAGCTGGTCAGCGAAATCTGGGACGCGGATTTCGATCCGTGCGGATATTCCGGCTTCATGATCGGCACGGTGTGGGATTATCCGCCCAAGCAGCAGACCTTTCTTTCAACGCTCGACCGGCTTGCCGGGACCGCGCCGGTGTTCAATCCGCCCCATCTGGTGCGCTGGAACATCGAGAAGACGTATCTGCGCGATCTGGCGAACGCCGGGGCGCCCTCCATCGCGACGCTGTGGGCGGACGCCGCCGACGACAAGACGATCAAACGGGCCTTTGAGGCGCTGAACGCGGACAGGATCGTTGTGAAGCCGCTGGTGGGCGGCGGCGCCTGGCGTCAGGCGCTGATCGGCCGCGGCGAGGCGATCCCGCCCGCCCACGAACTGCCGCCGGGGGCCTGCCTCATCCAGCCCTTCCTGCCGGGCGTGCCGGAGGAGGGCGAATACAGCTTCGTCTTCTTAGGGGGTGCGTTCTCGCACGCGCTGCAGAAGCTGCCGAAAGCGGGCGATTATCGCGTCCAGTCGATCTTCGGCGCGCGTGAAGTGGTCCATGAGCCCTGCGACGGCGAACTCGACCTGTGCCGCCAGGTGCTCCAGGCCGCCGCCGCGATCACTGGAGAGGCCGACCTGCTTTACGCGCGCGTGGATATGGTGCGCGGCCTTGATGGCGGGCTGGCGGTGATGGAGCTCGAAGTGATCGAGCCGTATCTCTACCCTGAGCAGGGCCCGGACATGGGCGCAGTGTTCGTAAAGGCGCTGAAGGCCAAGCTGGGGGTTTAGGGGCGGCGGCGCGGCCCCGTTTCAGGGGGCGCGCGCCGCTTGCGAAATTGGCTCGCATGGATCGACCGGCGGGGGAGCGCCGGCAAATCGAAGCGGCGGAAAACAGAGCCAGTGAGTGAGACCTCACTCACCTCATAGCCGCCTGGTCGCGATCCGCGCCGCACAGGCCTGACAGGTCTGACGGACAGGACTAAACCCGCGCCACCAGCCCCTCGCACCCCTTCTCGATAAGATCGAGGACGCGTTCGAAATCCTCGGCTTCGCCGTAATAGGGGTCGGGAACGTCTCGTCCGGCCAGGCCCACGGACCAGTCCATCAGACGCGACATGGGCTTTTCGGGCAGGCGCAGCGCGGCGCGGCGGGCCTGGAGCCATTTGAGATGGCCCTGATCGAGGGCGACGATGTAGTTGAAGCGCCCGAAATCCTCGTCCTCCACTGCGCGCGCGACGATGCCGGAGAGGTCGTAGCCGCGCGCCTCGCCCGCCTTCACCGCGCGCGTATCAGGCGTCTGTCCTGCGTGCCAGTCGCCCGTCCCGGCGCTGTCGAAATGCAGCGCCTTGCCGCGCGCATCGGCCATCGTTCGCGCCACCGCTTCGGCCAGCGGCGAACGGCAGATGTTTCCCGTGCACACGAACAGGATGGAGAGAGTGCGGCGATCCATGAAAACGGCCCTCAAAACGGCCCTCGAAGCGCGTCAGGACAAAACCCTGACGCGCGTCGGATGAACGCCGGTTTAAGCAAGCTGGTTAACCGGCCGTCTTCGCCGAGGGCTGCAGTTCGCACCCGGGCGGCGCGGCGTCTCCCGTCCCCTCGAGGGGAGGGAGAAATGGGGCGGGCGCCGCCTGTGACCTGAGAGCGCCTACGCGTCCGGCCGGGCCGCGATCTGCGGCGCGCCGGCGAATTGCGGCGCGATCTTCAGATCGCGCGCCCAGCGCAGCTTTTCGAACACCAAAAGGGCGGTGCCGTTGTAGTCCACCAGACGATTGATCAGCCCCCGGCGCGGCAGGTGCAGGGCGCTTGACGGATCATCATGGTGATGGTCGTGGAAGGCCTCCCCGCCGGTCAGCAGGGCCAGAAGATAATCGGCCCAGGCCGGAGTCTTCAGGTGGCCGAACACGTTCACGCCCAGGATGGTGGCGTGAAACTGGACGCCCCGGGCGGTGACCGCGGCCGCATGCAGGATGAAGGTCAGGAGGATCGAGCCGCCGAGCGCCGCGACCGCGATATAGATCGCCGCCGGGACCAGCAGGTGCACCAGGGTCGCGAGCTTGCCGTGATGCTTGTCGATGGCGCGCACCGCCGGATTGTCGCGCAGCCACATGGCGAGCGGGCGTTGCATGTCGTTGTCGTCGCGCCATAAAAGCCAGCCCATCCAGGCCCAGAGCTTGCCCTCGCCGGGATTGTGAGGGTCGCCGGGCTTGTCGGACAGGCGATGGTGCTGGGAGTGGTAGTTCACCCAGTCCTTCAGCTTGCCCTGCATGGCGATGACGCAGTTCATCGCGGTGATCACCTGGGCCGGCCAGTGCAGCTCGCCGGCCTTGTGGTGCCAGACCCGGTGCAGGACGCCGATCCCCATATTGCAGATCACCAGGGTGACCGCGCCCACGCCGAGCGCCAGCGGCGCGTACCACCAGTGAAGCGTCAGGCTTTCAAGCGCCAGGCCGAGCGTGAAGGCGGCGATCAGACCGAACACGCCCAGGGCGGGATAGATGATGGCGGCGAAGACGCTGGACCAGTCGAGGGTCTTCCAGCTTTTCGTTATCGCGAGGGACCGCGGGAGCGGTGCAGATTTCATGAGGGCCTCATACCGTCTCAAGACACCGCGCCGAGCCTCGCCCGGCGCGCCTTCCCCAAAAGTAAACGCGAGCATTGCACGATCAGGCTGCATCGCCATCGTGACCAAGCGACGCATTCGCGCCCGCGCCCGGCTCGACGCACGCGCGCCGCTGGGCTATTTCGGGGATTAAATCCTCGCCGCACGGTGCGGCGCAAATGCGATCAAAGGGAGGCGCTCCGTGGCCGATTCACAATTCCCCGCCGGCGAGCTGATGAAAGGCAAGCGCGGGCTCGTCATGGGCGTCGCCAACAGGAACTCCATCGCCTGGGGCATCGCTCAGCAGCTGGCCGCGCAGGGCGCGGAACTGGCCTTTTCCTATCAGGACGAGGCGCTGGAGAAGCGCGTGCGCCCGCTGGTGGAGAGTCTTGGCGGCGAGCCCTTCATGGTCACCGCCGACGTCGCCGACGATGCGAGCATGGACGCCTGCTTTCAGACGTTGAAGGACAAGTGGGGCCGGCTCGATTTCCTGGTCCACGCCATCGCGTTCGCCGGCAAGGAGGAGCTGCAGGGCAGCTTCACTCACAACACCACGCGCGACGGCTTCAAGCGCGCCATGGACATTTCCGCCTTCTCCTTCGTGGACGCCGCGCGCCGGGCGAGCGCGCTGATGCCGAGCAAGGAAGAGGGCGGCGGAGCCATGATCTCCATGACCTATCTGGGCTCCGAACGCGTGGTCCCGAACTACAATGTGATGGGCGTCGCGAAAGCCGCGCTGGAGGCCTCCACCCGGTATATCGCGCGCGATCTGGGCCCGGCGGGCATCCGGGTGAACGCGATCTCGGCCGGGCCCATGCGCACGCTCGCCATGGCCGGCATCTCCGGCGGGCGCACCTTGATGAAGACCGGCAAGGACTGGTCGATGCTGAAAGAAGACACCACCATGGAGGGCGTGGCCGGCGCGGCGCTCTACCTGCTGTCCGACCTCGGCAAGTCCTGCACCGGCGAGGTGCTCCACGTGGACGCCGGCTTCCACGCGGTGGCGGTGCCCGATATCGAGGAGTAGGGACCTGCTTGAAGCGGCGCCCTTAAGTGTGACCCTTTCATCGCGGCTTGCAATTGCTTGAGCCGCCGACGCGTATCGGCTTGCGCCGGCGTCACCGCGGCGGTCTTCGTTACGCATAGCGGATCAATCGACCCGTTGGGTCGATCGAAGCAAGGGAAGAACGGGCCGGCAGGCCCTGGATGGCGGCGCTTAGGCGCCGACACATCCCTTCGCCCGCATCGCCTGATTGATGCAGCCACGCGAAGCGATCGACTCGTTCAGGCGCTCCTGCCGGTTCCAGAGGTTGCGGCGTCGATCCGGTAACTCCGCCTCAAGCACGCGAACCTCCGCCTCAAGCTCGCGAATTTCTGTTCGGTTGAGGATCGGCTGGGCGCCGGCCTGAACGACGTCGATCGCCGTCTCGACCGCGCCGAACCAGCTCGGCTTTTTCGGCTTTCGGCGATCACTCCGATCGACCGGCCCGGGCGGAGCCGGCTCGACCGGCCTTCGACCGATCCGGTCGATCTCGGCCTCCAGGTTCGCAATCTGAATTTCGATACGGCGGATCTCCGCTTCGAGCCGTCGCTCGTCGCGCTGGTCCGCCGCGATGTTCAGGTTCGCGCGCGTCCGCTTCTCTCGCAATTGATCGCAGCTGAATCGCATCATCAGTTGCATATCGCACCGGGCCATAGCACTCTCCGTTCGCCTGAAGCGAAGACTATGCGACCTGAAGAGGGGTGGGATAAGTTTCGATGCGCGCCGTCTGCGCTGTAATTTTCATCGGGGTGCTAAGTCTCGGCGCCTGCAGTGACACGCGGCGTTCCGAGCCGGAGCCGCTGGAGCTGCCGCACTGGCGCGAATGCATGGAGAGTTATGGCGGCGACATCGATGCGCGTTTCGAGGCGTATGATCGCGGGGAGGAATTTGCGATCCTTTGCGCGCTCTCAATTGATGAAGGCCGTGACCTGCCGCGCGCCGACCTGGAGAATCTTTACCGCCTCTACCGCCTCCGCGGACGCGAACCGGAAGGCCTCGACGCGCTTGTGCGGCGCTATGATCGTGCGACCGTCGCATCCCTGATCCGCTCGCGGCATCGGTTCAGCGGCGAGCTGGACCCTTTCGAGAACACCCGAAGTGGCTGCCCGAAGTATGACCCGGTCGCCCGCGAACTCATCCTGCGCGCCGAGCCCGGCGGCGACATGTTCTGCGTGCCCCGCCGGTGGGTTTTCTGGGGGTGAGCGCCGGTTCGCGAAGCGAATGAATCGCCCCGGTGAGGCGATTCAAGGCGCGAACGGGCCGGCAGGCCCCGGAGGAGCCGTGGTCGCCATCCCGCATCACACCACCGCCTTCATCCGCAGCCAGCCATTTTCGCAAAGCCCGCAGCGGGTCAAGGCTGACCGGGCTTCGCCCGATCACCGATCCGCGGCGGGTCCGGCCTTGACGCGCTTCGGGCTCCTTGCGGGAGACCCGGCGTTGGATGAAGGGGGAGGTTTGGAAGCTGGCATGACCATCGTCGTCGCCGCGCAGGCAGCAATGGATGAACTCGCCGGAGGCTCAGGATGCCTGTTCGGAGTACTTCCGCAACAAGGCAAAGCCAATATACAAATCGCTAGAATTACATCCAACCGCCGTGTTTTGCGATATGTGGCGTTTACCGTGCCAATATTGCTTCGTGAGAAATCGTATATCGTTATCAATCCCGAACTCCGGGCTTAGAATGTTACCGGGAATGCCAGCAAGCTGGCGGCGCTTCCGATTTCCATTCCATTTCCGGAGCTTTACGGGGTCGTCCGCAGACCGACGCCGCCGCTCGACGGGCCCAAGAGGGCGCACACAATGCGAAGAACATAAGAAGAACACGTGCGCTGGTCAATGTAGCGACTGTAAAAAACCCCCGCCGGCTCTTGCTGGCGGGGGCTCTTTCGTCACCGTTGAGGTGAATCGAAGACCTTAGTCCTCGGCCTCTTCGGTGATCTCTTCGCCGGTTTCCTGGTCGACGACCTTCATCGACAGGCGGACCTTGCCGCGGTCGTCGAAGCCGAGGAGTTTCACCCAGACTTCCTGACCTTCGGACACAACGTCCTTGGGATGGCCGACGCGCTCGTTCTTCATCTGCGACACGTGGACGAGACCGTCCTTGGCGCCGAAGAAGTTCACGAAGGCGCCGAAGTCCACGACCTTCACGACCTTGCCCTTGTAGACCTTGCCCTCTTCGGGCTCGGCGGTGAGGGAGTGGATCCAGTCGTAGGCGGCGCGGATGGACGCCTCGTCGACCGCGGCCAGCTTGATCAGGCCGTCGTCGTTGACGTCCACCTTGCAGCCGGTCTCCTCCACGATCTGGCGGATCACCTTGCCGCCGGACCCGATCACGTCGCGGATCTTGTCGGTGGGGATCTGCATGGTCTCGATCTTCGGCGCATGCTCGGCGAGGCCGGTGCGCGAGGTGTCGAGCGCCTTGTTCATCTCCTCAAGGATATGCAGGCGCCCGCCTTTGGCCTGGTCCAGGGCGGTCTGCATGATGTCCTTGGTGATGCCGGCGATCTTGATGTCCATCTGCAGCGAGGTGACGCCCTTTTCAGTGCCGGCCACCTTGAAGTCCATGTCGCCGAGATGGTCCTCATCGCCGAGGATGTCGGAGAGCACGGCCACGCCGTCGGGATCCTTGATCAGGCCCATGGCGATGCCGGAGACCGGGCGCGTGATCGGCACGCCGGCGTCCATCAGGGCGAGCGAGCCGCCGCACACCGTCGCCATCGAGGACGAGCCGTTGGATTCGGTGATCTCGGAGACCAGGCGGATGGTGTAGGGAAACTCGTCGGCCAGCGGCATCACGGCGTTCAGCGCGCGCCAGGCGAGCTTGCCGTGCCCGATCTCGCGCCGGCCCGGAGCCAGGCGGAAGCTGGTTTCGCCGACCGAGTAGGGCGGGAAGTTATAGTGCAGCAGGAAGCGCTCTTTATAGGTTCCGGTGAGCGCGTCGATGAACTGCTCGTCCTCGCCGGTGCCGAGCGTGGTGACGCATAGCGCCTGGGTTTCCCCGCGTGTGAACAGGGCCGAGCCGTGTGTGCGCGGCAGGATGCCGGCTTCCGACACGATGGGGCGGACCTCGTCCAGCTTGCGGCCGTCGATGCGCTTGCCGGTCTTGATGATGCCGCCGCGCACGACGCTGGCTTCAACGCCCTTGAGAACGCCCTTGAGGATGGAGGGCTCGACGCCGTCCGGATTGTCCTCGGTGGCGGCGAACTCGGCCATCGCCTTGTCCTTGGCGGCGTTGACGGCGGCCTGGCGCTCGGTCTTCTGGGTGATGGTGTAGGCCTTGGCGATGTCGTCGCCGACCAGCGCCTTTACCTTGGCTTCCAGCTCGGAATGGTCTTCCGGCTCGAAATCCCAGGGTTCCTTGGCGGCTTTCTCGGCCAGGCGGATGATCATGTCGATCACCGGCTGGAAGGCCTCGTGGCCGGCCATGACCGCGCCCAGCATCACCTCTTCGGACAGCTCGCTGGCTTCGGATTCCACCATCATCACCGCGTCTTCGGTGCCCGCGACGACGAGATCGAGCTCGCTGTCGTCCAGCCCGGCCACGGTCGGGTTGATGACGTATTCGCCGTTCTTGTAGCCCACGCGCGCAGCGCCGATAGGGCCAAGGAAGGGAAGGCCGGACAGGACCAGCGCGGCGGACGCGCCGACCATGCCGACAATGTCGGGATCGTTCTCAAGGTCATGGCTCAACACCGTGATCATGACCTGGGTGTCGTTCTTGAATCCCTTGGGGAAGAGCGGGCGGATCGGCCGGTCGATGAGACGGCTGGTGAGCGTCT
>JBKHAZ010000080.1:0-10101 GCA_046542605.1 Oceanicaulis sp. | reverse complement strand
CCTCCATCTTCACCGGCTTCTACCCTCTCGGCTATGTGCTGGTGGTGATGCTGGGCGCAGGCGTGGCCGAGCGCGCAGGCCTGTTCGGCACCGCCATGCGGGCCATGGTCCGCGACGTGCCCAACCGGCTGCTCACGCCGGCCGTGGCGCTCGCGGCCATGATGGGCAATCTCGCCGCAGACGCGGCCTATGTGGTGCTGATCCCGCTGGCTGCGGTGATTTTCGCCGCGGCCGGGCGCCACCCGGTGGCCGGGATCACCGCCGCCTTCGCCGGAGTGTCGGGCGGGTTTTCGGCCAACCTCCTGCCCGGCCAGCTGGACGCGCTGTTGTTCGGCCTGACCGAGGCCGCGGTGGAAGGAGCGGACCTTGGCGTGGCCTGGACCATGAACATCGCGGGCAACTGGTATTTCATCGCGGTGATGACTTTCATTTTTCTGCCGGTGATCTGGTTCGTGACCGATGCGATCATCGAGCCGCGCCTCGGCAAATGGACCGGCGGCGCCGTCGCCGGCGGCAAGGCGACGAAGGATGACGAGGACGTCAGCGCCGAACTCACCGACGGTCAGAAAAAAGGCCTGGCGCGCGCCGGGATCGCGTCGCTCATCATCGTGGGGATCTGGGTGATCCTCACCATCGACGTGGTGCACCTCGTCACCCTTGGAAACCTCTCCATGTACCCGCTGGTGGACGGGACGCCGAACGCGCCGCTGCTCGACGAAGCCGTGCTCGCCGATCCGGACGCCAACATCGCGGTCGCCCTGGTCCCGATGTTCTCCTCGCTGGTGGCGGGCTTCATGCTGCTCTTCATCTTCGCCGGCGTCGCCTACGGCCAGGCCGCCGGCACGATCAAATCCCACCGCGACGTGGTCGACATGATGTCCGGCGCCATGAAGGACATGGGCTATTACCTCGTCCTGTCGTTTTTCGCGGCGTACTTCGTGGCGATGTTCAACCAGTCCCAGCTGGGTCTGATCTTCGCGGTGAACGGCGCGAACGCCATCGAACAATCCGGCTTGCCGCTGCCGCTGGTGCTCGGCCTGATCGTGCTGTTTGCAGGCGTGTTGAACCTGTTCGTCGGCTCGGCGAGCGCGAAATGGGCGCTTATGGCGCCGGTGCTGGTGCCGATGCTCATGCTGCTCGGGGTCAGCCCGGAAATGGCCACCGCCGCCTACCGCGTGGGCGACAGCGCCACCAACATCATCACGCCTTTGATGGTGTATTTCCCGCTGGTGCTGGTGTTCGCGCGGCGCTGGGTGCCGGAGTTCGGCATCGGCTCGCTGACCGCGGCGATGATCCCCTACTCCATCTGGCTCATGGTCACCGGCATCGTGATGACCATCCTTTGGGTGTTCCTGGGCCTGCCGCTGGGTCCCGGCGCCGGCGTGACGATCGCGACGCCCGGCGCTTAACGCCGGGTACGCCGACCCTGACGAGGCCCGCCGCGCCCCTCGCGGCGGGCCTTTTCATGTCCGCGGGAACCCGCGCGCGCCGCGCCGCTTTGCTCTTGTCCGGCCGAAACAGGAGCTACGCCATGCCCGCCAAGTCCGCCGCCCAGCAAAAAGCCGCCGGCGCCGCCCTCGCCGCCAAGCGCGGCGAGGAGAAGGTCTCGAACCTTCAAGGCGCGTCGAAAGAAATGTACGAAAGCATGAGCGAAAGCCAGCTTGAGGACTTCGCGCAGACCTCCCGCAAGGACAAGCCGGAGCGCAAGACGGACAGCTAAGGCGCCGATGTCCGCCCCGTTTGCAGGAGCGTGGTCCGAAGGGCCGGAGGGGGCCGCGCCGATCTTCAGGCTCGCGCCGCCCCTGCGTCCGCTCTGCGGACAGCCTCCCCGCAAGCAGGGAGGACGTCCGCAAACGCCCGCCGTCACGCCGCCAGCGGCCAGAGCTCCTTCAGATCGTCGTTGAGCATGTGGCGGGCCTTGCGCGCCTCTCCGGAATCGATGTGCGTGTTGACCACTGAAAGCACGGCCTGGGTCGCGCGATCCGGATCGTCCAGAAGCTCGGGCACCGGATCGAATTCCTCCGCGATCAGGGTGAGGAATTCGGTTTTCGAGCGGATCGTCCTCGGCTGGTGCGCGGGAGAAAACTGCTCGTAATAAATCCCGCGAATGAGCGTCGGCAGCTGCGCGCCGAGCTGGGACGCCGGCTCCACGGGCAAGCGTTCGCGGATCGTCAGGAGCACGCCGCGAAGCGCGCGGTAGGCGCTCTCGCGGTCCTTCAGTCCGGCGGCCTCCTGGATGTCGCGCAGCCAGGTGTTGGCGGTGTGCACCGCCTGATCAAGGGTCTGAACATTGGTGTCGGCCATGGGGCGCCTCCCGTGTTGTGGCTTGCGGCGCGAAGGCTCCCTGTGTTCCGTGCAGATCAGGCCTGCGAAAGCGGCCCTACCGCAGCGGCGCGCTGGTGAGCATATCGCGCCCTGTCCCGACCCGAACCTGCAAGCCCCGTCCCATGTTCCACCACGACGACCATCTTCGCCTGACCGGCTGCACCGGCCTTCGCTCTCTGCCCGTTCCCAACCGGTTATCGAGGCGGGTCCACCAGTCCCGGCCCGCTTCAAGCCGGCGACCGCACCGCCCCTCGACCCATGCCGGGCGTTTTTCTGCGTGAATTGATGGCGGACTTGGAGCAAAGCGCGCCAATCAGCGGCCGACGCGTCTTCCGTTCAGCTCACGCCAACCCGAACCACATCATCATGCCGCGGATCGCGCCCAGCGGCGCCAGCGCGATGTCGAAGATCAGCCAGAGCCAGTTGAGCATCATGGCGTCGCGCACCACCGCGGTGATCCAGCCGGCGAGCGCGACCACGCCGAGGCACCCCGAGCCGAGGCAGCCGCCGTCATTGCGTTGAATGATGATCCTGGCCATGGCCTCAACGCTAGCAGCGCCGCGGCGGCGGGGGAAGCGAAGGGCTGCAGCGCCGGACCCGGACCGGCCGGACTCGCATCCAGGCCCCGCCCAGACGCCCCTCCCTCCCCTTGAAAGGAGGGAAAAGAGCGGTTTCCCATTCCCATGCGGTCGCCTGGCCGTCCGGGAGAGGCTTGAAGCCCGCCCCGCCCCGGCGGACTGCGAAATCCGCGCCGCTTCCATCTCGCCAATTGCTGCGGCGCCTGCTAAAGCGAGCCCCATGAAAACCGCCGTCATCGTCTATCCCGGCTCGAACTGTGACCGCGACGCGGCCATGGCTGTCGAGCGCGTCACCGGAACCGCCCCCGACATGGTCTGGCACGGGGAGTCCGCCCTGCCCGACGACCTTGATTTCATCATGGTCCCGGGCGGGTTTTCCTATGGCGACTACTTACGTTCCGGCGCCATCGCCGGGCGCTCGCCGATCACCGCCGACCTGGTCAAGCGCGCCGAAGCCGGCACGCCGATCCTGGGCGTCTGCAACGGCTTCCAGATCCTCACCGAAACCGGGCTTCTGCCTGGCACGCTGATGCGCAACGCCGGCCTGCGCTTTATCTGCGACCGGGTGAGGCTGAAGGTGGAGACCGCCAACACCGCCTTCACCCGCGCGTATCAGAGCGGTCAGGAGCTGGTGATTCCCGTCGCCCACCATGACGGCAATTTCTTCGCCGACGACGAGACGCTCAACCGCATCGAAGGCGAAGGCCAGGTGGTGTTCCGCTACGCGCAAAACCCCAACGGCTCGGCGCGCGACATCGCCGGGGTGACCAACGCCAGGGGCAACGTGCTCGGCATGATGCCGCATCCCGAGCGCGCCGTGGACCCGGTCCATGGCGGCACGGACGGGCTGGCGCTGTTTGAAAGCATTCTGGGCAAGGTGACCGCATGACCAACCCCGCCCAAAGCCGCTACGCCGACGGAATCAACGAAGAGATCGTCCTCGAGCATGTCACCAAGGACGAGTACGAGATCATCCTCAAAGAGCTCGGCCGCGCGCCGAATCTGGTGGAGCTCGGCATCTTTTCGGTGATGTGGTCGGAGCATTGCTCCTACAAATCCTCGCGGCTGCACCTGGCGAAATTTCCCACTAAGGGCGAGAAGGTCATCTACGGTCCCGGCGAAAATGCGGGCGTGGTCGACATCGGCGACGGTCAGGCGGCCGTGTTCAAGATGGAAAGCCACAACCACCCCAGCTTCATCGAGCCCTACCAGGGCGCGGCGACCGGCGTGGGCGGGATCTTGCGCGACGTGTTCACCATGGGCGCGCGCCCCATTGCGCTGATGAACGCGCTGCGCTTCGGCGATCCCAAGCACCCCAAGACCCGCCAGCTGGTCTCCGGGGTCTCCGCCGGCATCGGCGGCTACGGCAATTGCGTCGGCGTGCCGACGGTGGGCGGCGAGACCAATTTCGACAAGGGCTATAACGAGAATATTCTCGTCAACGCCATGGCGGTGGGCCTGGCCGACTCCGGCAAGATTTTCACGGCCGCTGCAAGGGAGCCCGGCTTCCCGGTGCTCTATGTGGGCGCGAAGACCGGCCGCGACGGCATTCACGGCGCGACGATGGCCAGCGCCGAATTCGGCGAAGGCTCCGAAGAAAAGCGGCCCACCGTGCAGGTGGGCGACCCGTTCACCGAAAAGAAGCTGATCGAAGCCTGCCTGGAGCTCATGGCCGAAGACGCCATCAGCTCCATCCAGGACATGGGCGCGGCCGGCCTCACCTCCTCGTCCGTGGAAATGGCCAGCTCCGGCGGGCTGGGGATCGAGCTTGATCTCGACCACGTGCCCCAGCGCGAAGAAAACATGACGGCCTATGAGATGATGCTCTCCGAAAGCCAGGAGCGCATGCTGATCATCGTCAAGCCCGGCCGCGAGCATGTGGCCGAGCGCATTTTCAAGAAATGGGATCTCGACGTGGCGGTGATCGGCGAGACCGCCGAGCACGGCCGGCTGGTGCTGCGCCACAAGGGCGAGGTGGTGTGCGACCTGCCGCTCGATCCCATCGGCGAGAATGCGCCGAAACACGACCGCCCCAGCCTGCCCCCGGAAGCGCGCGCCTCCATCAAGGCGAAGGATCTGCGCGCCCCGGATGATCTCGGGCAGGTGCTGCTCCAGCTTGTCGGTTCGCCGGACATGGCGAGCAAAAAATGGATCTGGAGCCAGTACGACCGCCACGTCATGGCCGACACGGCGGCGAGCTCCGAGGACCCCAGCGATGCGGCGATCGTGCGCATTCACGGCACGAACAAGGCGCTGGCGATCACCACCGACTGCACGCCGCGCTATTGCCTGGCCGACCCTTACGAGGGCGGCAAGCAGGCCGTGGCCGAAGCCTGGCGCAATCTCACCGCCGTGGGCGCCGATCCCATCGCCATCACCGACTGTTTGAATTTCGGCAATCCCGAACGCCCCGAAATCATGGGCCAGTTCGTCGGCTGCGTTGAAGGCATGGCCGAAGCGTGCGCCGCCCTCTCCTTCCCCGTCGTGTCCGGCAACGTCTCGCTTTATAACGAGACCGACGGGCGGGCCATTCCCCCCACCCCGGCGGTGGGCGCGGTGGGCCTCATCCCCGATCTCGGCCGGCGCGCGGGATACGGCTGCATGGCCGCCGGCGACGTGGTGCTGGTGATCGGCGAGACGCAAGGCTGCCTCGGCGCCTCGCTTTATCTGCGCCTGTTTGAAAACCGCGAGGACGGCGCCCCGCCGCCGGTGGATCTGGCATTGGAGAAACGCAACGGCGATTTCGTCCGCAAGCAGATCCGCGCCGGCCGGTTCAAGGCCGTCCATGACCTGTCCGACGGCGGCCTCGCAGGCGCGGCCGCAGAGATGGCGCTGGCGTCCAATTGCGGTATCAAGTTCGCCCACACCGCCGATCTGCCCGCCTTCGCCTGGTTCTTCGGCGAGGATCAGGGCCGCTATCTGGTCGCCTGCACGGCCGAAAACGCCGAATCCGTCCGCGCCGAGGCGAAATCCGCCGGCGTGCCGGTCCAGGTCGCAGGCCTCGCCGGCGGATCGGAGATCTCCGTCAATGGCGCGCATCGCATCGGCCTCGCGGCCCTGCGCGAGGCCCATGAAGGCTGGATGCCGAAAATGATGGCCGGAGAACCCGACGCGGTGGCGGCGGAGTAGGAGCCTTGCCCTCCCCCGCCCAGCCGGGGGAGGTGTTGGCGAAGCGGACGGAGGGGGCGGCTCCTGAAGTCGAAGCCGGTGCATCCCCCCTCGGCCCCTTGGGTTACTCCCCCGCAAACGGGGGGACACATCAGGCTACCCTACAGCACGCCGCCCCGGTTTCGCCCGCGACAGCGAGCACGGCGCATAGCCGTCGCGCCGCAGGGCGCCCACGCTGATTCCCAGCTTCGGCGCGGCGGCGAGGTAATCGGCTTCCCCGGCGTGCTCGGCCAGAAGAATTGCGAGCCGCGCGCAGGCTTCCGCATCGGAGCCGGCGTCGTGGTGTTTAAGCGCGATGCCGAAATGCTCGCAGAGAATGTCGAGCTTCGCCGAGCCCACATGGCGCCAGGCGCTCTGGGCGCCCTTCACCGTGCACAGATAAGCCGCCTCCAGGCAGTCGAGCCCGTAAAAGGCGCAGGTTGCGCGCAGCACGCTCATGTCGAAGCTGGCGTTATGGGCGATAAGCGCGGCGCCGGCGAGCTTGGGCGCGAGCCCTTCCAGCAATTCCGGCCATTCCGGCGCGTCCGCCACATCGTCCGGCGTGATGCCGTGCACGGCGATATTGAAGCGGGAAAACCGCATCTCGGGCGGGCGGATAAGGAACGCCTCGGTCTCCGTCACCTCGCCGTTTTCGATATAGGACAGCCCCACAGCGCACGGGCTCGCCCGCTGCTCGTTGGCGGTCTCGAAATCAATGGCGACAAGGCGGGACATGGCGGCAAGCTAGGCTGCGTCGCCGCAGGTGTCACGGGCGGGGGTCAGCCCTAATCGTTCGCCTTGCCCGCCGCGTCGATCTCCTCGGCGGAGAAGGTCCACTCAATGTTGCAGTACTCGCAGGTCATGGCGACCCGGCCGGCCTCGTCGCTCATGTGCTCGCGGTCATCTGAGGGGAAGCGGGCCAGCAGGCGGGCGAGCCGGTCCTGCTCGCAGGCGCAGCGGCGCGGCGCCGGGCGGCTCTCCTCGATCCGCACGCCTTCTTCATGAAACAGGCGGAACAAGAGGCGGCCGGACGTGATGTTCGGGTCGATCAGCTCGTCCGCGTCGATCGTGTCGAACAGGGCGCGCGCGTGATCGAAATCGGCTTGCGTGTCGCCGCGCGTCTCATCGCTCGCGATCCGCTGGATCAACGCCCCGCCGGCCCGCCAGACATGGGCGCCGCCTTCGACCATCTGGCGGCCCACGGCGAGCTTCAGGCGCGAGGGCACCTGCTCGGACTGCTTGAAATAATGCTCGGCGCTGTCGGCGAGGCTCTCGCCCTTGATCGGGGTGACTCCCTGATAGCGCTCCATGCCGGGGCCGGGATCCACAGTCATGGCGAAATGGCCGCCGCCCAGAAGCATCTGGGCGCCCACCGGCCCGCCATGGACCTTTTCGAGCATTTTCACACGGTCGGGCTCATACTTGGCGTAGCCGCGAACGCCCTCGCCGGGCACGAAATCAGCCACGACGAACGCCACTGCGCCCTCGCCCTCCACCTGGCGGCCTTGCGAGCCGGGGCCCGAAGCCTGGACGATGAGCTTGCCGTCGAACTTCAGGGAGTCCCCGATCAGCGTGGCGATCATCGCCGCCTCGCCCACCAGGCGCGCGACAGAGGCGGGATAGTCATGGGAGGACAGGATCGCGTCCGCCGTGGCGCCGAGGCGCACGACCCGGCCGCGCACCGGCCGGCCCTCCAGCTGGAAGACCGTCACGATATCATCCCCCGCTCCGAAATCCTCCGGCGCCGGCTGTCGGCCCATCTCTCCCATCAAACCCCGTATCCTTGCCTGCAGCGTCTTAAGCCGCGTCGCGGTCCAGTTCGCCCAGCGCCTTGTCGAGCGCGCCGACGGCTTCGCGCACATGATCCTCGGTGATGATCAGCGGCGGCGCCAAGCGGGCCACGTTATCGCCCGCCGCGCCCATCAGCAGATGGTGGTCGCGCGCTTTCGCCGCCAGTTTTTTGTTCACATAGCCTTCAGTCAGCTTCAGTCCCACCAGAAGCCCGCGTCCGCGCACCTCTTCAACCTTTCCGGGGTGCGCGTCGGCGAGACCGGCGAGCTGCTGGCGCAGCGTGTTGGAGACATCCACCACGTGCTGCAGGAAGTCGGGCCTGGACAGCTCGTCATAGACGACATTGCCCACCGCCATGGCCAGCGGATTGCCTCCGAAGGTGGAGCCGTGCGTGCCCACGACCATGTGCTCGCCCGCCGCGTCGGTGGCCAGGCACGCGCCCATGGGAAATCCGCCGCCGACGCCCTTGGCGACAGCCATGATGTCGGGCTTGGCGTCGCCGGCCCATTCATGGGCCCACATCTTGCCGGTGCGCCCGGCGCCGCACTGCACCTCGTCATAGATCAGCAAAAGCCCGTGCTCGTCGCACAGCTCGCGAAGGCCGCGCAGGCAGACGTCGGGAATGGCGCGAACCCCGCCCTCGCCCTGCACAGGCTCCACGCAGATCGCCGCGGTCTCTTCGGTGATGGCCGCGCGCAGCGCGTCATGGTCGCCGAACGGGACCTGATCGAAGCCTTCCATGCGCGGTCCGAAGCCTTCGAGATACTTCTCGTTGCCGCCGGCGTTGATGGCCCCGAAGGTCCGGCCGTGGAAGGCGCCGGTGACGGTGATGATGCGATACTTGTCCGGCCGGCCGTTGGCGTAGTGATAGTGACGCGCGGTTTTAAGCGCGGCCTCCATCGCCTCGGCGCCGGAATTGGTGAAGAAGACCCGGTCGGCGAAGCTGTCGCGGCAGTATTTCTCGGCGAGCTCGATCTGGCCGGGCACACGGAACATGTTGGAGGTGTGCCAGAGCTTCTCGGCCTGCTCTTTGAGCGCCGCGACAGCCTTGGGATGGGCGTGGCCCAGCCCGTTCACCGCAATGCCGGAAATGAAGTCGAGATACGTGTCCCCGCCCTTTTCGAACAGATAGACGCCCTCGCCGCGCTCGAAATCGAGATCGGGCGGCGCGTAGGTTTCCATCAAAGGCTTGGGCATGCGGGACTCCGTTGCGGGGTGCGAAAAACGAGCGCTCCGATCTAGGCCTGAAGCGCCTATTCCTTCAAGCGCCAGCCTGAGCGAAGCAGCAGATAGCTGATGATCAAAAGCGCGGTATTGATCACGGCCGCCACCACAGCGCCGATCCACAACACGCTGTCATGGGCGCCGATGAAGCCGTAACGGAAACCGTCGATCAGGAAAAAGACCGGGTTGGCGTGGCTGATCGAATAGAAGGGCTCGGGCAGGATCTCGATGGAGTAGAACGTGCCCGACAGGAAGGCCAGCGGCATGATGACGAAGTTCGTGATCACGGCCAGGTGGTCGAACTTCTCCGCCCAGAGCCCGGCGATCAGCCCGATCATCGCAAACATCGCCGCGGCGCTGAGGCCGAAATAGAGCACCGCCCAGACGTTCGAGATCGACATGTCGACAAAGGGCGCGATGGCCAGCCCCGTCGCCAGCGCCACCAGCGCGCCGCGCGTCACCGCCCCGCCGATGAAGGCGGCGGCCAGCTCGGACGGGCTGAGCGGCGGCATCAGGAAATCCACGTGATTGCCCTGAACCTTGGCGACGATCAGCGAGCTTGAGGAATTGGCGAACGCGTTGTTGAGCACGCCCAGCATCACAAGGCCCGGCGCCAGAAAGCTGGTGAACTCCACACCCATCATCTCGCCGCGCCGCGCCCCGATGGCGAGGGAAAACACCATCATGTAGAGCAGGCTGGTGGCCACCGGCGCCAGGATGGTCTGGAAGCTGACCTTCAAGAAGCGGCGCACCTCTTTCTTGTAGAGCGTCCAGAGCCCCAGCCAGTTGACCGAGCCGAGCGCGCGCGGCTGCGGCGCGGCCGCGGCGTCGTGCGGCGCAAGGTGTTCGGCGGTCGGTGAGCGCTGATCGGCCATGGGCGGGCTCCTGCGAGTGAAGGCTTGACGGCGCTTTAGCACGGGAGCGGAGCGATGCGCACCCTCGGGGGTGTGGCGCGATGAGCGCGCCGCGAGCCCGGCCCGGCGGCCCAGGGGGGCTGCGCACGCAATCCCGCTGTCTGCAGAATTCGAATCAACTA
>JBKHAZ010000079.1:0-10262 GCA_046542605.1 Oceanicaulis sp. | reverse complement strand
GCCCTGCACGGCCTGAAGTTCCTGATCGAACCGGAGCGCCAGGGCGGAAGGATCTGGGTGGAGACCGCGCCGGGCGAGGGGGCGCGGTTCCATATCATCCTGCCCGCGGCCGAGCGCGCGGGCGAGGACGCCGCCTAGTCCTTCGGGCGAAACAGCGGGCGCTCGTGCCGGCGCCGCTGCGCCATCGCCAGAAGGACCGAGCGGCGCATGCGCACGGCGAGCAGGGCGAGGCCGGCGATCACGGTGAACAGAGCCAGGCCCGCCATGGCGATCAGAAGCGGGTGGTTGAAATTCTCCCGCTCCTTGTAGTCCATGATGTGCAGCATCCAGAAGAAATCGAACACTCGCCACATATCGTTGCGCCGCGCGTCGATCTCGCCGGTCGCGGCGTTGACGTAAAGCCGCGTGCCTTCCCCGTCGTCAAAGCTCACCCGCCAGGCGGGATGGTCACGGCGGTATTCGAACGTGGGCTCGGCGAAATACTCCACCGCCACGATTTCGGCGTTCCCGGCGTAGCCCGCCGCAGCGACGGCGCGCGCGGTCTGGGCGTTGAGCGGCGTGCGCCTCAGCCCCGACAGCGCATCCACGACGAAGGTGCGGTCGCCCGCTTCGAAACGCCAGACCGGGCCGTCATGCCAGCGCGTCAACGTGGCGGCCTGGATGCCGGCGAGCCCGGCGATGGCCGCCGCGCGTTCCGGCGCGAGCACCTGGCCCAGCGGCAGGGCGTAATCGGGCGCCGGGGCGATGGTGTGCTCGGCGCGCACGCGCTCGATCGGCATAAGGCTCATGGCGAACCCGCCGAGAACCCAGAGAAAGATCTGGATCCCGACGATCAGGGCGAGCCATTTGTGCGCCCGCAAGATCCAGCGGGTCGCGCTCACCGGCTACTTCTCCTGAGGCTGGAGCTGAAGGGCGACCTTAAAGCGCTCATCCGGCGACGCGGCCGATTTCGCATCGCCCGGCGCGGCGCCGGTTCGCGCGGTCTCGGCGTTGGTCACCGCCAGAAGGTCTTCGACCGTGTCACCGATCAGGGACGTCAGATCCTGGTCGCCCACCACGGTGAGGGTGGCGACCGGCGTCTTCATGGAGACCTGGGCTTCGGACTTCACCTTGCGCGCCGCGGCGAGGATTTGGGTGAACGCCTCGCCTTGCGTTTCGTTGACGCCCGGCTCGGCCTGATCGGCCGCCTTCGGCCATTGACCGCGGGCGTGCACTGTCGCCGGCGCGTCGTCGCGGTCGCCGTAGAGCACGTCGTAGATCGAGTCCGTCACATAGGGCGTGAACGGCGCATAGAGGCGGATGATCGTGTCGGTGGCGTGCCAAAGGGTCAGGCAGGCCGAGCGCTCGTCATCGCCGGGGGGGCCTTCAAACCGGGTGCGCCGCTTCACGATCTCCAGATAATTGTCGCAATAGGTGCGCCAGAAGAAGTCCTCGATCACCCGCTGGGCGTTGGCGTATTCGTAGTTTTCAAAGCTTTCGGTGGCCGCCTTCACGGTCTCGGCGAGCCGGCCCAGCAGCCATTGATCGAGCGGGTGAGAGATGGCGCCCGAGGCGATGTCTTCGCGCGGCGTTTTCGGATCGAGCGCGCCGGCGTCCTCGGCGGCTTTCAGCGCCATGTGGGCGAGCTTGGTGGCGTTCCACAGCTTGTTCACCACGCGCTTGCCCTGTTTGAGGGTGTTTTCGCTCAGCGCGGTGTCCTGACCCAGGCGCGAGGTGCCGGTCCAGAAACGCACGGCGTCGACGCCGTATTGATCGAGCAGCTTGATCGGATCGACCACATTGCCCTTCGACTTGCTCATCTTCGAGCCGTCGCCCGCCAGGCACCAGCCGGAGATGGCGATATTCGTCCAGGGCGCGGTGTTCTGGTGATGGAGCGCCTTCACGATGGTGTAGAACGCCCAGGTGCGGATGATCTCGTGGGATTGCGGTCGCAGCGCCATCGGGAATTGCCGGCGGTGGCTCTCGATGTCGAGGGCGTAGTCCTCGTTGATGGCGCGGGTGTTCAGCTGCGGGCTCACCGAGGAGGTCGCCCAGGTGTCCATCACGTCGCGTTCAGGCTCGACCTCGTGGGCTTCATACCCTTCGGGTAGATCGGTCATGGGATCGACGGGGAGCTGATCGGCCGTGGGCACGATCATCTTGCCTTCCTCGCCCGGGCGCTTGGAGTACCAGACCGGCAGCGGCACGCCGAAATGGCGCTGGCGGCTGATCAGCCAGTCCCATTTCAGCCCCTCCACCCAGCTTTCCAGACGCTGTTTCATATAGGCCGGACGCCAGGTGATCTCGTTGGCTTTCTCGAGGATCTGCGCCTTGAATTCGAGCGTGCGGATGAACCATTGCGGCGTGACGATGATCTCCAGCGGCGCGCCGGAGCGCTCGGCCACCGGGACCACCTGATGGGTGGTCTTCTGAGCCAGCAGCAGGCCTTTCTCTCTGAGGATGTCCAGGATCGCCGCCTTGGCCTTTTCCGCCTTCAGCCCCGCGAGCGCGGCGATGGTCTCGCGCGCGTCTTCCGGGTTCAGGCTCGGCCAGTCTTCGGTCCCGATCTCCAGCTGGTCGATCATCTTGCCGGCCCGGTCGATGACGATGCGCAGGGGCAGGCGGTGGGCGCGCCACCAGTTGATGTCCTGAATGTCGCCGAAGGTGCAGCACATCACCATGCCGGTGCCCTTTTCAGGGTCCACGGCCTCGTCCGCGATGATCGGCACCGGCACATGATAGAGCGGGCTGATGGCGCGCTTGCCGACGAGCTCTTTCGCGCGCGGGTGCGCGGGATGGATCATCAGCGCGCCGCAGCCGCCGATCAGTTCAGGACGCGTGGTGGCGATCACCGCCGGTTCGCCGCCGCCTTCGATCTGGAACGGGATCTCGTTGAGCTTGCCTTCACGCTCGATCTCCTCGACCTCGGCCTGGGCGAGCGCGGTGCGGTCGGCCGGGTCCCAGAGCGAGGGCTCCAGACGGCGTTCCAGCAGACCTTTGTGATAAAGGTCCAGGAAGCTCATCTGCGAGATCGTCCGGCTCTCATCGGAGATCGTCTGGTATTCCCGGCTCCAGTCCACGGACAGGGCGAGGCGGGTGAACAGGTCGCGGAATTGCTGCTCGTATTCGGGAATGACCTCGCGGCACAGCGCCACGAACTCGTCGCGCGCCATGGCCCCGCCGCGCACCTTCCTGACCTTCTCCACCAGCCGCTCGGTGGGCAGGCCGTTATCGTCCCAGCCGATGGGGTAGAGCACGTTGCGTCCGCTCATGCGCATATAGCGCGCGGTGATGTCGGCCTGGGTATAGGAATAGACATGCCCGATATGCAGCGCGCCCGACACGGTCGGCGGCGGGGTGTCGATGACATAGTCTGAGTCCGCCGGCGCCTGCGGGTCCCACTGGAACGCCTTTTCGTCGGCCCAGCGCGCATTGAGCGCGGCTTCTGAAGCTTTGGCGTCGTAGCTGTCGGGAAAGGCTTTCATGGCGGCGCGTCCGGTTCTGGTCTGTGCGGGAGACGCGGCGGTTTAGACGATTTTGGAAGAGGGTGGAAGGCGGGCGGATGGAGCTCCGGCGTTCTGTACTCCGCCCTGTATGGGAGAGGTGTCCCAAAGCCCGTGCTTCGGGACGGGGGTGGGCAGATGAAACCTGAATTCCCGGCCAAGCCGCAAAGCGGCCCCGCGCCGGGACCTCGGGCAGAAAGAAGAAGCGCCCCATCCTGTAAGAGGTCCGGATCGTCGCCCTACGGGCTCGTCCGGGAATTCAATAATTCTTTTCCACCGAAGGCGCGGCTCGTTACCCTCCCCCGATGATCAACGACTCCCGCAAGAACGACGTTCGCGCCCGCATTCCGCGCCGCGCCGACGATGACCACACCGAGGACGCCGCCGCCGAGCGCCGCGCCTTCCTGAGAACGCGCACCGGCGCGGAGCTGACGCACGTGGCGCGCGCCTCGATCGATCCGGCCGCCACCCGCGGCAATATCGAGAATTATATCGGCGCGGCCCAGGTGCCGATCGGGGTGGCCGGGCCGTTGCGGGTGCGCGGCGAGCATATCGAGGACGAGGACGTCTATGTGCCGCTGGCCACCACCGAAGGCACGCTGGTGGCGAGCTATAGCCGCGGCATGCGTATCCTGTCTGAAGCCGGCGGGGTGAAGACCACCATTCACGAGCGCTACATGCAGCGCGCCCCGGTCTTCCATTTCGACGGCGCGCGCGGCGCGCGCGACTTCAAGGCCTGGCTTGGGGCCAATATGGCTGGCGTGCGCGCCGCCGCGGAAGCCAGCTCCTCAGTGGCGACGCTCTCCCATGTGGAGACGTACGCAATCGGGCCCATGCTCCACGTCCGCTTCAATTTCGAGACCGGCGACGCCGCCGGCCAGAACATGGCCGGCAAGGCGGCCTTCGCGGCGTGCGAGTGGATCGCGGCCCATCATCCCGGCGGCGCGCGCTACACCCTGTCGGGCGCCATGGACACCGACAAGAAGCACTCCCAGCTCAACATGCTGAACTCGCGCGGCGCGCGGGTGATCGCCGAGGCGCGCATCCCCGACCGGGTGCTGCGCGAGCGGGTCGGGACGAACGCGGCGGAGCTTTTTCGCGCGCGGCTCAACTCCTTCGCCGGCTCGGTGCTCGCCGGGTCCGCCAATAACGGCATGCACGCCGCCAACGCGCTCGCCGCCCTGTTCATCGCTTGCGGCCAGGATGCCGCCAATGTCGCGGAAAGCCACGCCGCGATAACCTATGTGCGTCTGGAACACGACGCCGAGACCGGTGAGCCGGTCTATTACTGGTCGATCACCCTGCCCGCCCTGATCGTCGCCACGTTCGGCGGCGGGACGGGCCTGCCCACGCAATCAGAATGCCTTGAGCTTCTGGGCTGCAAGGGCAAAGGCAAGGTGGGCCGCTTCATCGAGATCTGCGCCGCCACCGTGCTCGCAGGCGAGGTGAGTCTGGCCGGCGCGGTGGTGGCCGGCGACTGGGTGGAGAGCCATGAAAAGCTGGGTCGAAATCGCTAAAGGGCGCCGCTAGGCGCACCCCCGGCAACGCGGCGCGGCCGGGTCGACCTCCAGGCGCTTGTCAGAGATCGCCCCGCCGCATTCGACGCACCAGCCGTACTCGCCTTCGTCCAGGCGTTTCAAGGCCGCGTCGATCCGGCGCAGTTCGCCGGCCCTGCGTGCGTGGGCGGCTTTGGCCATGGCCTGCACCTGAAGGCTGTCCTGGCGCGACAATCGGCCCACCGACTGCTGGTCGAGGCTCACCGGTCTACGGTCCTGCGCGGCGCTTTGCGACAGCTCGCAGAGCTCGTCCTTGAGCGCAATTAATCTTGCGCGCGCCTTCTTTTCCTGTTCGGTCATGGGCTAAGAGATATCATTGCGTATCGACCGGAGGGAAGATCGAGGCCGTGCACGAGCACTTCAAACGCTTCGCCGCCTACAACGCCTGGGCCAACGCCCGGCTCTACGACGCCGCTACGGCGCTCACCGATTTCGAGCGCAAGCGCGATATTCGCGGCTATTTCCAGAGCCTGCACGGCACGCTCAATCACATCCTCGTCGCCGACCGGATCTGGGTGCATCGCCTCACCGGCGAGGGCGACGCGCCGAGCAAGCTCGACACCGTGCTGTTCTCCGATTTCAACACGTTGCGTGAAGCGCGCGAGGCGGAGGACGCGCGCATCACCGCCTATGTGGCGAGCCTTGCGCAAGCCGATTTCGACGCCGTCGTGGATTATCAGGACACGCGCGGCGAGCCGAAATCACTGGCGCTGAAGATGATCCTCGCCCACGTTTTCAATCATCAGACCCATCATCGCGGGCAGGCGACGCACATGCTGCGCCAGCTCGGCGTCGCCGAACCGCCGGCGCTGGATCTTCTCTACTTCGCGCTGCCTAGCGCGTGAGCCGCGCGGCGGTGTCGTCGATCCAGCTGCGCACCCGATCGCGATTGACGTTGAAATCGTACCGCCCGGTGACCGAGCGCGAATAGACGCACAGCGCCGCACCGCCGGCGGCGGGCGCCACGGCGGCGGTCACGTAATCGCGGAACTTGAAGACCTTGCTCTTCTGCATCACCTCGATCTGGCCGCCGTCTTCGCGGGTGAGCGTGGTGCGCGGCGCCTTGAGCGCGGCGGCCTTGAACGCCTCAAGCACCGACTCCGGGCTGGCCTGGAACACCGGGCTTTCCTCGTCGGGCTGCGCCCGCGACTCAAAGCCGGGCGGCAGCACCAGCCAGCGCCGCGGCCGGGTGTCCGGTTTCAGCGAGGCGAAGTCGAGGGGAAAGTCGCGTTCGGCCATGGCGGATGCTCCCAATGGGGACGGGCGGCTTTATCGCCGCGCCGTGACACCCTAAAGAGGAAGCCGGGCCTGCGGAAGGGATGAGGGTTGATGAGCGAGTACGCGCTCGAACTTGACGGTCTGTCGAAAAGCTTCGGCGGAAAACCGGCGGTGAAGAACGTCACGTGGCGCGCGCGGTGCGGCGACATCACCGGCTTTCTCGGACCCAACGGCGCGGGCAAGACCACGACGTTGCGCATGGCGCTGGGCGTGATCACGCCCGACAGCGGGACCGCGCGCCTGTTCGGCCAGGCGCCGGACGCGGCGGGCATGGATCAGGTCGGCTTCCTGCCCGAAGAGCGCGGCGTCTACCGCAAGATGAAAGCCGAGGACGTGATCGTCTTCTTTGCGCGCCTGAAGGGCGTGCCCGCCGCCGAAGCGCGGCGCCGGGCGCGCCTCTTGCTGGAGCGCTTCGGCCTGGCCGATGCGTCCAGGAAGAAGATCAAGGAGCTGTCCAAGGGGATGGCGCAGAAAGTCCAGATCATCTCCGCTATCGTCCATGAGCCTGACTTCATCATCCTCGACGAGCCCTTCTCCGGCCTCGACCCGGTCAATCAGAAGCTTCTGGAGGACATTATCCGCGAACAGGCCGACGCCGGGCGCACCGTCCTGTTCTCCACCCATGTGATGGAGCACGCCGAACGCCTGTGCGACCGTATCGTTTTGATGGCGCGCGGTGAAAAGGTGTTCGACGGCACCGTCGAAGAGGCGATCGCGCGCGTGCCGCGCCAGGTCGAGCTCGCCGCGCCGCCCGGCGAGAGGCTGGCCGAGACCGTCGCGCCGTTCGGCGAGGTGGAGTTGCTTGAGGAGCACGACGGCGAAACCGTCTGGCGGCTCACTCTGAAACCCGGCGCCGACGCCCAGGCCGTGCTGCGCACGCTGGTGGAGGCGGGGGTCAGGCTCACCCGGTTCGAGCCGCGCCGCCCGCATCTTCACGACGCCTTCGTGGCGCTGGTCGGCGAAGAGAACGCCGGCGACGTCACCGACCGCGAACCCGCGCTGAGCGAGGCCTGATCCACATGCGTGCAAGCTTTCTCATCGCCCGGCGCGAATATCTCTCCTACGTCGCCACCTGGGGCTTCTGGCTGTCGCTTCTGGCGGTGCCGGTCTTCGCCACGATCGGCGGCGCGCTGCCGGGCCTCATTCAGGACAGCCAGCCCACACGTTATTTCACCGTGATCGACGAGACCGGGCGCGGCCTGGAGCGCGTGGTCGAGGACGGACTCGACGAACAGCGCCGCGAGCGTGTGCGCGATCAGCTGGAGGCCATGACCGAGCTGATGCGCGGCGAAGCGGCGGCCGCCGAGGCGCTCGCCGTCTTCGACCGGGATCCCGACGGCTTCTCCTATCTCGACGCGGCGATCGAAGCCGCCGGGTTGGGCGAGGCGGGTGCGGCGCTGGGAACGGAGCGCCGCGATCAGGTGCTGGTGGAGCCGCCCGCGCGCGACATCGAGGGTTTGAGGCCCTTCCTTACCGGAGAGCGGACGATCTCCACGCCCGAAGGCGAGCGCGCCCTGTTCGCGGCGATCATTCTTACCCAAGCCGACGCCGCGCCGGTGCGGCTGGAATACCATTCCGCCAACGTCACCAGCGACGCCGTCAAGGATGCGGTGCGCGACGTGCTGGGCCTGCACTTTCGCCGTCAGGCCTTCATGGAGCGCGGCCTCACCCAGGCCGATATCGAGGCGGTGCGCGCCATGGAAGCGGATGTGGTCGAGATCGACGCCCGCCCCGGCGCCCAGGCCGGCGCCGAGGTCACGCGGGCCGACCGCGCGCCCTTCATCGTGGCCATCGGCCTCGCCTTCGTACTCTGGCTCGCCGTGTTTTCCGTGGCGAACATGCTGTTGACGAGCCTGGTCGAGGAAAAGGGCGGCAAGATCATCGAGCTTTTGCTCTCCACGGCGCGCTTTCACGAAATCCTGATCGGCAAGCTCGCCGGCGTCGCGGGCGTCTCGGTGACGCTGTTCGCCATCTGGGGCGCGGTGGGCGGCGGGCTGGCGCTCCTGGGCGGCGCGGTTCTTGCGGGCATGAACCCGCAGATCGCCGAACTTCTGGCCAGCCTGTTCGATCCGGGCCTGATTGCGGCGGCGCTGTTCTTTTTCGCCGTGGGTTATCTCATGTACGGCGCGATCTTCCTGGCCATGGGATCGCTATGCGACACGCTGCAGGACGCCCAGACGCTGATGGGGCCGGTGATCTGGACCCTGCTTTTGCCGATGTTCTTCCTGGTGTTCTCGATCGAGGCCACCGATTCGGTGCTGTTGCGCGCCGCAAGCTGGTTCCCGCTGTGGACGCCGTTCCTGATGATGGCGCGCCTGCCCACCGACCCTCCGCTTTGGGAGCTCGCCGGCGCCAGTGGGCTGATGATCGTCACAATGGTGCTGGTGGTCTGGGGCGCGGCGGCGGTGTTCCGCCAGGGCGCGCTGCGCCAGGCCGACGCCGACAGCGTGCGCCGTTTCTTGCGTTTGAAGAAGAAGGCCTAGCGACCGGTCAGCCCGGATCGGGAGGCGAACGCAAAAACCCCGCACCGGGCGTCCGGTGCGGGGTTATTCGTCTCGTTTCGCGACCGGCGCAGGGGCGTTCGCCCCGTGACGTCAGCTGTGAGCGCAGGGTCTAGCGGCGACCGCGACCGCCGCCCTTCTTGGGCAGCAGACCTTCGCGCTGGGCGCGCTTGCGAGCCAGCTTGCGGGCCCGGCGGATCGCCTCGGCCTTCTGACGCGCGCGCTTCTCGGAGGGCTTTTCGTAGTGGTTCCGGCGCTTCATCTCGCGGAAGGTGCCCTCCCGCTGCATCTTTTTCTTCAACGCCTTGAGCGCTTGCTCGACGTTGTTATCGCGCACGACGATCTGAACGATGGTCTTCTCTCCCTCGGTTCTTCGGGCTCAGGACTTCAATCCTGACAGTATAACACACGCGAAGGACCGATGGGGTGCCCCGTCGGTTTTTCGCGCCGGGTCGCTTCAACAGAGGCGGGCGATCTACCAGAGCCGGACCGGGCTGGCAAGCCGCGAAAGCGGCCCGCAAGGCCTTCCGTCGCGACGCGGCTCGCCTATGTTATCGGCGAAAGCGCACCTGCGCCGCACCGAGGGAGGATTGTCCATGTTCCGCACCGCCGCCGCCGCCGCTCTTTGCGCCGTCGCCGCCGCGCCCGCACTGGGTCAGGACGTGGTCGAAAGCGAGCAGGAAAGCTTCACGATCGAAACCGTGGCCGAGGGCCTGGCCTTTCCCTGGTCGCTGGCCTTCCTGCCTTCCGGCGAGATGCTGGTGAGCGAACGCGACGGCGCGCTCAGGGTGATCACCGACGAGGGCTTGCGCGATGCGCCGGTGGCCGGGCTTCCCGAAGACCTCGTGGTCGAACGACAGGGCGGTCTGATGGACATCGCCGCCGCGCCGGATTTTGCAGACAGCCGGCTTGTTTACTTCACCTACTCCGAAGGCACGGCGCAGGCCAACCGCACCGTCCTCGCCCGAGGCCGGCTGAGCGAGGACCTTGCCGAACTCACCGGGGTCGAAGACCTTTTCAAGGTGAACTTCGAAAAGGAGCGCGGCTTCCATTTCGGCGGGCGCATCCTGTTCAACGAGGACGGCACGGTGTTCGTGACCCTGGGCGACGGCGGGCGCCATCAGGACGAGGCGCAGAACCCGGCCAACCATCTTGGAACGGTGGTGCGCGTCAATCTCGACGGCTCGATTCCCGCCGACAACCCCGAGATCGAGGGCGCGGCGCCGGGCGTCTTCTCCTACGGTCACCGCAACGTACAGGGCATCGATCGCAATCCGGCCACCGGGTCGGTCCTGACCCATGAGCACGGCGCGCGCGGGGGCGACGAGCTCAACGTCATCCGGCCCGGCGCCAATTACGGCTGGCCGGTCATCACCTACGGGATCAATTACAACGGCTCCATTATTTCCGAAGACCGCGAGGCCGAGGGGATGGAGCAGCCGATC
>JBKHAZ010000078.1:0-10271 GCA_046542605.1 Oceanicaulis sp. | reverse complement strand
CGTCCACGGACGGAAAGGCGAAGCCCTTTTTCGAGTTGATGAGGTCGACCAGCCGAAGCCCGACCAGCTTGGTCGTCGGCGTGAGCCCGGTGTCCCCGCAGATCGCCTCACGGAGGTCACGCTGCAATCGTCGAAGCTCGGCGGCCGCCTCCTTCGCATTGACCTTGCCAGCCCGGCTGGGCTTTCGAATGGTTTCGACGAAATCGCTCATGCCGCACCGCCTTTCGCCGCCACGGCTTTCGAGGGATATTTTTCGAGACGCGCCATCAGGGGCGTGCGCGTGGGCGGGTCCAGGCGGCGCGCATCGGCCGGTCGGCGCTTCTCAGATCAGGCCTGCACGTTTAAGCGCGGCTTCCACCGGGTCGAAGCGGGCGCCCACGCGCGCGTGCACGCCCACCGGGTCGGCTTTCAGCGCATCGCTGCGCAGCCAGGCCTCGGCGGCGACGGCGTCGGAGTCGACGCCGAGGAATGTCCCCAGCGACCGCAGCGCGCCGGCCGGGTCCTCGCTCAACGCTTCATAGGACACTGTGTGGATGCGCTCGCCGAACAACGCTTCCCAGCGATCACAGAGCGCCTGCTGACATTTCAGCACCCGGGCGACGTCGTCGGGATGATAGCTCCAGTTGCGGCCGCGCTGGAAGCGCCGGGCGTAGATCGCCCAGGCCAGATCGCGCGGATCGCGGGTGAGGCGGATGAACTTCGCCGCGGGCAGGGACAGCCCCATGACGCCGGCGGCCATTTCGGTGAGAGCGGACGGGTCGATCACCCGGCGCACCTCGCGCCCGATGCGCTCGCTCATGCGCGCGAGATAGGTGTGCGCGACGCGGGTGAACAGGCCTTCGCTCTCGCCGAGATCCAGCTCGCGCAGGAGCGCGTCGCTGTCATGGTCGCCGAGCGGCGACGAGGCCATCCAGAACAGCGCGTTGCGCCGATCCAGGCTGGCTACGCCGTCCGCCGCGGCGAGGGTCTTCGTCAGCCAGTCCGCGCCCGCGCACGGCGGCGCGATGACGAAGACCGGCCGTGCGTCGATCACCCCGGCGTCTTCATTGGCCCGGGCGAACCGGTCGTCATAGGTGTTCACGATATGGGCCATGGCCCGCTCGTGCCGGTCCATGTCGAAGGCCGCCTCCTCGCGGTAGAAGGCGGCCGCCTCGGCGACGCGGCGCGCGGCGATCTCGTGATCGCCCAGCGCGTCGTAGGCGCGCGCCAGGGCGTAGGAGAGGATGCCGCGCGTCTTCGCCGTCGCGCTCCCGGGAAAGCCGATGCGCAGCTCCTCCATCCCCAGAAGCCATGGATCGCCGCCGCGGGTGAAAGCGTGTGTTTCCGCAACGCCTTCCCACGCGAGCACGTCGCCGCGGTCCTGCGCCACTGCGGTCTTGAAGCGCTCGCCCGCCGCCGCGGTGCGGCCGAGCCGCATCAGCGCGCGCCCGGCCCTGCGGTGCAGTTCGCCCAGTTGCGGCGTGCGCTGCAACTGGGCTTCCAGCACCGCCAGCGCGCCGGCGTGATCGCCCATGGCCGACAGGGTCGAGGCGATCCAGATAAACGACTGCGGATAATCCGGCGAGGCGGCGGCGAGATGCCTGGCCGCCTCCAGCGCGGCGGGCTCGTCTCCTGCGTCCATCGCCGCGCCGGCCACCTGAGCCCAGCCCGATCCCAGCGCCGGGGCGGCCTTCACCAGGGCGCGCGCGGCTTCGGAAATGGCGAGCATGTCGTGGGACTGCACGGCGGATTGAAACTGGGCGTAGGCGTCGGACATGGGACGGGCTCTGGCGCTTGGAAAAAACGGCGCGACCCTAGCTGCGCCGCCGCGCCCGCGCCAGCGCTCACCGCCGTGCGTCGAGGAAGACGCGGATGGCGGTGAGGGCGGGCAGGAGCGCTTCGAAGTCCAGCTCCGGCGCCTCGCGCGCGGCCTCCTCGCGCACCGGCGCCAGCGCGGCGACGCCGGCCGCGCGCGCCGCTTCACCTGCAGCCGTGATCTCGACGCGCCGCGCCCGCCGGTCCCTGGGGTCGGTCCGGAGCGCCACGAAGTCTTTCGCGGCGAGTTTCTTCACCGTGCTGGTCATGGTCGGCTGAGCGACCTGAAACGCGCCGCGTGTCAATCGACAAGAGACCGTTCCTCGCGGCTTGCCAAACCGGGCGGTGCGCGCTTGTCTCGAACGGCAACGATTTCAAGGACGCGCCATGACCGATCTCGCCCACGCCGACGCTGACACGCTGGAGGAGCGCCGCGGGCGCGCGAGCGCCTGGTTCAAGTCCTTGCGCGACACGATCACGGCGAGCTTCGAGGCGCTGGAGGACAAGGCCGACCCGGCGATGTATCCCGGCGAACCCGGCCGGTTCGAGATCAAGCCCTGGACACGCGGCGAAGGCGGCGAAGACCTGGGCGGCGGCGAGATGGGCCTGATGCGCGGGCGGCTGTTTGAGAAGGTGGGCGTGCACATCTCCACGGTCTACGGCGCGTTCAGCCCGGAATTCGCCGCGCGTGTGAGGGGAGCAAAGGACGATCCGCGCTTTTTCGCCACCGGGATTTCGCTCATCGCCCACCAGCGCAATCCGCACGTGCCGGCGGTTCACATGAACACGCGCTACATCACCACCACGGTGAACTGGTTCGGCGGGGGCATGGATCTGAACCCGACCCAGGACTATCAGCGCGACAAGAGCTTCGCCGACAGCGCCGACTTCCACGCTGCGGCCAAAGCGGCCTGCGACGCCCATGGCGCGGACTATTACGAGCGCTTCACCGCCTGGTGCGACGAGTATTTCTGGCTGAAGCACCGCGCCGAACCGCGCGGCACGGGCGGCATCTTCTACGATCACCTGGACACCGGTGATTTCGAAGCCGATTTCGCCTTCACCCAGGACGTGGGCAAGGCGTTCGCCGACATCTATCCGAGGCTCGTCGAGCGCCGCATGGGAGACTCCTGGACCGAGGCCGACCGGCGCGAACAGCTGATCCGCCGCGGCCGCTACGCCGAGTTCAACCTGCTCTACGACCGCGGCACCAAGTTCGGCCTGGAGACCGGCGGCAATATCGAGAGCATCCTGTCCTCCATGCCGCCCGAGGCGATCTGGCCGTAGGGGAGTGCGCTTTTTCGTTCGTCATTCCCGCGAAAGCGGGAACCCAGGGATCGTATGGCTTGAACGCCGTCGGGCTGGGTCCCCGCGGTCGCGGGGAGGACGATGAAGGGGGGCGTCCGTTACTGGCTCGCCCAGACGATCCGCGCCATCCACAGGATCTCCGCCGGATCGAGCACGCGGTTCTCATAGTCGGGATTGAGACTGATCAGCTCCACCGTGCGCGCGGTGGTGCGGCCGAGTTCCTTCGCCATCACCTCGCCGCCGCGGGTCTTCACCACCACCCGGTCGCCGCGCCGGGGCGGGGCGTCGGGCGCCACCACGATGCGGTCGCCGTCGCGATAGACCGGAGACATGGAATCGCCTGAGATCTCCAACGCGTAGGCGTTGTCGTCCTCAACGCCGGGAAAGCGGACCTCCTCCCAGCCCGCGCCGGCGGGAAAGCCGGCGTCGTCGAAAAAGCCCTGGCTGCCGGCCTGCGCAAATCCGATGAGCGGCACCGAGCGTCCGGCGGACCCCCCGCCGGCGAGCCCGGCGAAATCCTCGAAATTGACCCGTGCCGCCGCGAGCGCTTTCGCCAGGCTCTCCGTGGAGGGCCAGCGCGGCTTCGTCCCGTCCGCGCTCATGCGCTTGGAAGGATTGAAGGTGGTGGGGTCAAGCCCGGCCTGACGCGCGAGCCCGGAGGGCGACAGCCCGGCGCGCTGGGCGAGGCGGTCGATGCCGCGCCAGATCTGGGAATGGGTGAGCATGACGGCCCCCTCATGGTTTACGATCCTTTAGCAGGAAAATTTTCCTTGCGCCAGCCGTTGAGCGGATTGAAAGCCGCGCGCCGTGCGCCTCTCTTGCGCGCGCGCCTGCGCCCGGCTACCCGGACACGCATGACCGACACGATCTTTCGCATCGCCGCGCCCGAGGCGCTGGCCAACGCCGCGTCCGCCGGGATTTATGAGGGCGAAGCCCATGACAAGGCCGACGGCTTCATCCACGCCTCCACCCGCGCGCAGATCGCCGGCACGCTGGCGGTCCGCTACGCCGAAGCCGAGCGGCTGGCGGTGGCCGAGATCGACGCCGCGGCCCTCGGCGATACGTTGAAATGGGAAAAGTCGCGCGGCGGCGAGGATTTTCCGCACATTTACGGCCCGCTGCCCTGGAGCGCGGTGCGCGCGGTCCATCTCATCCGCCGCGGTGACGCGGGCGAATGGCGCCTTCCCGGGGAGCTTGCATGAGCGATTTCGCCGCCAAACTCCTCACCCTGCTGCCGCCGGAAACCGCCCATCGCATGGCGCTGCGCGGCCTGAAGGCCGGCTTCGGTCCCAAGGTGGACCATGCGCCCGACCCGGTTCTGCGCACCGCCATCGGCGGCATCGAGCTCGCTCATCCGGTGGGGCTGGCGGCGGGGTTCGACAAGAACGCCGAGGCGCCCGACGCGCTTTTGAACGCGGGCTTCTCCTTCGTGGAGGTCGGCGGCGTGACGCCGCGTCCCCAGCCCGGCAATCCGCAGCCCCGCCTGTTCCGCCTGCGCAAGGACGGCGCGGTGATCAATCGGATGGGCTTCAACAATGAGGGCTTCGAAGTGATGAAGGCCCGCCTGGAGGCGCGCCAGGAAAGCCCGGCGCCGGGCGTCGTCGGCGTCAATCTGGGCGCCAACAAGGACTCCGAGGATCGCGCCAACGATTACGCGATGCTGCTGCAGGGTCTGTCCGGGCTCGCCGACTTCTTCACGCTGAACGTCTCCTCGCCCAACACGCCGGGCCTGCGCGGCCTGCAGACCGGCGAGCCGCTGAACGACCTGCTGCGCAAGGTGAACGACGTGCGCTGGGCCGAGCCGGTCTTCATCAAGATCGCGCCGGACATCGAGGATGACGACGTGGACGCGATCCTTGAAGCCATCACGGCCTTCAAGCTTTCCGGCCTGATCGTGTCGAACACCACCGTGCAGCGGCCGAGCACGCTGAAAAGCGACAAGCGCGCGGAAGGCGGCGGTCTGTCTGGAAAGCCGCTGTTCGAACGCTCCACCGCCGTGCTGCGCGCCTTCCGCAAGGCGGCCGGTCCCGACCTGCCGATCATCGGGGTCGGCGGCGTGGACGGGCCGGACGCCGCCTATGCGAAAATCCGCGCCGGCGCCAACGCCGTCCAGCTCTACACCGCTCTGGTCTATCAAGGCCCCGGCCTCGTGATGCGCATCCGCGACGGGCTGGCGGAGCGTTTGAAGCGCGACGGGATCGAGCGCCTCGCCGATGCGGTCGGCGCGGACGCCTAGGATCGCGCTAGCCGAGAAAGCGCTTCAGCCGCGCCGCCAGCGCGTCGATATCCTTCAGCTCGCATTCCCACAGCGTCAGGCTCTCCCAGCCCAGCTCGGCGAGGGCCGCGCAGGTTCGCGCGTCCCGTTCGCGATTGCGGGCGATCTTCGCGGCCCAGTACGCGGCGCGCGTCTTCGGCTTGCGCGAGCCGCGCGCGCAATCATGGCCGTGCCAGAAGCAGCCATGGACGAAGATCACCTTACGCCGGCCGGGAAAGGCCAGATCCGGCGTTCCCGGCAAGTCCTTGCGATGCAGGCGGAAGCGATAGCCGAGCGCGTGGGCGAGCTTGCGCACCTTCAGCTCAGGCCTGGTGTCCCTGGCCTTGACCCGCGCCATGACGCGCGAGCGCTCTTCGGGGGTGAAGACGTCGTGGCGGCTCACTCGGCTGCGAGCGCGGCTCCGCGCCCGTGCTCCAGGATCGGCTCGAACAGATTTTCCGACAGGAATCGCACCACGTCGACGGCCACCCCGTCGCCGGCCAGATGCAGCGCCGCGCGCTCGGACCCGGGCAGCACGTAATCGTCGGGCAGGCCCATGAGCCGCGCATACTCGCGCCCGGTCATCGGGCGGGTGCGCACGCGGCGTCCATCGACGGCGACGACGAACTGACGCGACGACCCGCCGCCGGGCGTGCGCAGGCACCCGGCGAGACCGTCGAAGCGCACCTCGGCGCGCTGGACCTTGCAGCCTTTCTCCACACGCATGCGCCGGTAAAGCGCGCCGACCTGCGGCGTTCCCGAAGCCTTCACCGCGGCGAGCTTTTTCTTCGTGCCGGGGCTCATCAGCGACAGGAGTCGCTTGCGCTCGGCGGGCGTATGCCAGTCCACCGCCGCTTCGGGTTCGAGAAGCTGGGCCAGCGTCTGGTTCGGCACCGGCGGAACGGGCAGGGCCCACCAAAGCCAGCTTCTACGCAACGTTTCGGGCAAGGCGGCCGCGGCTTTCTTCACCGCCCGCGTGTGGAAGGGAGACAGGCTTTCCGGCGCAGCGTCGAGCACCAGATCGGGGGGAATCTCCAGATCCTTGCGCAAGGCGGTGACGAACAGGCGCGGACGCGATTGCGGCAGGAACCAGCGCGCATCGATCCCCAGCGCGCCGACCCGGTAGCCGCCCTCGTCGAGCGTGCGCACCAGCGCTTCGAAATCGGCTCCGCCCGAGCACGTCAGAAGGCCCGGCACGTTCTCCAGCCCGATGAGGCGGGGAGCGCGGTCCTCACCGCGCAGCGCCTCGATCAGGCGCCAGAACGCGTAGAACGCGCTGGAGCGTTCGCCCGACAGGCCGGCGCGCGGCCCGGCGAGCGAGAGGTCCTGACAGGGAAAGCTCGCCCAGGCGAGATCGGCTTCGCCCGGCAACATGTCCGCGCTTATGTCCGCGACATCGCCGAAGTGAAACTCGTCCGCGGCGTAGTTCGCGCGATAGGCGGCTTGCTTGTCGGGATCGAAATCGTTGGCGAAGTCGCAGCGCCAGCGCGCGCCGAGGCCGCGCCGCGCCATCCCGCCGCCGCAGAAGAACTCGTAAAAGCCGTATCGCGATCGTGCGTCCATGGACAAAGCGTAACCTGGCGGCCCTTCCGGCGGCGCGGTGCGCCGTGTACGGTTGAAAGCGGACCGGGAGGGGAGTGCGCCATGGGCCGCTTGCGTCTGTTTACCAGATTCGCCGCGCTGGGCGGTGTTTTGACTCTCGCCGCCTGCTCGGCGGGGGGGCCGGGCGCTGCGCCGAATGTGAGCCAGGGATTCACCGCCGCCCCCGCGGCGGCCGCATCGACCGCGGGGACCGCGTCGAACGCGGCGGTGTCGGCCGCGCCGGGCTATGCGCTGGCCGGCGCGTCGTTTTCCGGGCTGATCGAATTCGAGGACCAGGCCGGGCGTCCGCTCATCCTTTACCAGCACGCGGTCGACGGCGCGCCGAACCTGGTCGCCGAGCTTGATCCGGCCCGCAACTGGCTGTCCGACGGGGTGCGCCGGTTCGAAGGCGTTTCCGATCGCGGCGTGCCGGTGAGCGTGGAGCTGGTCTCCGGCGCCTGTCGGGCGAATGGGCGGACCTATGCCCGCTTCGCCCGAGTCCAGGCGGGCCGGCTGAGCTATGAGGGGTGTGCGCGCGAAACCGGCCCGAGCGTGCGCTGGAGCGAGCAGCTGCCACGCTACGCCGAGCCCATCGCCGCGTGCCTCGACGCCGCGCGCCAGACTGCAATGGCGACCGTGCGCGCCGCCGGTCCGGCCCGCATTCTTCACGCGCGAAACGAGGCCGGCGCTCCGGTCATCCGCTTTCAGTTCGGAGAGACCGGCCGATGGGACTGCCGCGCCGAGCCGCGACGCCCGCAATGGCGCGTCGTCGCCGACGCCGCGCCGGCCCTGCCCGGCGAGGGCGATCCCGTCTACGCCCCCGGCGCGCCGCCCGAGGCCGGGGAAGGGTGCTATCTCTGGGAGCAGGTGCGCGGGCCGGACGGCGGGGTCATCGGCGCGCTCGGTGAAGACGTGTGCGCCAGCGGAACCGGCGCGCCGCCGCCGGTCACCGGATTTCCCTGACGTCCCGGCCTAGGCGCGGCGCTGCGACTCGCGCCAGATAAAGGCCATGCGCCTGTCCTTCGCCGCCCTTCTGACCGTCTGCGCGAGCTTCACCGCGCCCGCCTTCGCCGGCGAGGTGGCCGACGTGCTCGTTCTGCCGGACGGATCGGTGTTCGTCGCCCTCGAACAGACGCCTGAGGCTTTTGAGGCCGAGAGCCGGGCCGGGCGCCTGGCCGTGACGCTCGGCGGCTGGGGCGCCGCGCCGCGCCGGCTGGCGCCGTTCGGCGCGGCGGGCTTCGATGCGCTCTTCGTGACCGAGACCGGCTTCGTGGTGGAGGGCGAGTTCGCCGCCGCCGAGGCGGAGCTGCGCGAGGGCGGCGTCTTGCTCCGGCTCGACGGCGCGGCGCCGGGCCATGCAGGCTTCGATCAGCCCGCGCCGACCGGGCCGGCCTCGACACCGGCGCCGGTTTTCACCCGCCCGGCGGACGGCCCGGTGTCGCCCGGACCGGACCGGGACCGGCCCGGCCCGCCGGCCGAAACGGCCGGGCGCCGGACCGGCGCTCAGGAGCTCCCCGCCGCGCCGGAGCCGCCCGCGCCGGGCCCGTGCGACGCGCAGGCCGCCGCGCTCGCCGATGCGCCCTGGGATCTCGATCTGATCGTGGCCCAGGCCGATTGCCTCGCCGAGGCCGGCGAGCGCCAAAACGCTGAAGGGCTGTACGAACGCGTGCTCGCCTTCCAGCCGGAGCATTTCCGCGCCGCTCTGGGTCTTGCGCGCCTGCGCCAGCAGTCCGGACGCCATGGCGACGCCGCGCGCCTGTTCGAAACTGCAGCCGGGTCTGCGCTCACCGACGGCGAGGCGCTGGCCGCCCGCGCCGCGGCCCGCCGTGCGCGCGAGCAGGGCGGAGATTGACGCGAACGGCTATGGCGTTAATCCTTCGTTCCCGAACCGTTCGCGAAAATCCTAATGATCTTCGAAGCTTGACTTAACTCCCGATTAAACAACGCAGCGCATGGTGGGGCGATAAACGTCCCTTAACCTTTATGCTTCGCGACGGAGCCCGCGCCATGCCCCTGAATCTTTCCGCGCCCGAGTCCACCGAGCTGAAGCCGCGCATCCTCGTTTTCGGGGTTGGCGGCGCCGGCGGCAACGCGGTCAACAACATGATCGACGCCGACCTGGAAGGCGTGGATTTCGCGGTGGCGAACACCGACGCGCAGGCGCTGGTGCGCGCCAAGACCGATCGGCGCATCCAGATGGGCGCAGGGATCACCGAAGGGCTGGGGGCTGGGGCGCGCCCGGAAGTGGGCGAGCAGGCGGCGGAAGATTCTCTCGGTGAAATCACCGAGCAGCTCCAGGGTGCGCACATGGTGTTCATCACCGCCGGCATGGGCGGCGGCACCGGCACCGGCGCGGCGCCCGTCATCGCCCGCGCCGCGCGCGAGATGAACATCCTGACCGTGGGCGTGATCACCAAGCCGTTCCACTTCGAAGGCTCGCGCCGCATGCGGCTCGCCGAAGCCGGGATCGAACGGCTTCAGGAGCATGTCGACACCCTCATCATCATCCCGAACCAGAACCTGTTCCGGATCGCGACCGAGAAGACGACCTTCGCCGAAGCCTTCGGCATGGCCGACCAGGTCCTGCACTCGGGCGTTCGCGGCATCACCGACCTGATGGTCATGCCGGGCCTGATCAATCTCGACTTCGCCGACGTGCGCACCGTCATGAACGAGATGGGCAAGGCGATGATGGGCACCGGCGAGGCGTCCGGCGAGAAGCGCGCCGTCGAAGCCGCGCACAACGCCATCAACAACCCGCTTCTCGACGACGTGTCGATGAAGGGCGCCAAGGGCGTGCCCATCAACATCACAGGCGGCATGGACATGACGCTGTACGAAGTCGACGAGGCGGCCAACGAGATCCGCAACGAGGTCGATCCGGACGCCAACATCATCGTCGGTTCCACCTTCGACCCCGAGCTCGAAGGCGTCATCCGCGTGTCGGTCGTGGCCACCGGCATCGACGCCGAGGAAGCCATGCAGCCGGTTCGCACGCCGAAAGCCGAAAGCAACGTCGCCCCGGTCTGGCGCGGCCGCGAGCAGCGCCCGCAGCGTCAGGCCGAGCCGCTGGTGCGCCGTCTGGCCGACGCCGTCGCGGTGAACGAAAGCCCGCGCGCCGAAGCGCCGGCGCAGCGCGCCGACGGCCAGCGTCAGGCCGAAATCCGCCAGGCCGAGATGCGTCACGCCGACACCGAACAGGCGCCCTCGCACGTCGTGATCGACGACACCGAACCCTATGTGGAGCCCGAGCTGCGCAAGCCGGCCGTCGTCGAGACCCGCGAACGCCTCGAGCGCGAGCTGTCCGCGCCGCGCGCCGAAGCCCCGGCGCGCC
>JBKHAZ010000077.1:0-10288 GCA_046542605.1 Oceanicaulis sp. | reverse complement strand
GACTACGAATCTGGGGGTCGGGAGTTGGAATCGTCCCCGGCGCGCCTAGCGGCGTTGCACCGCCAGGCTCGCCCCGAACGGCGTGTTGTCCGCGGCGGTCAGCGCCCCTCGATTTCAACGACGAAGCTTCGATTCACACCGGCGGGCGGTTCCGGGAAGGGGGCGGCGCGTTCGACGACGCGCAGGGCGTCGCGGTCGAAACGCGACGAGCCCGAGCTTTCAGATATTTCGATGCTCTCGAGTTCGCCGGAGGGAGCGACCGTGAAGCTGACAAAGGCCGAGCCCGGACCTGACGCGCTCGGGCGGCGCACGCGGGAGAGATGGCGCATCACCTCGCCGGCGTAAGTGTCCGAGGCGGCGTTTCCCGCCTCGCTCGAGATGCGTTCTTGCGCGGCGCCGCCGTTCTCGGCGCCTGCGGCGCTGTCCTGCGCCGCGTCGTCTTCGGACGGAGCGCCGGCGGCCTCGCTCTGCGCCGCCTCGGTGTCAGCCTCCGCCGTCTCATCGCCCGGCGAAGCCTGTTGCGCCGGCTCCCGCGGCGGGTCGCGCGGCCTGGGAGCCGGTTCGGGCGCGGGCGCGGCGGTGGGTTCGGCGGTGGGTTCGGGCGCGGGCGCGGCGGTGGGTTCGGCGGTGGGTTCGGCGGCGGGTTCGGCGGCGGGTTCGGGCTCGACGGGCCCTGGGTCCGCAGGGGTCTCCCGCGGCTGCGGTTCCGGGTCGGGCGCCGGCTGCGGGTCGGGCGGTTCCGGCGCCGGTGAAGGCTCGGGCGCGGCCTCCGCCAGGCCGGTGTCTTCGGCGCGCGCGTCGGCCCGCGCCTCAGCCGCTTCGGGGCCCGCCGCTCCGCCTTGCGGCGCGGCCACGGCGCCGATCTCGAAAGACACCGCTCCGCCCTCGATCTGAACCGCGGGCGCCGGCGTGCGCACCGCGTGCAGCAGCGCCAGGTGCGCGCCGGCCGCCAGCACGGCGGCCATGGCGATGCGAAGGGCGCCGCCGCGCGTCACGGCGCGGTCTCGGTGACGATGACGACGCGCTCGGCGCCCAGCGCGCGCAACTGCGAGACCAGGGCGACCAGCGCGCGCGCCGGCAGTCGCCGGTCCGGCGCCACGCGCACCGTGGCCACGCCTTCGGGCGCGGCGTCGAGATAGGCTTGCAGGCTGTCCACCGGCGCGCCGTTCACCGACAGTGCGCCCTCGCGGTCCACGTCGAGGACATGGGCGCCGGCGCGGCTCTCAAGGCCTTCGGTCTGCACAAGCTCGATGGACGCCGGCGCCGGCCGGTCCAGCGTGCCGGCCACCATGAAGAAAATCAGGATGAGGAAGATGATGTTGATCAGCGAGATCGCGGGTTCGCGCCGGGTGGCGCGGCCGATGCGTTTCATGGCGCGGCCTCCCCGACGCGGATCTGCACGCCCCCGACGCTTTCAAGCGCCAGCAGGACCGTGACGAGCCGTTCGGTGTCGGCGTCCGGCGCGGGCTCCACGGCGAGCACCGCGCCCGGCTCGCCGGTGCGCGACACGGTTGCGGCGAGCGTCTCAAGCGTGACCGGCGCGCCGTCGAGCCGCAGTGCTTCCCGGCCCACATCGAGGCGCAGGACAGGCGCGTCGCTCTCGCCGCCGGCCGGCCCAGGCGGCGCGGATGCGAGTTCGATCTCGGCGCGGCCGGTGAAGGTGGAGGCGAGCATGAAGAACAACAACAGAAGGAAGATCACGTCGATGAGCGACGTGATCGAGGCCTTGCGGCGTTTGCGGGTGCGGCTAAGCGCCATGGCCCGCCTCCTTCGCGGGCCGGGTGAGCACGGACACCGCGTAGTCGGCGAAGGCGCGCTCGGCGTCGATGCGCGATTCAAACCAGGACAAAATTATCGAGGTGGGCATGGCGACGCTCAGGCCCGCCGCGGTGGTGAGCAGCGCCACCCAGATTCCCCCCGCAAGCGCCGATGGATCGACTTGCGCGCCGGCGTCCTGCAGCGCCTGAAACGCCTCGATCATGCCGAGCACGGTGCCGAGAAGACCCAGAAGCGGCGCCAGCTGGGCGACCGTGTCGAGAATGCGAAACCCGCCTTCCAGCGGCGCGAAACGCTGCTCGGCTTCACTTTCCAGGCGCTTGGCCGCTTCGCCTTCCGGCGCAAGCGTCATGCCCAGCGCGACCACCGGGGCGAGAAAATGCTTCGATCGATCAAGCGCCTCGCGCGCGCCGGCCGCGTCGCCCTCATCCCAGCGCTGCAGCGCGGTTTTCAGATGCCGGCGCCGGCCCACATGGGCGCGCTGATGCCGCCAGGTTTTCAAGAGCGCCAGGGTCAGCGTGAACACCGACACAAGCAGCAGAAGGACGAGCACCGGCCCGCCAAGGGCCGCCACATCGCCAAGCGGTGAAAACAGATCGGACGCCATGCGCGCCTCCTTATGAAAGGATGTGGGCGCGCCGCGACCCCTTTCGCGGCGCGCCCCTCCCCCAGCTTGCCGGTGGATCAGAAGAAGACGCGGGAGATCGTCACCTTGAAGTTCCGGCCCGGCGCCGGGCGAGTGGACAGGAGCGGCGTGTAGGCCTCGTCAAAGGCGTTCTCCACGCCGAGGCGAAGCTCGGTTCCTTCGAACACGCCCTCCTGCGGCGCGAAGGTGGCGCGCAGATTCACCACGTCGAAGCCGTCCCCGTCGCTGAAGGTCGTCGCGCGATCCTCGGCCTCGAACACCCGCACCCATTCCGCGCTGAGGTCCAGCATGGGCCCGAAGCGCTGCCCCAGCGTGGTGCGGAGGGAGTCCTGCGGGATGTTGCGCCAGTCGCTCACCGTCCGGTCCGGGGCGATCTCGTCGCCGGTGGTGACATTGGCGTTCAGATCAATGTAGAAGCCCGAAGCGAGCGCGTAGGAACCTTCGATCTCAAGCCCGTCGATCTTCACCTCGTCGACGCCCGAATACGACGTCACGTCGTCCAGCTTGGTGTCGTAATAGTTCAGCTTCAACGCCAGCAAATCCTGCTCGGCGAACACGCCGACCCGGTCGAACGAGGCGCCCACCTCCCAGGTCTGCGCCTTCTCCGATCGCTCGATGAAGACCGGGTTCTCCAGATCGTCGAGGATCGGCAGGCTTTCGGTATAGGCGTAGGAGCCGAACAGGGCGAAGCCGCTGTCGAACTGATAGCGCGCCGACACCCCGCCCATCAGCGCGTCATTGTCATAGGAGACAGGCACTTCGGCGACCGGCGGAGCCGGCCCGAAGGGCGGCGCGGGCGGCGCGGCCGGATCGGGAATCAGGCCATCGATGCTCGAATGCTCGTAGCGCAGCGCGGGCGTGACGGTCAGCGCTTGCGTCAGTTCGATCTCGTCGATCAGGAAGACGGCGTAACGATCATCCGTCCCGCCGGGCGCGGAGTTGGCGTCCAGCCGCTCGCGTTCGATGAGCTCGAAGCCGTAGCGGAAATTATGCGCGATCGCCCCGGTCTCGACGAAGGAGGCGTTCTTCACCGTCAGCTTGGTGGTCTCGAACTGCTGGTCGGCGTTGGCCAGATCGCGCACGAAATCGGCGAGCGGCGTGCTGCCCTCGATGAAAGCGGAGTCGATCTCCTGATTGGCGTAGGTGAGCGCCGCCTCGAAATCGATCAGGTCATTGGCGAATGGATTGAAGGTGTAGGTCAGCGCTGCGGCCTGGCTGACGATGTCGCGGTCCACATTGCCGAAAATGTCGGTGCCGGTGATGAACGAATCATAGGGCACGTCGCGCTCGGCCACGTCGGTTTCGGTGTAGCTCGCCTCCAGCGCGTGGGCGCCGGTTTCACCGAATTCGTAACGGCCTTTCAGAAGGAAGGACGGCAGCTCGAAGGCGCTGTTGCCGATCTCGTCGCCGTTTCCATCTTCCTGATTGCTCTGCTCGCGATAGGAGAAGTTGGCGAGGAATTCGAGGTTTTCGCTCGGCTGCCAGGCCAGGGTCGAGGAGCTTGTGAAGCCGTCCTGGTTGGTGTAGGCGCCGAGCGTCTGGGCCCATTTGAAGCCCGGCTCGCCGCCGGTGAGGTCCGACGCGTCGATGGTTTCAAGACGCACCACGCCGCCCACGATTCCGGAGCCGTATTCGAAGCTGCCCACCGTGCCGCGCTGCACCTCCACCGAGCGATAGAGATAGGGATCGGTGAACAGCTGGGTGCCGATGCGGTAAAGCTCTTCGGATCCGCTGGTGGCGCCGTCGATAAGGATCGCCACCTTCTGGTCGGTTCCGAAAATGCTGTTGGCGCCGAAGCCGCGGATATTGATGCCCGAACCGGACGGGGTGGAGCCGTTGACCAGGGTCACGCCGGGCACTGAATCGATCAGCTCGGCGATGGTGCTCGCCTGGCGGTCGTCGATCTCTTCCTGATCGATCCGGGTCACCGGCGTTGCGGTGTCGGTCTGAACCTCGCGCTTGCTCTCGCCCAGCGTGATCGTACCGATGAACTCGCCGCCATCTTCCGGTTCAGCGTCCTGCGCCAAGGCCGGGCTGCTCAGCGCAGCCGCGAGCGCCAAACCGCTCACGCCTGCGAGAAAACGTGCTCCACGTCGCGTCATGTCATTCATCCCCTTCCCAAGGGTCCCCATTGCGGGCCGGTCCAAATTCCGGCCTTGAAACTCGTATTGCGAATGAGTATCAGAGTCATTCGCTGGGGCCGAGCTAGCGCGCCGAGAATTCGGAGTCAATGCAATTCGGTCGCAATTGCAAATCAGACGCCAGGGCTCTTGCGGCGAGACGGCGCGAACGATTCTGATTTTCATTTGCATCTGAATGTGGTTCAAGCCCAGAAATCGGAACAAAAAGGACAAGACGCCATGGCGAATGTGGAGATTGCCGAAGCCCCTGACCTGGCTGTGCGCTGGCGTGCGCTGAAGGAGCGTGCGCCCTCGATCCGCATGCGCGACGCTGCGGCGGAGCTGGGCGTCAGCGAGGCCGAGCTGGTCGCCATCGCCGCCGACTGGGCCGCCGTGCGCCTGTCCGGCGATTTCGGCGAGTTGATCGCGCGCCTGCCCGAAGTGGGGGAGGTGATGGTGCTGACCCGAAACGAGCACGTGGTGCACGAGAAGGTCGGCGCGTTCGGCAAGGTGTCCATTCAGCCCGGCCACGGCCTGGTGCTGAACAAGGATATCGACCTGCGCCTGTTCATGAGCCACTGGCGCCATGGCTTCGAAGTCACCACCATCGACAAGCACGGCAAGGAACGCCGCTCGCTGCAGTTCTTCGATGCGTCCGGCGAAGCGGTGCACAAGATCTTCGAGCGGCCCGAAACCGACATGGACGCCTGGATGCGCGTGGTGCGCAGCTTCTGCGCCAAGGACCAGGCCTCGCCGCCCTCGGTGATGGAGCTTCCCGCCCCGCCGGCCGACCTGCCCGATGACGAGATCGATGTCGCGGGCCTGCGCGCGCACTGGGCCGACCTTCAGGACGTGCACGACTTCTTCGGCATGCTGAAGGACTTCAAGGTCGGGCGCATGCAGGCCATGCGGCTTGTGGGCCGCGACTGGGTCGATCCGGTGGAGCCCGGCGCCGTGCGTCAGATGCTGGAGGCCGCCGCCGAGCGCGGCGCGCCCATCATGTGCTTCGTCGGCAATCGCGGCTGCATCCAGATCCACAGCGGCCCGGTGAGGACCATCAAGGTCATGGGGCCCTGGCTCAACGTGCTGGACCCGCGCTTCAACCTGCACCTGCGCGAAGACGCGATCGCCAATGCGTTCGTGGTGCGCAAGCCCACCCGCGACGGCGTCGTCACCTCGCTGGAACTGTTCGCCCCCGACGGGCGGCACTTCGCCATGTTCTTCGGCGAGCGCAAGCCGCGCCAGGAGGAGCGGGCCGACTGGCGGGCCATCCTCGACTCTCTGCCGCGCCGGCGCGCCGGCGCTGCCTAGGGCGATCCCGATGGAAGGTTCGAACATCCAAGCTCAGGCCGAAGCGTTACAAGGCGCCTCGGAGACGTTGCTCATTCCCCTGGCCTGCCGGGCGCGCGGCTCCAGGGACGGCGTGAACGGCTTCATCGACACGGAATCCGAACGTCTCGCCGAGCGCCTTGGGATCGATCTTGACCGATATGCGGTCAATCGATCGATGCTGCTTGGCGTGATCCACCGTGGGTCCTTCTTCGACCAGCGCTGCCTCGACTTCCTCAATCGTCACCCCCAGGGAACGATCCTCAATCTCGGCGCCGGGCTGAATACGGCCTATGAGCGCATGCGCGGGCGCGCGAAGGTTGGCGGTTGGTCGTGGATCGACACCGATCTTGAGCCTGTCGTCGCGCTTCGGGCGCAGGTGCTCGAAGACGGCGAGCAACGGCGCACCCAGGCGCTGGACGTGTCGGATATCGACGCCTTCCGCGCCATGCTCGGCGAAACACAAGGTCCGCTTCTGGTGATCTCGGAAGCGGTTCTGATCTATGTGAACGCGCAAGCGGTCGGCGAGGTCTTCAAAGCTGTAGGCGATCGCGGCGACGCGGAGTTCATCTTCGACTGGGTCTCGCCGGAAATGATGCGGAACAGCCGCAAGCATCCAGCGATGAAGCGCCTCAGGGACGAAAGCGTGGCGTTCGCCTCATGCCTGCGCCGCGCGTCCGATATCAAGAACCACCACGCGAACTGGCGGATCGTCGCTGAGACGAGCGCGCCGATGACGCGATCTGGTTTCATGCCGGCGGTCATGGCCGCCGTGTTCTCAGTCATCAACCTCGGGAGACGGATTTATGGTTGCGCACATGCACGCCTGGCTTAGCGGGACGCTGGCCGCTTTGACGCTCGGCGCGACAGCCGTCGCCCAGCAGGACCACCGCATCGTCTCGGTCGGCGGAGACGTCACCGAGATCGTCTATGCGTTGGGCTATGGCGACCAGATCGTCGCCACGGACTCCACCAGCGTCTATCCGCCCGAGGCTGAGGACACGCCGAAGGTCGGATATGTGCGCTCGCTGGCGGCCGAAAGCCTGCTCTCGCTCGATCCCTCCATCCTCCTGCTCGGCGGTGCGGCCGGTCCTGAAGCGGTGGTGGAGCAATTGCGCGATGTCGGCCTGGACATGGTCACCGTGGATGATCGCTACACGATCGAGGCGGTGCGCACGAAAGTGAGGCAGGTGGCGGACGCGCTGGGCGCGCCGGAGCGGGCGGACGCGCTGATCACCGACATCGACGCCGACTGGCGGCGCGCTCGCGCCGAGATCGACACGATCGAGGGCCGGCCCGTCGGTCTGTTCTTCGCGGCGCTGGGCGACAGCGGGCCGCAAGCCGCCGGGACCGAAACCGCCGGTCACGCCGTGCTCGAAATCCTTGGCGTGGAGAACGCCTTCGCCAGCCAGCAGGGCTTTCGCGCCCTGTCCATGGAGGCGGCGGTGGCCGCCGACCCGGACGTCATCTTCGTCATGAGCCACAATGTGCGCGCGCTCGGCGGGCTGGACGCGGTGGCGAACCACCCCGCCCTCGCCCTCACCTCGGCCGGCCGGGAAGGCCGCATCGTGGCGGTGGATTCAGTTCGCGTGATGAGTTTCGGCCCGCGCGCTGCGGACGGCCTCGCCGAGGCCGCGCGCGACCTCAAGGCGGCGCTGCAGGCGCCGGTGGTCCGATGACCGCCGAGCTTCGAGCCTTCGCCGGCGTGTCGCTCCAACGCCGCCGAGAGACCCGCGGACGCGCGGTGATCGCCGCCTGCGCCTTGTTCGCCGGGCTCGCCGCCGTGCTCGGCCTCACGCTCGGCCCCATGACCATCGGCGCTGGCGAGATGTTGGTCGTGTTGCTCGACCGGACCGGCCTGGGGTTCGGCGACGCCGCCGATCCGGTCCACAGCGCCGTCATCGAATCCATTCGCGCGCCGCGCGTCGCGCTGGGCCTCGCCGCAGGCGCCGCGCTGGGGATCGCCGGCGCGGTGATGCAGGGCTTTTTCCGCAACCCGCTCGCCGATCCCGGCCTGATCGGCGTGTCGTCCGGCGGCGCGGCCGCCGCGGTGGCGGTGATCGTGCTCGGCGCCAGCGTCGCCGCGCCGCTCATCGCGCTTCTGGGACCGTTCGCGCTCCCCGTCGCCGCCTTCGCCGGCAGCCTTGCAGCCGTGGCGCTGATCTACCGGGTCTCCCTGTTCGAGGGCCGGGTGGTGGTGGCGACCATGCTGCTCGCCGGCGTCGCCGCCAACGCGCTCGCCGCAGCGCTGATCGGCTATCTCACCTTCCTCGCGGACGACGCGCAGCTGCGCACCCTCACCTTCTGGACGCTGGGCAGTCTCAACGGTGCGACCTGGGGCCGGGTCTGGCCGGCGCTGATCCTGATGGGAATCGCCATCGCCGCCCTGTCGACGCTGGCGCGCCCGCTGAACAGTCTCCTGCTTGGGGAGTCCGAAGCCAAGCATCTGGGCACGGACGTGGAGGCGCTGAAGCTGCGCGCGGCGGTGTTCACCGCCGCCGGCGTCGGCGCGGCCACCGCCGTGTGCGGGATCATCGGCTTTGTGGGCCTCGTCACGCCTCACCTGGTGCGCCTGATGACGGGGCCGGACCATCGTTTCGTCCTGCCGGGCTCGGCGCTACTCGGCGCAGGTCTCCTCACCTTCGCCGATCTGGTCGCGCGCCTCGCCGTCCAGCCGGCCGAGCTTCCGCTGGGCGTGGTGACCGCCTTCATCGGGGCGCCCTTCTTCTTCTGGCTTCTGATCCGCGACAAGACCAAGGGGACGCTGGCATGACCCTCGCTCTGAAAGACGCACTGGTGCGCCGCGGCGGGCGCGCCTTGCTCGACGCGGTCAGCTTCACCGCCGAGCCCGGCGCCTTCACCGCCATTTGCGGGCCGAACGGCGCAGGCAAGTCCACGGCCCTCAATCTGATCTCCGGCGCCATGAAGCCGGATTCCGGCGCCGTTCTGATCGACGGCGAGGCGCTGGGCGCGATCCCGGCGCGCAAGATGGCGCTGCGCCGGGCGGTGCTTCCGCAGACGCCGTCGCTGAGCTTTCCGTTCCTGGTCCATGAAGTGGTCGCCATGGGCCGTGCGCCCCATCACGGCCGCGCCACCCTGTCTGAAGACGCCGAAGCGGTCGAGGGCGCCATGGAGCTCGTGCGGATTTCCGACATGGCCGAGCGCAATTACCTGACGCTGTCCGGCGGCGAACGCCAGCGCGTTCAGATCGCCCGCGTGATCGCCCAGCTCTGGCACCCGCCGCAGGACGGGCGGAGCCGCTGGCTGCTGCTAGACGAGCCCACCGCCGCGCTGGACCTGAAACACCAGCTGCGGCTCATGCACCTGCTCGCCCGGCTCGCCGGGGAAGGCTGGGGCGTGCTGGCCGTGCTGCACGATCTGCCGCTGGTGAAGCGCTGGGCGGACAAGGTGGTGCTGGTGTCGGACGGCGAGATCGTCGGCGACGGAGCGCCCTCCGACGTCCTCACCGAGAGGGCCGTCGCCGACGCGTTCGACCTCGACCATCCCTTCAGCTTCGCAGCCTGACGAAAGCCCGCCGCGCGCGCGAACCCGCGTGCATTCATCGCCTTTCACCGAGACGACGCCTTATGAAAATCGGCTACGCCAATCTTTTCGCAGACGACACCGATATCAAGGCGCAACTGGACGCGCTGACGGCGGCGGGGTGCCGGCTGGTCTTTAAAGAAGCCGCCCCCGGTGGGCTTCAGAGCCGCCCGGAGCTCAAGCGCGCCCTCGCTCAAGCGCGGCGCGGCGACGTGCTGGTCGTCTGGCGCCTTGAGCGGCTCGCCGGATCCCTGCGCGAGCTCAACCGCATCACCGCACGCCTGCACAGGACCGGCGTCGGGTTTATTGCGCTTGAGGACGGGATCGACACCACGACACCCGCCGGCCCGCTGGTCTATCGGCTGCTCTCCACGCTGGAGGGCTTCGAGCGCGACGCCCACAGCGGACGCACCAAGGCGGGGGTGGACGCCGCACGCTCGAGAGGTCGCAAGTTGGGCCGTCCCAACGCACTCACTGAGGCGCAAATCAAAGCGGCTGGCGCAAAGCGCGCCGCCGGAACGCCGGTGCCTGAAATCGCCGAGGAACTCGGTGTGTCGCCGGCTACGCTTTATCGCAAGCTCAGCGCCGCGAAGTCGCCCCGGCGACGCCCCATGGCGCAACGCACTCACGAAGAAAGGACATGGCCGTGACACCCTCAACCCGGATCAACGCCGAGCTGATGCAGCTGTGCGCGCGCGAGCGTGCGGTCGAGCAGCGCCGTGGGGATGTTCTTCACCATGGCGAACCCGCGGCCGGCCTTCTGGATGCGCTCGACAGGGAGCGCGACCTGCTCGGCGATCAGATCGATCGTCTTGCGATGACGGCGAAAGGGGCGGCGCGCCATGTCTGAAGCGGGTTTTTTGTCTGGTGCGCG
>JBKHAZ010000076.1:0-10360 GCA_046542605.1 Oceanicaulis sp. | reverse complement strand
GTCTTCTTCGATTTCGCGCCCGACGATCGCGTCACCGACCAGCTCGTGATCTCCGACACCGAAACGTCCGGAGAGAGCATTTTGCGGGTCGAAGCCCGTAAGGCGCGCGGGGAAACCCACGCCACGACGCTGGCGGTGGAAGGCGCCTATAATTTCCTCGACGGAGAGCTTGATCTTTTCTCCGGCCCCTTGCGCGTTCCCGTCGATCTGCCGGTGAGCGACACGAAGGTGGAGGAGACGCGCATCGACGCCTCGCTGCAACGGGTCTGGCGCCCCTCCCCGGCGTGGGCGTTCGACGGCGTTCTGGGCGTGGAGCTGTCTGAAATCACCCAGAGCGGAGACGCGGAAAAACAGCGCCGCTTCACCTATTTCAAACCCGAATTCACCGTCAGCTGGACGCCGAACACGCAAGATCAGCTGCGCGTGTCGGCGCGCCGCTTTGTGGGTCAGCTCTCGTTCAACGACTTCATCTCGTCGGTGAACGTCAACGACGACACCAGCCAGCTCGGCAATCCCGATCTGGAGGCGGAGCGCACCTGGCGGCTGCAGGCCGATTGGGAACGGCGCTTCTCCCAGAACGGCAGCTTCACCTTACTGGTGCGCCACGAATGGGTGGAAGGGGTCGAGGACCTTGTACCGCTGCTCGGCGGCTTCGACGCGCCCGGTAATCTGGGCGACGGGCGGCGATGGCGGCTGCAGGCCGATTACACCACGCCGCTGGACGGGCTCGGCGTGCGCGGCGGCGTGTTGAGCGGATCGGCCATGGTGCGAGAGACCCGCGTCACCGATCCGGTCACCGGCGTGGAGCGGCGTTTCCGCAATGACGAGGACTGGCGCGCGAGCCTCGATTTCCGGCAGGATCTTCCCGAGGCCGGCTTCGCCTGGGGGTTCGATTATTACGTTCAGGGTCACGAGGATTTTTATCGTATCGACCAGTTCGAACGGGTCACTCCGCCACGCGGCGATCTGGATCTGTTCGCCGAGACGCGGCGCTTGAGAGGACTCACCGCGCGCATCGGCGCCGATCTCAATCTCGGCGAACAGGACCGCATCCGCTATGTCTGGGCGGCCCCGCGCGATCAGGGCGCGCCGGTTGAAGTGGAGACGCGTACTGTCGATTATGACGGCCGGGTCTATATTGAGGTAAACGGAGTGTTCTGAGCCTTGCGAGGAGGTTGTGCATGTTGTTCGCCGTCGCCACGCTGGCGGCCGTCCTCGCCGCCCAGCCGGCGTTGCCGGACAATGCGTCCGGGCTCGGCCAGGCGGAAGACGGCAGGCGCACGATCGACGTCCTGATCAACGGCGAAGGGCCCTGGCCCTTCGTGATCGACACCGCCGCGAGCCACACCAGCCTCGCCGAACCGCTTGCAGTGCATTTCGGCTTCGAGCCGAGCGGGCGTCTGTCGGACGTGCAGACGCTCACCGCCCAGATCCGCTCCGAGCGGCTGGCGCTGGATACGATCGATTTCGGCGCCGGCGTCGCGCGGGACCTCAATGCGGTCGTCGTGGCGGTCCCCTCGGACATCGACCTCGACGTCTACGGCCTGTTGGGCAATGACGCTTTTGGAAACCGCACCGCCTTGATCGACCTTGCAGGCGGACGCCTGACGCTTGACGTCCCGCCCCCGCGCCGAGCGGATGCGCGGATCGACCCGGTCCACAACGTGCCCTTGGCCACGGTTGCGGCCTCCCGCGTGGGACGCGACATTCCCGCCCTCATCGACACCGGGTCGCCGCGCAGCCTGGTGACCAGCGCCTTCGCCGACAATATCCGCAACACCGGCATCCGTGTGGACTTCAGCGTGATGGGCGTCAGCCAGGCCGGTGAAACGGTGGAGACGCGCCGCGCGGTGCGCCTGCGCGAGGTGCGCGTCGGCGGGGTGTGCCTGCGCGGTCTGGAGCCGATCGTCGCGGATGTGGACGTGTTTCGGGCGCTGGGCTGGAACGACCGGCCGGCCATGCTGATCGGCATGGATGCGCTGGACGGGGCTTCCATCGTCATCGACCACGCCACGGGATGGGTGGAGATCAGCCCGTCCGAGGGCCATCGCTGCCAGTCGTGAATCCGGCCGGCGGCCGCCGGCGAACCGCCTGGTCGCTCGGGCGTCCGCCACGGTGCGTCGCTTCCACCGTCCCGGGGCCGACGACTTTCTGTTTGAGCTTTTCCGCGGTCGTTGGCTCCGCATCGCCGTTCAGCCAGGGCTGAAAGACCAAGCAGGTCAGAAAAAAATCGAAGACGCAACCGGGCGGCGGCGCCTACTGAAGGACGCGCTCGATCTCGCCCAGTATGGTGCGCCAGGCGGGCGCGGCCGGATCGATGAGTTCGAAATGGCCCGCGTCTTCGATCTCCAAGTGGCGCACCACGTCCCCGGCCGCCTTGGCGCGCGCCGTGTAGGCCGCGCCCAGCGCCGGCGGGACGATGGGATCGAGCGCGCCTGAAACGATCACCTGGGGAACGTCAAGGGGGAGGCGGCGCGCCGGGCTGGTGAGCGCGTAGCGATCGCCCGTCGCGCCCTCCAGGAGCGCCTCCACGATCTCCGGCTCGCCGCAGCGGCCCGGCCCGTTGGCTGAATAGTCCTCCAGATCAATCAGCCCGGCGAGCGAGATGACGGCGCGCGGCCTGAACGGCTCCGGCGAGGCTCCCGGCGCGCCTGCAGGCAGGCCGGCGCGCGCCGCGCTCCACAGCGCCAGGTGCCCACCGGCGGAATGGCCCATCATGACGCTGCGTGACAGATCCAGGGGATGAAACTGCGCCAGGCGACGCGCATGGTCGCTCGCCGCCGCGATCGACCGGAAGGTTCCAGGATAACCGCCCGTTTCATGACCCACGCAAGGATAGGTGATGTTCCACACCGCATAGCCCCGGCGCCTGAGATCAGCGTTGAGCTGATCCTGCAGGATCGTGCCGGGAATCTCCGCACGCCAGCAGCCGCCGTGGATCATCACCACCAGCGGGAACGGTCCTTCGCCCTGCGGCAACCAGAGCTCGCCGTGCTGCTCTTCACCTGGACCATAGGCGATGCGGTGATCGGCCGGCTCGCGCTCGCGCTCGAGAAGCTGCGTCCAGGTGATCGGACGCTCGTGCGCGTACGGGTCGGCGGCGCACGCCGTGATGAGAAACGGTATAATGAAAAGACTGCGGTGCATGCCGCACAGTAGGCGGATATTCGCCCGGCGCGGCAAGCCACTCGCTCCGGATCCGAGGCGGCCTGCGGCCGGCGCCGAAGAAAACGCCTCACCACCTCATGACTGGCGAACGGGCGCGGCGTGCATACGTTAGGGGACGAATGCTGTTTTGCGAGGTCCGCCATGTCCTTCATCGACCGACGCCTCTTCCTGCTCACCGCCGGCGCGACCGGCGCGCTGGCCGCCTGCGGATCGGGCGCCGACGCCCAGGACGCCACCTCCACCGCCATCGACGCCGATCTGTTCGCCGACGCGCGCATCGTGCCCATGGGCGAGGAAGAGATCGACTACGCCTCGAAGAGCGAGGGCTGGTGGCGCGAGCGTCTGAGCCGCGAGCAATTCCGCATCCTGCGCCAGGAGGGCACCGAGCGCGCCGGGACGAGCGCGCTCAACGCCGAGGAGCGGCGCGGTATCTATGTTTGCGCGGGCTGCGCGCTGCCGCTGTTTTCTTCGCGCACCAAGTTTGAGAGCGGCACCGGCTGGCCGAGCTTCTGGGCGCCGCTGGACGGTGCGCTGGACACCAAGCCCGATTACCGGCTGTGGACCCCGCGCACCGAGTATCATTGCGCCCGCTGCGGCGGGCATCAGGGCCATGTCTTCGACGACGGCCCTCGCCCCACCGGTCAGCGCTGGTGCAATAACGGCGTCGCGCTCGCCTTCGTGCCGCATCCGAGCCAGGCGTGAGCCGGCCGGCCGCGCCCGCGACGCCCGCAGGCCTCGACCCGGCCGGGTTTATCGCCGAGCACACCCGCATCGCATCGGCGCCTTTGACGCCGGAGCTGCGTTTCCATCTCGCTGACGACGCCTATGAGGTGTGGGAGCAGAGCGAGGAAGACCTGCACGCAGGCGGACTGGAACCGCCTTTCTGGGCTTTCGCCTGGGGCGGCGGTCAGGCGCTCGCGCGCCATGTGCTGGACCATCCCGGCGTTGTCGCGGGCAAGCACGTTCTGGACTTCGCCTGCGGCTGCGCGGTGGCGGGCATCGCCGCAGCGAGAGCCGGCGCGGCGCGTGTCACCGCCAGCGAGATCGACGCATACGCGGTGGCCGCCGCAAAGGCCAATGCAGCGCTCAACGCCGTTTCGATTAAGGTCGCGCACGACGATCTGGTGGGCGAGGACCGGGGATGGGACGTGATTCTCGCCGGCGATGTTTTCTATGAGGCCGAGGCCGGAGCGCGCATCGGCGCATGGCTTGAAAGCCTGGCCCGGCGCGGCGCGACGGTTCTGATCGGCGATCCGGGCCGCCATTTCCTTCCGCGCGCCCGCCTCGAAACCGTGGCGCGCTACACAACGCCGGCATCGCGCGCCTTGGAGGACCGCGACGTGGCGCTGGCGCGGGTGTGGCGCTTCTGCGAGTCCGGGGCGTGACAGGGCGCACCGGCTGGGCCATATCCCGCCCATGACCTTCCGCCCCTACCCGCTTCTTTCCCTGTTCACCCTCGCCGCGCTCGCGCTTCTCGTCTGGCTGGGAAGCTGGCAGCTCGACCGGCGCGCGTGGAAAGCGGCGCTTCTGCAGGACTTCGCCGCCACCCGCGATGCGCCCGCAGTAAGCTTGTCTGAAGCGCTGTGCGGCGGCGCCGCGGCGCCGGGGCGCGGTGTGAGGCTGGAGCGCGGGCCGGTCTCTGCGCGCTTTGTGCGAGTTTACGGGATCGGGCCGGAGGGCGGACCGGGCTGGCGGATCTTCGCCCCGATCGCCGCGCCCGACTGCACCGACGCCCAGGCCCTGCTCGTAGAGGTGCGCTTCGACCCGCTGGACACCGCGCGCGCCGGCGCGTCGGGACTTCCCGCCGGCGCCGCCCCGGTGGACGCTCTGCGCCTGGAGCGGCCACGCGCGCGCGGCGCCTTCACTCCACAAAGCGGCCGGGACGGCTTCTACGCCTACGCCCCCCAGCTAATGGAGGCGGCGCTGGAGCTTCCCGACGGCGCGCTCGCTCGGGACTGGTGGCTGGCGCGCGACACCGGCGCGGCGCCGGATCATCTCACGCAGACCCCGCCGGAACGCCATCTGGCCTACGCGATCACCTGGTTTCTGATGGCGATCGCGCTCATCGCGGTCTATCTCGCCTTCCACTGGCGCGCCGGACGACTGCACTTAAGGCGGGAGTGACCACGCCTGACCTATCATCTTGCGATCCGGCGCGGCGCGCCGTCTATTAGACCGACACCGGCGAGAAAAGGCTTTCGGGGCGATGGCGCTTTGGCGCGAAGACACCAGCGATCACGTGCTGTGGGGCGAAGGCGTCCGCCTGCGGCATCCCTGCCTTGACGACTACGACGCCTGGGCGAAGCTGCGCTACGCCAGCCGCGCGCACACCGAGCCGTTCGAGCCGGCCTGGGCGGAGGACGAGCTGACGCGCTCGGCCTATAAGCGCCGGCTCCGCCGCTATCAGAGCGATGTGGAATCCGGAGCGGGCTACCCCTTCTTCATCTTCCGCGCGAGCGACGACGTGCTTCTGGGCGCGTGCAATCTCAACAATGTGCGCCGCGGCGTGCTGCAGGCGGGCGATCTCGGTTACTGGATCGGGTCGCCCTATCTGCGCAAGGGCCATGCGCGCGCCGCAGTGCGTCGCGTCTTGTCCTTCGCCTTCGGCCCGCTGCGCCTGAACCGGGTTGAAGCGGCGACGCGGCTCGACAACGAGGCCTCGCGCCAACTTTTGCTTTCGGTGGGCTTCACGCCGGAGGGGGTCGCGCGCAACTATCTGAAGATCAACGGGCGCTGGCGCGATCATCTCAAGTTTGCGATCTTGCGCGACGATCCGATCCGCTGACCATGACCGACGCCTCGTTTTCCGCAGCGGCCGGCGCCGCGGGCGCTCTGGCGGTGTGCTTTGCACCCGAAAGCGGTGTCCTCACGCTCGCCGGCGACGCGCGCCGCTTCGGATTGCCCGAACCATGCGCCTCTCTGGACACGTTGATCTCCGCCGTCGCCCCGGGCGACAGGCGGGTTCTTGGCCCAGTGAAGGCGCTGGCGCCCCTCGACGCCCGCCTTCGCCTCATGGGAACCGACGGTGTCGTGCGTTACGCCCGCCTGATCGGCTCGGCTCAGGACGGCGCCTGGCGCGGCCTTCTGGTCCCCGCCGGCGCCGATCCGCACGGCGCGCTCGGCCGCATTGATCTGGAGGCGGCGCTGGAGGCGGCGTTGGAGGCGGGGGATGTCCTCGCCTGGCACCAGCCCGTCGTTTTCCTGCACAACGGGCGCCTGGCCGGTTTCGAGGCCCTCGCCCGCTGGGTGCGCGCCGACGGCGAGGTGATGACGCCGGACGATTTTCTGCCGCTCGCCGCCGAGCAGGGCCTGACCGAGCGCGTCGGCAAGGCCGTACGGCGCGCCGCCGCATCGGACGCGGCGGCCTGGCGCGACGGGGCGCAGGCGGCCGGACAGGCCGCCGCGGCCGGCCTCTTCCTCGCCGCCAACGCCACCGCTGGGGAGATCTGCGCACCCGGTTTCGCGGACGAGCTTCTGGCCATGCTGGACGAGACCGGGCTGCCGCCGCACCGCTTCAAATTGGAGCTGAACGAAAGCGAGGTGATGGCCGATCCCGACGCGGCGGAGGCGGCCATGAAAAAAATTCGCACCGCCGGGGTGTCGTTGGCGCTCGATGATTTCGGCACCGGCTATTCATCGCTTTCGCGCCTGGATCGCTTCCCGTTCGACACGGTTAAGATCGACCAGTACTTCGTGCGCGCCGCCCTCGCCGACCCGGCGGCCAGGGCGATCGTGAAAAGCGTGGTCTCCATCGCACGCAGCTACGCCATGACCATCGTCGCTGAAGGCGTGGAGACCGAGGACGCGGCGCGCCTGTGCGCTGATCTCGGCTGCGATTTCGGTCAGGGCTGGCGATTCTCGAGGGCGCTGCGCCCTCAGGACGCGGCCGCTGCGGTCCTGAGCGGGGTCGAGAACCGCTTCGCGCCGCCGGGCTGACGCGCCGTCAGGCCGCCATCCGGCAGCCCAGCTGCTGGCACGCCTTCATCGATCCCCAGAAGATCTTCAGCTTTTCAAACCCGGCGCGCTGCAGGATCGAGGCCGCGATCGTGGCGCGCTGACCCGATCCGCACATGACGATCCATTCCTTCGAGCGGTCCAGCTCGTCGATCCGGCCGGGAATTTCGCCGGCGTAGATGTTGATCGCGCCCTCCAGATGACCGGACTGAAACTCGGACGTGCTGCGCACATCGAGAATGTTCAGCGCGCGTCCGGCCTCCAGAGCCTCGAGGAAATCCGGCCCGTCGATCGCACCGATGCGGTCGACCGGATAGCCTGCGGTCGCCCAAGCGGTCACGGCGCCCTTGAGATAGCCCTGCACCTCGTCGAACCCCATGCGCGAAAGTTGCAGGGCGGCGGCCTCGGCCTGCTCCGGGCTTGCGGCGATCAGGCCGAGCGGGGTGTCGTAGGGCAGAAGCCAGCCGGCGAAGGAGGGCAGCATGGACAAGGGCAGCGAGATCGCGCCGGGCGGGTGGGCGCCGGCGAAGCTTTCGGCCATGAGCACGTCGACGGCGACCATGCCGTCGGTCATACGCCGGATGAAGGCGTCGGCGTCCAGCGGCTGGACCGGCGCCGGGCGCGGCCCGATGCGCGGCGCGCCGCCGGCGTTCAGGCGCTCCATCATCTTGAAATAAGGAGGCTTTTCGTGCTCCTCGGCGGTTTTCATCTCTATGAAGCCGTCGCGGTCCTTCTGGAGCGCCGGATTGTGGGCGCGCTCATAGCCGATCGTGGTGAAATCGCGCGAGGCCATGCCCTGACCGCACACCGACCCGGCGCCATGGGCGGGATAGACCACGGTCTGGTCGCCCAGCGGCAGAAGCTTGTCGTGCAGGGACTGGTAAAGCAGGCCGGAGACCTCCGCCTCGCGGCCGGGGTAGAAATCGGTGCGGCCGACATCGTTGACGAAGAGCGCATCGCCGGTGAACACGCCGAGCGGTGTTTCCCCGGTCTCCAGATGGCGCAGGACGAGAGAGATGGAGTCCATGGTGTGGCCGGGCGTGTGGAGCACCTCAAGGCTCGCCTCGCCCAGATGGACCCGGTCGTGCTCCGGCCGGGCCTCCGCGTAATGCACGTCGTACTCGTCGGTGGGCCCGCGAAGGACCGCCGCGCCGGTGCGCCGTGCGAGATCCTCCGCGCCCGAGATGAAATCCTCATTGCGGTGGGTCTCGAAGATGAAGGCGATGCGGGCGCCCCGCTTGAGCGCCAGGTCCTCGTAGACCTGATAGTCCCGGCGCGGATCGATCACGGCGGCCTTGTCGCCGTCGCCCACAAGATAGGAGAGATGGGACAGACCTTCGGTCTTGATGGTTTCGACGAACATGGAAAATCCTCGCGCAAGCGTGCGGGAGGGCTAACGGCGGGGCGCGGGGCGAAGTTCCCGATCATCGCCCCGCGCCGGTATGGAACGAAAGCTCAGAGCTTGCTCAGCATGTGCTCGGCGCTGGAGACTTCGAAGCCGCCTGCGTCCTCCACGAAGAGGTGCTCGACCGTCTTGTTGTTGATCACCATGGCGTAGCGCTGCGAGCGGGTCCCCATGCCGAACTTGGACCCGTCCATCTCAAGGCCGACCGCCTTGGCGAAGTCGGCGTTGCCGTCGGCGAGCATCATCACCTGATCGCCCGCGTTTTGGTCCCGGGCCCAAGCGTCCATGACGAACACATCGTTGACAGAGGTGCAGGCGATGCGGTCGACGCCCTTGGCTTTCAACTCGCCCGCCTTCTCCACGAAGCCTGGCAGGTGGCGCGCCGAACAGGTCGGGGTGAAGGCGCCCGGCACGGCGAACAGGGCCACGCGCTTGCCGGCGAAGGCGTCGTCGGTGGAAACCGGCGCGGGGCCGTCCGCGGTCATGGTCATGAAGGTGACGTCCGGCAGCGTATCGCCGACTTTGATGGTCATGGCGGGGACCTTTCCTTGATTGCGGGGAGTTTGCACTTAGACCCGCCGCGCCCTTGCGGCAAGGCGAAGCGAAGCGCACGCACTGGACAGGGGGCCCCTAAGGGCTGAAGCTCATGGTCATGTCACAGCCCGTCTCCCAGTCCGGCTATCTCAGCGGCAAGCTTTTGATCGCCAGCCCCCTGATCGGCGACCCGCGTTTCGACCGGGCGGTCGTGTTCGTATGCAGCCACGACGACGACCAGGCCATGGGGCTGATCATGAACCGGCCCATGGACGGACTGCATCTGCCTGAATTGCTCGATCAGCTGGAGATCGCCCAGGCCGAACGGGCGCCGGACGAACCGGTGCTCGACGGCGGGCCGGTGGACCGTGATCGCGGCTTCGTATTGCACACCACCGATGCGGGGTGCGGCCCCGGCAGCCTGGTGATCGCCGACCGGGTCGCGCTCACCGCGACACGCGAAATCCTGGACTGCCTGGTGTGCGACGCCCGGCCCAAGCGGGCGATGATGGCGCTCGGCTACGCCGGCTGGGACGCCGGCCAGCTGGAGGACGAGATCGCCGCGAACGCCTGGCTGGTCTGCGAGCCCGACGAGGCGCTGCTCTTCGCCCTGGGCGGGGAGGAGAAATGGGCGCGCGCGCTTGGGCTTCTCGGCGTGACGCCGGAATTCCTCACCGCCGCCAGCGGCCACGCCTGATCAGAAGAGCGCCTAGACCAGGCGGCTCTGGGTCAGGGCCGCGCCGACGAAGCTGGCGAACAGCGGATGCGGCGCGAAGGGGCGGGATTTGTACTCGGGGTGAAACTGCACGCCGATGAACCAGGGGTGGTCGGCGTACTCCACGATCTCCGGCAGCACCCCGTCCGGCGAGAGGCCTGAGAAGATCAGACCGGCCGCCTCCAGCTGGTCTTTGAAGTCGATATTGACCTCATAGCGGTGGCGGTGGCGTTCCTCGATCTCGGCTCCGCCGTAGACCTCGGCGACGCGCGAGCCTGCTTTCAGGCGCGCGGTGTAGGCGCCCAGCCGCATCGTGCCGCCCAAGTCCCCGCCCTCGTAGCGTTCGATCACCTCGTTATCCTTCACCCATTCGGTCAAGAGACCGACGAGCGGAACTTTGGGTTCGCCAAATTCGGTGGAGCCCGCCCCCTCGACGCCGGCGAGATTGCGCGCCGCCTCGATCACCGCCATCTGCATGCCGAAACAAATACCGAAATACGGAATCTTGCGCTCGCGGGCGAACCGCGCCGCGGCGATCTTGCCTTCCGCGCCGCGCTCGCCGAAGCCGCCGGGCACCAGGATGG
>JBKHAZ010000075.1:0-10362 GCA_046542605.1 Oceanicaulis sp. | reverse complement strand
GCAGGCGATCTGCGCGGCCGGCGCGGCGCCGAGCTCGGCCGGCAAAGAATTGACGCCCATGCGCCGGTCGCCCTCGATCGCCTTGAAATCGTTGAGGACCATGATGCCATAGGCGCCGAGGCTGTAGAGCACGGCGAGCGTTATGACCTCCGCGCGCGGCAGAGCCTGGGCCATCACCGCCGCGCCGGTGAACCAGGCGAGGCCTTCATAGGAGATCCCCACCGAAAGCGGGCCCCAGAACCCGCTGCGCTTCAAGCGCGCGGGCGGGGCGCTGTAGGCCCAGGACAGCGCGACGCCCAGCGCCGCCGCCGCAAGGACCCAAGGACCGAGCAAAGCCGCCCAGACCAAACCGGCCAGCGACCAGAACACGGCGATGTAAAGCCCCCAGCGCCCGGGAATGCGGCCAGAGGGAATAGGTCGGTTCGGCTCATTGATGGCGTCGACCTCGCGGTCGAACCAGTCATTGACCGTCTGGCTGCCCGCGCACAGAAGCGGACCGGCGAGAAACACGCCCGCGGCCAGCAAGCCCAGCGTATCGACCCCCAACTGTCCAGATGAGACGACCCCACACATGAACGCCCACATGGGCGGAAACCAGGTGACGGGCTTGGACAGCTCGACGACCGCGAGAGCACGCGTGCGCAGGCTCGGGGCCGGAGACATGATCTGACCATCCATACCTGTAAGGTACGGCGATCAGTCAAGAGCGTCAATTAAAGTTGACGCTTTAGTTTTGTGATTTCGGGGTCAGCTCGCCGATCTTGTGGCGATGCATTTTCGCGTAGAGGCTCTGACGGCTGAGCCCCAGGATCTCGGCCGCCGACGCACGATTGTCGTTGGTCAGCTCCAGCGCCGCCTCGATGCAGCTGCGCTCGATCATGTCGGTGCTTTCACGCACGATGTCCTTGAGCGCGACCCGGCCCACCAGATCGGACAACTCATCCACGCTGCCCGGCATGGGCGCGCCCTCGCCTCCGCGCCCGGCCACCAGACGCCGGCCCACCGGACGGATCGAAAACCCGAATACCGGGCCGGACGGGCCCGGCGCGGAGACGGCGGAGACCTCCACCGCCTCGCGAAGATCATGGCGCGAGCGCACCAGTGTCGCGAAATTACGGATCACGCCGTGCTCGCGCAGATTGGCGATGAGGACGTTCACCTCGGTCTCGGTGCGCCCAAGGAAGGTCTCGATGGGCGCGCCGCGCGCCGATTCCGCCTCGCCCAGTTGAGCAAGCTCCACGAACGCCTCGTTGACCGCCAGGATCTTGCCATCCTCGCCGGTCAGCACCAGCCCGTCCGGCAGGATCGCGGCCAGGTTCGCAAGCCGGGAGTCGGCGCCCGCGGCGGCGGCCTGGTCCTTCGGCGCGAGGCGAGCGAGATAGTAGACTTCGCGGCCCTGGCGATAGACCGAGACATGAAGCATGCACACCGTCTTGGCGCCGTCCGGAGTCAGCTCGGCCTGCTCGGTGCGGCCGGTCTTGCGCGCCACGGTGAGCAGCTCGCGCACCTTTTCCGCACTGTCGGCGCCGAACGCGCCCTCGATCGAGCGTCCTTCGATGCGCTGGGAGGACCGGCTCAGAAGACGGGCCGCCGAGGGGTTCACGTCGGTGACGCGCAGCGTGTCGCCGTCGATGATGATGACGCCTTCGCTGGCGAGCTGGAACAGCAGCCGGAAACGGGTCTCGGCTTCACGCACCCGGGCGTAGTCGCGCTCCATAGAGCGCTGGGCTTCGATCAGGCGCTGCTGCATGCGCGAGGCGCTGCGCAGATCGCGGCCGAGCGCCAGCGTCCAGCCTTCGCGCCCGGCCGGCATGGCGAAAAACCGCACCGGCAGATCCCCACCGCCCGGCGCGGCCAGGTTGATGTGGCGCCAGCGCCGCTGGCCGGGGTCGCTCGCCGTCTCCAGCAGCAATTTCACTTTTTCGCGGGAATCGTCGGCGACCAGCTCAGCCCATTTGCGCCCGATCCAGGCCTCGAGCGAGTCAGCGTCGAACTCGTCGCCGGGACACGCGGCGTCGCGCACGACGCCGCGATTATCGATCAGCAGAGAAATGTCGGCCGCATTCGCCGCGAGATCCGCTGCGGTTTCGTCAACGAACGCTGCATTCACAACGTCGCCGGACTTGAACCGTGCGTTCGGACCGTCGGGCGCCTTGGTATCCATTTAGTCGCCTTGTTAACACCGCAGAATCAATCACTCAGAGTGCACGTGCCTATGAACCAAACGCTCGGCGGTGACAACCGCGCGCACCCCGTCGGTGGCCGTACCATCGGCCCCGACGCGGCGCGCCAGGCCTGAATCACCATTGAACACCTGCCCCCCGACCAGAATGCTGACATCCCGGTTGCGCGAGGCCGCGCGGATCTTCCGGACCGCGGCGCGCAGGGTCTTCATGTTGAGCTCGGCGCTGACGGAAAGCCCGATCACGTCGTAATGGTCGGCGGCGGCGGCGGCGACGAGATCATCGTCGCATGGCGCGGTCTCGCACCGCACGCGCCATCCGGACTTGGCGAAGAATTCGCCCACCATCACAACGCCGAAAACATGCTGCTCGCCCGGCGCCGGCGCGAGCAGGATCCGCGGCGCGGTGCGCCCGGCGCCCAGCGCGCACGGCGTCTCGGCGTTGATACGTTCAAGAACACGGTGCAGCTTCATCAGCCCGATCGTCACATCGGCGAAGTCCACCTCGTCGTCGTCCCACAGCTTGCCCAGCCGGCGCGCAGCGGGGGCGAGAAGCTTGAGAAGTATGTCCTCGTGAGACGCGCCGCGGCTCAAGCGTTCGTTGACCGCCGCCAGCAGAGCCTCGGGATCGCCGTTGATCGTGGTGCGCGCGAACGCATCAACGTCCGCGGCGTCGAACCGCTGCGCGCCCGCGGCCGGCGGCCGCGCCGACACGGGCGCCTCCGCCTCGGTGTCCCGGCTGACCAGCATGAGGCGCGGAATGATCTCCACCTCGATCAGCTTGTTGAGCAATTCACTGGATAACTCGTCCTCGTCCAGCTCGCATCGGCGCGCGCCGGGCGCCCAGTTGCGCCAGTCCAGCGACGCGCCCGTAGCGCGGGCGAGTCCGGTTAGTCCGATTTTATCAAGTGCGGTTTCCGCCATGGTGCACCTTTCGCCTCCCAACGCGAGACCGGGAGGGGCCGGCCGCACGCCTTACTTTCCGCTTCCATTTCAAGTGGTAGCGGCGGGTGCGGAACCGCCCAGGAGCGAGGGCGCCTGTCTGGTACCGCCCCGTTATTATCCCTTCAGCGTGCCAGCATATTCACCGGCTGGCCACTAAAATCGGCCAGCGATTGTCAATTTTCTTGAACGTCCAAATTTGTTGACACTTCGATAAACGCTGACTTACGGTCGCAGGTACGACATGCCGAAAGGAGGCGCGTCATGCCGGCTGACATGCAAACCAGCGATCGCCGATTCGCCGCTTCGCGAGACCGGTCGAACCACGCCGGTCAGCTAGCGGAAAACGCCGCGCGCGCGGTTCAGGGCTGGATCGACATGATCGCGCCCACGCCCTGGACCGCGCACGCCGGCTGTGCGGCCGGCCATCGGCGCCGGGCCCACAAGGCGGAAGCGCGCAAAGCCCCGCTCTACACGCCCGAACAGCGAAAGCGCCGCGACGAAAGCGCCTGGACGCTGGTGCAGGGCGTACTGGCGCCGCTCCAGTTTCTGGTGTTCGCGGTCAGCCTCGCCCTGGTCGTGCGCTATCTCATGACCGGCGAAGGCTATGTCGCCGCCACCGCCTCGGTGGTGATCAAGACTTTGATCCTTTACGTGATCATGGTCACCGGCGCGATCTGGGAGAAAGTCGTCTTCGGCAAGTATCTCTTCGCCGACGCCTTCTTCTGGGAAGACGTCTTCTCCATGCTGGTGCTGGCCTTGCACACCGCCTATCTCGGCGCAGTCTTCTTCGGGCTGGGCACGAGCGAGCAGCAGATGCAGCTCGCGCTCGCCGCCTACGCGGCCTACGTGATCAACGCCGCCCAGTTCATCTGGAAGCTGCGCATGGCGCGGCTGGAGGGCTCGGCTTCATGAGCTTGGCCACCGCTCCCGCCGACAAGGGGTGCGCGCCCGAAGTCCTGCGCGAACGCGGCCAGCGTGAAGTGTTCTGCGGACTGACCGGGATCGTCTGGCTGCACCGCAAGATCCAGGACGCCTTCTTCCTGATCGTCGGGTCTCGCACCTGCGCCCATCTCATGCAGTCGGCCGCCGGCGTGATGATCTTCGCCGAGCCGCGCTTCGCCACCGCCGTGATCGAAGAGCGCGACCTGGCCGGCATGTCCGACGCCAATGAGGAGCTCGATCGCGTCGCCGCCCAGGTGCTGGCGCGCCGGCCGGACATCAAGACTCTGTTCCTCGTGGGCTCCTGCCCGAGCGAGGTGATCAAGCTCGATCTCTCGCGCGCCGCCCAGCGCCTGAACGCGCAGCACGACGACGTGCGCGTGCTCAATTACTCCGGCTCCGGCATCGAGACGACCTTCACGGAGGGCGAAGACACCTGTCTTGAAGCGCTCGTGCCCGAACTGCCCGAGGCTGCGGCCGACGCGCGGTCCCTGCTCGTCGTCGGCGCCCTCGCCGACGTGGTCGAGGATCAGTTCGCGCGCCTGTTCGAGGCCATGGGCGTCGGGCCGGTCCGCTTCCTGCCGGCGCGCAACTCCAAAGACCTGCCCCCCATCGGACCCGGGACGCACTACCTGCTCGCCCAGCCTTTCCTCGGCCGCACCGGCGCGGCGCTGGACGATCGCGGCGCCAAGCGCATCCCCGCGCCCTTCCCGCTGGGCGCCGAGGGCACCGAGGCCTTCCTGCGCGCCGCCGCGACCGTCTGGGGCGTGGACGAGACCCGGTTTGAAACCGTCGTCGCCGCGCCGCGAGCCCGCGCACGGAAGGCGTTGGAGCGCTATCGCGACCAGCTTTCGGGCAAGCGCGTCTTCTTCTTTCCCGACAGTCAGCTGGAGATCCCGCTGGCGCGCTTCCTCCATGAGGAGCTGGGCGCCCAGCTGATCGAGGTGGGCACGCCGTATCTGCACCGCGGCCATCTCGATTGCGAATTGCCGCGCCTGCCCTCCAGCGTCCAGCTCTGCGAAGGTCAGCATGTGGACAGTCAGCTGGAGCGCTGCCGCAAGGCGCGCCCGGACCTGACCGTGTGCGGGCTGGGCCTCGCCAATCCGCTGGAAGCCGAAGGCCTGTCGACGAAATGGGCCATCGAGCTGGTGTTCACCCCGATCCACGGCTTCGAGCAGGCCGGCGACCTCGCCGAGCTGTTCTGCCGGCCCTTGCGCCGCCGCGACGTTCTGAGGCTCACCTCATGAAATTGACCGTGTGGACATATGAAGGCCCGCCCCATGTGGGCGCGATGCGCATCGCCACCGGCATGAAGGATCTGCATTACGTCCTGCATGCGCCCCAGGGCGACACCTACGCCGATCTTCTGTTCACCATGATCGAGCGGCGCGACCATCGCCCGCCGGTGAGCTACACCACCTTTCAGGCGCGCGATCTCGGCTCTGACACCGCGGAGCTGTTCAAGGCCGCGGCCAAGGACGCCTATGAGCGTTTCAAGCCCACAGCGATGATCGTCGGCGCCTCGTGCACCGCGGAGCTGATCCAGGACGATCCCGGCGGTCTGGCCGCCACCATGGACATCGGCTGCCCGGTGCTGCCGCTGGAGCTGCCCTCTTACTCCAAGAAGGAGAACTGGGGCGCGGCCGAAACGTTTTACCGGCTGGTGCGCGGGCTTTGCGGCGCCCAGGCGCTCCAGCCCGGGGAAGCGGCGCCGGATCGCAAACCCGGCAAGCCGCGGGCGAACATCCTCGGGCCGTGCGCGCTCGGCTTTCGCCATCGCGACGACGTGAAGGAGATCACCGGCCTGCTCGGAAAGCTGGGGATCGAGGTGAACGTGGTCGCGCCGCTGGGCGCGACGCCGGCCGACATCGTCCGGCTGCCGCAGGCCGACTTCAACGTCGTTCTCTATCCCGAAATCGCCGAAGAGGCCGCCCGCTGGCTGGAGAAGGCCTTCGGTCAGAAACGCACCAGCGTCACCCCCATGGGCGTCGGCGCGACTCGCGATTTCGTGCGCGAAGTCGCCGAGATCGCCGGGGTCGATCCCGAGCCCGGTCTGGACGACGCCGATCTGCGTCTTCCCTGGTGGTCGCGCTCGGTGGACTCCAACTACCTCACCGGCAAGCGCGTCTTCATCTTCGGCGACGGCACCCACGCCGCCGCCGCGGCGCGCGTTGCGGTCGAGGAGATGGGTTTCGAACTCGTCGGGCTTGGCTGTTACAACCGCGAATTCGCCCGGCCCGTGCGCGAAACCGCCGCGAAATACGGCGTCGAGGCGCTGATCACCGACGATTATCTGGAAGTCGAAGCCGCGATCGAGGCGGCCGGCTGCGAGCTGGTGCTCGGCACCCAGATGGAGCGCCACATCGCCAAGCGCCTCGGCTTGGGCTGCGCGGTGATCTCCGCACCCGTGCATGTGGAGGATTTCCCCGCCCGCTATGCGCCGGTGATGGGATACGAAGGCGCGAACGTCTTGTTCGACACCTGGGTGCACCCGCTCGTCATGGGCCTGGAGGAGCACCTTCTGGGCATGTTCCGTGAGGACTTCGAGTTCTCCGACGAGGCCGGCCCGTCACACCTGGGCGCCCATCGCCCGAAGCCCGCGCCGCAGCCCGCGCCCGAACCGGTCCTTGAGACCGCCGGCGCCGGCGCTGCTTCCCCCGCGCCCACCGCCCCGAACGCCGAAACCTCCGACGGCGCGCCGGTCTGGCGCGACGACGCGCTCGCCGAGCTGAAGAAGATTCCCTTCTTCGTGCGCGGCAAGGCGCGGCGCAATGCGGAAGCCTTCGCCGCCGAGCACGGCGCGGACGAAATCACGCTTGAGACGCTCTATGATGCAAAAGCCCATTTCGGCCGCTGAGGCGGCCCCGATCCGCATCGTCATCGTCACGCTGGACAACCACCTGGCCGGCGCGGCGGACCGCGCCCGCATTGCGCTCGCCAAGGACTATCCGGGCCTGGAGCTCGCCTTCCACGCCGCGTCGGACTGGGCCGCCAAGCCGGAGAAGCTGGAGCGCTGCCGCGCCGACATTGCGCGCGGCGACATCATCGCGGCCAACATGCTGTTCATCGAAGAGCACATCCAGGCCGTCCTGCCCGCGCTCGCCGAGCGCGCGCCCCATTGCGACGCGCTGGTGGGCTCCATGTCCGCGCCGGAAATCGTTCGCCTGACCAAGCTTGGCGGCCTGGACATGAGCGCGCCCCAGGGCGGACTCATGAAGGCGCTGAAGAAGCTGCGCGGCGGCGCGGGCAAGGATCCGGCCAAGGCTGGCGGCAAGAGCCAGATGGGACTGTTGCGCGCGCTGCCCAAGGTGCTGCGCTTCATCCCCGGAAAGGCGCAGGACCTGCGCAACTACTTCCTGTCCATGCAGTACTGGCTCGCCGGGTCGGAAGCCAACTTCACCAACATGATCCGTAACCTGATCGACGCCTACGCGTCCGGTCCGCGTGCGGCGCATCGCGGCCGCGCCGAGGTCTGCGCGCCGATCGAATACCCCGAAGAGGGGGTCTATCACCCGGCCATGAAGGATCGGATTTCGGACCGAGCGGCGGCCCTCCCCGCCGCACGGAAAGCGGGGGCCGGGACCGTCGGGGTGCTGGTCATGCGCTCCTACGTGCTCGCGGGCGACACCGGTCACTATGACGGCGTCATCCGCGCGCTCGAAGCGCAGGGACTCGACGTGATCCCGGCCTTCGCAAGCGGGCTCGACGCGCGCGGCGCGATCGAAAAGTTCTTCATGGAGAACGGCCGCTCGAAGGTGGATTGCGTGCTGTCGCTGACCGGTTTCTCCCTGGTGGGCGGTCCGGCCTATAACGATGCGCGCGCCGCCGAGGAGATGCTGACCAAGCTGGACGTGCCGTATCTGGCCGCCCACCCGCTGGAGTTCCAGTCGCTGGAGGACTGGCGCGCGTCGACCGCCGGGCTGACCCCGGTGGAAGCCTCCATCATGATCACCATCCCCGAGCTGGACGGGGCGACGAATCCCACCGTGTTCGGCGGGCGTTGGGCGAACGGGATCGAGTGCCATGGCTGCGACCGGCGCTGCAGCGCGGCGGACGGTGACCCGAAGGCGATGCGCGCCTGCACCGAGCGCGTGGAGATGCTGGCCGCCCGCACCGCGAAGATCGTCGCCATGCGCCGCGCCCGCCTGAAGGACCGCAAGGTGGCGGTGGTTCTGTTCAACTTCCCGCCCAATTCCGGCGCGGCCGGCACGGCGGCGAATCTTTCGGTCTTCGCCTCGCTTCATAACCTGCTGCAGGCGATGAAGCGCGAGGGCTATGCGGTCGACGCGCCCGACACGCTGGACGCGCTCAAGGACGCCGTGCTGAACGGCAACGCCTCCATGCTTGGGACCGACGCCAATATCGCTCATCGCGTGCCGGTGGACGACCATGTGCGCCGGGAGCCCTATCTCAAGGAGATCGAGGCCGCCTGGGGCCCGGCGCCGGGCAGGAAGGATACCGACGGTCGCTCGCTTTTCGTGATGGGCGCGCAATTCGGGAACGTCTTCGTCGGCCTGCAGCCGGCCTTCGGTTATGAAGGCGATCCCATGCGCCTTCTGTTCGAAGGTTCGTTCGCGCCCACCCATGCGTTCTCGGCCTTCTATCGCTATCTGCGCGAGGATTTCGGCGCGGATTCGGTGCTCCATTTCGGCACGCACGGCGCGCTGGAGTTCATGCCTGGAAAGCAGACCGGCATGTCGGGCGAATGCTGGTCGGACCGTCTGATCGGCGATCTGCCGAACTTCTATCTCTACTGCGCCGACAACCCGTCTGAAGGCCTGATCGCCAAGCGGCGCAGCGCGGCGACCCTGATCAGCTATCTCACCCCGCAGATCGCCAAGGCCGGCCTCTATCAGGGGCTTGCCGACCTGAAAGGCACGCTGGACGACTGGCGCGCCCTGCCGCCCGACGCGCCTGCGAGCCGCCGAGACGCGCTGGCCGAGCTGATCCAGTCCCAGGCCGTGGCGCTGGACCTCGCCGACGACGAGCCGCCGTGGACCGGCGCGGACAGCGCCCAGATCGATCATGTGCGCGCCGCGCTGTGCGAACTGGAGGACACGCTGGTCCCCTACGGCCTGCACGTGCTCGGCGAAATGCCCGGCGAGGAGGCGCGCCGCGAGCTTTTGAGCGCCATAGCCGAGATCGAGCATGGAAGCCCGGCGCCCTCGGCCGCCATCGACGCCATCTTGAAGACCGGTGACGCCGAAGCCGGGCTCAAGGCCGTGCCTGGCAAGGACCGCGACGCCTGGCGTCCGGTCTTCAAGCGCCTGGCCGCGACGCAGACCGGCCTGGAAAACAATCGCGAGGTCGAAGCGACGCTCCACGCCCTCGCCGGACGGTTCGTCGCGCCGGTCACCGGCGGCGATCTGGTGCGCAATCCCGACATCCTGCCCACCGGGCGCAACATGCACGGTTTCGATCCGTTCCGCCTGCCCAGCCCGTGGGCGGTGAAGGACGGCGCAGCCCAGGCTCAGCGCCTGATCGACCGGCATGTGGAAGACCATGGCGCCCTGCCGGAAACCATCGCAATCGTGCTTTGGGGCACCGACAATCTGAAGACGGAAGGCGGCCCGATCGGCCAGGCGCTCGCCCTGATCGGCGCGCGCCCGCGGCAGGACAGCTTCGGGCGCATGGCCGGCGCGGAGTTGATCCCGCTGGAAGAGCTGGGCCGGCCGCGCGTGGACGTGATGATGACCCTGTCGGGCATTTTCCGCGACCTGCTGCCGCTGCAGACCCGAATGCTGGCTGAAGCCGCCTATCTGGCCGCCATGGCCGAGAACGAGCCGCTGGAGATGAATCCGGTGCGCCGCCACGCGCTGGCCTATGCCGAGGCCCATGGCGTCGACCTCGAAACGGCCGCGCTGCGGGTGTTCTCCAACGCAGACGGCGCCTATGGCGCCAATGTCAACCAGCTGATCGACAGCGGCATGTGGGATGACGAGGATGAGCTCGCCGACGCCTATGAGAGCCGCAAATGCTTTGCGTTCGGCCGCAACGGCAAACCGGCCAAGCACGACAAGCTGCTGGGCTCGATCCTCTCGGACGTGGATCTCGCCTATCAGAATCTCGATTCCATCGAGCTCGGCGTCACCACGATCGACCATTATTTCGACACGCTCGGCGGCATCGACCGCGCCGTGCGCCGCGCCCGCGGCGGCGAGGAGGCGCCGGTCTATATCGGCGATCAGACCTCCGGCGAAGGCAAGGTGCGTTCGCTCTCAGAGCAGGTGGCCCTCGAAACACGCACGCGCGTGCTCAATCCGCGCTGGTATGAAGGCATGTTGCGCCACGGCCAT
>JBKHAZ010000074.1:0-10363 GCA_046542605.1 Oceanicaulis sp. | reverse complement strand
TGTCGCGCTTGTTGCGCTTTTCATCGCGGATCGCGGTCACCAGCCGCTCGGCGTCATCGAACGTCTGGGCGAAGATCAGCCGCCCCCAGCCGACATCGATCTCGGCTTCGGTCTGGATATGGCTGCGCGGCGGGCCGGAGGATTTCAGCGCATGCTCGCGCAGCCGCTTCAAGCGGTGGCCCATCGCCTTGCGGGGCTGATCGGAGTTCTTCACGTCGGCCGCTCCTTTCAGAGCCCGTGGGAGTCCATCCAGAGGGCGAGCAGCCCGATCTGGTACAGCTTCGATCCGCGCAGGGGCGTGATGTGCGCCTCCGGGGCCGAAAGCAGGGTATCAACGTAGTCCCGCTTGACCACCCCGGCCTCCTCGAAGCGCTTCGAGGTCACCACGTCGCGCACCTTTTCCAGATACGGCCCGCGCAGATACTTCAACGCGGGAACCGGGAAATAGCCCTTGGGCCGGTCGATGACCTCGTGCGGGATCACGTCGCGCGCGACGTCTTTCAGGATCCCCTTGCCGCCCTCGGCGGTCTTCATCTCGGCGGGCACGCGGGCTGCGGCCTCGACGACTTCATGGTCAAGGAAGGGCACGCGCGCCTCCAGTCCCCACGCCATGGTCATATTGTCCACGCGCTTGACCGGGTCGTCGACCAGCATGACCTGGGTGTCGATCCGAAGCGCCTTGTCGATGGGCCGTTCCGCGCCGGGTTTGGCGAAGTGCTCGGCGACGAAATCGCGCGGCTTGTCGCCGTTCAGCCAGCGATCCTGGAGAAGTTCGCCCATTTGGGCCCGGTCACGGTCGAAAAAGGCTCTGGCGTATGCCTCCAGCGGATCGCTCGCATCCAGCATGGGCGGGTACCAGTGATAGCCCGCGAAGATCTCGTCAGCGCCCTGACCGGACTGGACCACCTTCACATGCTTGGAGACCTCCTGGCTCAAGAGAAAGAAACCGACGCAGTCATGGCTGGTCATCGGCTCGCTCATGGCGGCGATCGCCTCGTCCAGCGCCGGCAGGGCGCGCGCGGTGTCGATCTCGATCTTGTGATGATTGGTGGAAAAGCGCCTGGCGACGATGTCGGAGTAATCGAATTCGTCGCCCTTCTCCGCGCCGACGCTCTCGAAGCCGATGGAGAAGGTGGCCAGGCCCGTCTGCCCGGCCTCGGCGAGCAGGCCGACAATCAGCGAACTGTCGAGCCCGCCGGAAAGAAGCACGCCCACCGGCACGTCGGCGACGAGGCGGCGCTTGACGCTGGCGCGCAAGGTGTCGGCCACCAGGCGCTTCCAGTCCGCGAGGGCATAATCGCGTTCGTGATCCAGCGGGCCGAAGGTGATGTCCCAGAACGTCCGCGTCTTGCGCGTTCCGTCCGGTTCGATGCGCATCAAGGTCGCCGGGGGCAGCTTGCGCACGCCCTTGACCATCGTGAAGGGCGGCGGCACCACGGCGTGGAAGCTGAAATAGAAATTCAGCGCATCGGGATCGAGGCTGGTGTCGACATCGTCGAAACAGGTCAGCGCATGAAGGCTGGAGGCGAAGCGGAAGCCGCCTTTCGTTTCGGCGTAATAGAGCGGCTTGATCCCCAGCCGGTCGCGGCCGAGGAGCACGCGGCCTGAATCGCGCTCGGTGACGGCGAAGGCGAACATGCCGTTCAGGCGCTGGACGAAGTCCTCGCCCCAGGCGTGATAGGCTTTCAGGATCACTTCGGTGTCGCCGTGGGAGAAGAAGCGGTAGCCCTTTTCCTCCAGCTCGGCCCGAAGCTCCCTGTGATTATAGATGCAGCCATTGAACACGATGGCGAGGCCGAGTTCGGCGTCCACCATGGGCTGCTGGGCGGCGTCGGACAGGTCGATGATCTTCAGCCGGCGGTGGGCGAGCGCCGCCGAGCCTTGCGCATGCAGCCCGGCCGCGTCGGGACCCCGCCTGGCCATGCGCCCGGCCGCCGCGTCGAGCGCGGCGAGGTTCGGGCGTTGATCGTCAAAGCGGAGCTCTCCGGCGATGCCGCACATGCAGGCCTTCCTTTCCCAAAAGGTAACTACAGATTTACGAAAAGCGCGGATCGGGCGACCCACGCTTTCAACGCTTGAAATAGCCGTTGCCGCGCAAAAAAATCAAGTTTCACGCGGGAATTCGCACTGTGCTGCACAAAAGCAGTGCTGCTGAATTTTTTAAGGAACGGTTGACCGTGGCCGGGCGTTCCCTAACCTGTACGCACTCGTCTATCTGTAATTTGTCGAGCGCCGACAGTCGGCGCCAGGAGGAATCGTGGCTTTTTCGAAACCGAACAACCGTCAAAAACGAATCGATCTCGCCCATGTGGGCGAAGAGGGCCAGATCGCGGTCCTGGTTGCCGAAGGTTTCGCCGCGTCGGATCTGACGCAAGTGGCCAGCGCGGCCGAACGCGCCGGCTACAAGACCTGCATCTTGAGCCCCAACAAGTCGCTCGTGGGCGGCCGGTCGGAGACGCGCGAAGAAATGAATTTCGTCGTCGACGGCCATCCTGGCGACAAAGGTCCTGAAGCGTTCGCCGGCCTGCTGGTTCCCGGCGGCGCGTCCAGCATCGAGAAGCTCAAGGGCGAACAGGACGCCCGGCTTTTGCTGGGAGATTTCGTGCGCTCGGGCAAACCGGTCTGCGTCATGGGCGAAGCGGTCGGCTTTCTGTCCGAAGTCGCCGACAAGGACGGCGTCGAGGGCGACGCGGCGCTTGCGCTGAACGGCGAGGTGTTCGCCGCCGAGGGCGAGACCGCCCGCGAGGATGCGACGGCGACCTTCATCAAGACGCTCGACATGAGCAAGGAAGCCGCCTGATCACACGGCGCGCCTGTCGAAACGAGGAACGCCCCGGCCGCATGGCCGGGGCGTTTTTCATTGGGTCGGGAGTCCGGCGCTATTTCTCCCAGTCGTTCTCGATGGTGCGCGAGGCGATCAGGAACAGGACCCCGGCGACCAGATAAAGCGAGGCGCCGATCATGATCGAATAGCGCAGCGCCTCGGCCTCGAAGATCGGCCTGAGCAGCGTCGACAGCTCGCCCAGCACGTAGATCCCGACCCCGATCCCCAGAAGATTGTTGATCAGCAGGAACACCGCCGAGGCCATGGACCGCATGTTGGGCGGCGCCAGGTGCTGGAAGGCCGACAGCGTCGGGCCGAGCCAGGCGAGGCCCAGGCCGGTGGGAATAACGAACAGAGCCGCCCCGATGAGCGCGTTGGGCGCCAACGTGCCGGCCACGTACATGGGGAAGGTGAGCAGGAACGCGATCGCAGGCACGATCGCGAACATCTTCTTCGACCCCTTGCCCATAAGATCGCCCAGCACCCCGCCAAGCATGATGCCCAGCGATCCGCCCACGAACAAAATTCCGCCGAACAGCCAGCCGGTCGTGATGATGTCCAGCTCGAAGCTGCGCGCAAAGAAGCTGGGGATCCAGAAGAACACCCCGTAGCCCATCATCGACGAACACGATGCGCCCAGCACCAGGAACCAGAAGCTCGGCTTTTTCGACAACACCTTGAGCACGTCGAGGAAGCCGGGCTTGGCCTCGTTGGCCGCCTCGGCCGGGGCGGCGGCGCTCGCCGCTTCGCCGGGCTCGGGCTGGACCTTGGCCTTATCGGCCTGCGGTTTCACATCCAGCCCGCCGCGCTTGGGCTCGCGCAGGGTGAATTTGAAGATCGGCGCGACGACGATGCCGGCGATCCCCACGATGATGAAGGCCGACCGCCAGTCGAGGTTCTCACCCAGATTTCCGCCGGCGATCAGGGCGCCGGCGATCACGCCGAAGGCCGAACCGATGGGAATGCCGAGCGAGTAGATGGCCAGCGCCCGCGCCCGGCTCTGCGTCGGGAAATAATCCGCGATCAGCGAGTAGGACGGCGCCACGCCGCCGGCTTCGCCGACCCCGACGCCGACGCGCGAGGCGAAGAGCTGCCAGAAATTCTGCGCGAACCCGCACAGCGCCGTGAAGCCCGACCAGACGGTGAGCGAAACCGTGATGATCCAGGTCCGGTTGGTGCGGTCAGCGAGCCAGGCGATCGGAACGCCGAGCGTGGAATAGAGGGCGGCGAAGGCGATGCCCCCCAGAAGCCCCAGCTGACGGTCGGTCAGATCGAGCTCCTGCTGGATCGGGATCGCCAGGATGGAGATGATCTGACGGTCCAGAAAGTTGAACGCGTAGACCACGAACAACATGAACAGCACCCAGACGCGGTAGCCCGCGCTGGGCGGCTTGGCGGCCGCGGCGGCCGTGGTGTCGGTCGTCGCCATGTCTCTCCCCCGCAATGGTTCGTATCGCGGCGCGTCACGATCGCGCGCCTTGGCGCCATGATGGGCGCGAAACGGTCGGAATCGCAAAGAAAAAGCGCCGCCCGGACGCAGCAGGGCTCAGCTGGGAGCCCTGCAGGTCCGAGCGGCGCGGGTCTGAGCGTCGCTTAGTAGCGGAAGCGGACGCTGGCCGTGACGGTGCGCGGGTCGCCGTAGAAGGCGGAGTACGCCCCGTCGACGCCGAGCTGGTTCGAGCCGGCGAAGTTGTAGCCGGCGATGCGATAGCGCTCGTCGGTCAGGTTGCGCCCGACCAGCGAGAGCCGCCACTGCTCATTGAGATCCCAGATCACGCTGGCGTCCAGGAGCGTGTAGGACGTCTCGGCGTCGAGCGGCGGCAGCGGCGTGTCCGGCAGGCCGGCCAGCGCCACCGGCTCGCCGGTGTTGGGCACGTTGAACAGATTGATCTCGTCGCGATAGCTCACGCCGGCGGTGGCGCGCACGTCGCCAATCCCGTTCGGAGCCGCCCAGTCATAGTTCGCGGCCAGGCGCCAGGTGTATTCCGGCGTGTTCTGGACCACGTACTGGTCGGAGATGTCGACATCGACCGGGTCGCCGGTGACCGGGTCGGGCTGGGTGGTGATCAGCTCGACGATCTCGGCGTCGATCAGGCCGAGCATGTAGTCGATGCTGAACGCGTCGGTGAGGAAGGCGCTGCCTTCGAGCTCGAAACCGACGTATTCGGACTCGCCGGCGTTCAGAACGGTGGAGACGAACGTGTCGAGACCGGTCGCCGGATCCACTTCGGAGGTCTGCACCGTGATCTGCTGATCGGTGTACTCCGAGTAGAACGCAGCGGCGCGATAGACCAGGCGGCCGCCGGCCAGCGAGCCCTTGGCGCCGACCTCGAAGCTGTCGACGATCTCCGGCTCGAACCCGCGGGTGATCACCTCGTACTGCGCCGTACCTTCGGGCCCGGCGTTGCCGCGCGGGTCGAAACCGCCGGACTTGAAGCCCTGCGAATACGACGCATAGAGCGAGACCTCGTCGCTCGGCTGGAACGTCAGGTTCACGCGCGGCGAGAACTGATCGTCGGTGCGCTCATTGCGGAAGTTCGATCCGGTGGCGAACGCAGGACGGTCGGGACCGCCCAGGAACGGGCTGGGATCGGTCCCGAGGAAGGTCTGGCGGATCACGGCGGCGCGGGTCGTGTCTTCAGTGTAACGCCCGCCGACCGAGACCGACCATTCGGGCGCGATCTCGAAAGTGACGTCGGCGTAGGCCGAAAGCGACATCTTCGACACGTCGCCATAGGTCGGCGCGTTCACGCCGAGATTGGCCAGCACCGTATCGAAGGCGCCCTCGTAATTGCCGTTGAGATAGTAGAGCCCCGCCACGCCGGACCAGCGGCCGGCATCGAACAGCGCCTGAAATTCCTGCGTGAACTGCTCGTTCTCATAGAAGGCCGGCACGTCGAAATCCGCACCCGGCAAGGCGTCGAAATCGATCGGCGTGGAGGTGAAGTCCTCACGGCCCGCGGTGATCGATTTAAGCGTCAACCACTCGTTCGCCGACCATTCGGCGGTGAAGGACAGGCCTTCGGTCTCCACGCTGTTATCGTCGCCCGCGCCCCCGCGGGTGTCGTAGACGTCGTCCAGGACCGGCTCGCCGTTCACGACGCCGGGGATCAGGCGATAGCCGTGCTTGGCGTTGGAGTCGTCCTCGGTGCGGTCGTAGGACAGCCGGAAGAACAGATCGTCCGTCGGCGTCCACTCGGCGGAGACCCGGGCGGCGAGAATGTCCTTGTCGTAGTGCTCCGCGCCGGTGAACACGTTCTCGCCGAAGCCGTCGCGGGTGTAGCGCGCGACAGCGCCGCCGACGGCGAACGTATCCGTCAGCGGGATGGAGCCGGACACGACCGCGTCAATCTGGTTATAGGAGCCGTAGCTGAGGCCGGCTTCGAATTGCGGCTCATCGCTCAGGCGTCCGGTCACGTATTTGATGGCGCCGCCGATGGTGTTGCGGCCATAGAGCGTGCCCTGCGGTCCGCGCAGAACCTCGATACGCTCGATGTCGAAGATGTCCAGCACCGCGCCCTGGGGACGGGCCACATAGACATCGTCGATGTAAAGGCCGACGCCGGGTTCGAAGCCCCAGAGCGGGTCCTGCTGGCCGACGCCGCGGATGAAGGCGATCAGCGTGGAGTTGGAGCCGCGCGCCACTTCGATCGTGGCGTTCGGCGTCAGCTTCTGAACGTCGGTCAGATCGATGGCGCCGATTTCGGCGAGGTCCTCGCTGCCGATGGCCGTCACGGCGATCGGCGCGTCCTGAATCGACTCCTCGCGGCGCCGGGCGGTGACGGTGACGACGTCGCGCGTCGCGGCCGGAGCGGCTTGGCTGTCCTGGGCTTGGGCCGACGCGGCGTACGGCAGCGCGGAGGCGCTCGCGAGCAATGCGGCGCCGGCGAAAATGGAACGGCGAATGGTCATGACGACCCCCTCCCTTGGGTGATTATCGATGCGCCCTCTTGCGGAGCGATGGCGCGGACTTTTTTCAACGTTGAATGAAAAGTCAATGGCGCTTAGGGTTTCCGTAGTTGATGAAAAACGCTGTGAGGCCCAAAGGTCACACGCACCAACCCGCCTGAGGCGGGCGCGAGAGGGAGGCCCGGCCATGCCGGAGACGCGCGGCAACAGACGCGGCGAGCAGACGCGCGAACGGCTTCTGGACGCCGCCGAGTCGCTGTTCGCCCAAAAGGGCTTTTACGGTGTGACCGTGCGTGCGATCGCGCGCGAGGCGGACTCCGACCCGGCGCTCGTGGCCTATTATTTCGGCGGCAAGCGGGAGCTGTTCGACGCGGTGCTCCTGCGCCGGGCGGAAAAGCTCAACCAGATCCGGCTGGAGTGGCTGGAGGCGTGCGAGCGCGACGCCGGCCCCGAGGGCCCCGCGGTGGAGGACATCATTGCGGCCTTCACCGGCCCGCTTCTGGACCGCTCGGCCAATGGCGGTCCGGGCTGGAAGGCGTACTTCTCGCTGATCGGCCAGGTGACCAATTCGCCAGAATGGGGCGCGGCGGTCATGGGCAAGTACTTCGACCCGATCGTGCGGCGCTTCCTTGAGTCCATGCGCCGCGCCCTGCCCGACGCGCCGGAGGAGGAGCTTTACTGGAGCTATCACTTCCTGTCCGGGGCGCTGGTGCTCACCTTCGCCGACACGGGCCGCGTTGATTCGTTGTCCGGCGGACTTTGCCAGACCGGCGATCTTCATGCGCTTCACGCCCGCCTGCCCGAATTCGTCGGCGCCGGCTTCCGCCGCCTCGCCGAACACGGCGTCAGCGACCGCAAACTCGAACATCCCGATCCGAAAGCCGCCGAATGACCGTATATTCCGAGCATTATTTCACCGCCCCGGACGGGGTGAAAACCTATTACCGCCGCTATCCCGGCGCCGGCGGCGCGGCCCGCACGCCAGTGATCTGCCTGCACGGGCTGACCCGCAACTCCAAGGATTTTCAGGAGGTCGCCCCGCGCCTGGCGGCGGCGGGTCATGAGGTGATCGCGATCGATATCCGCGGGCGAGGCCGTTCGGACTATGATCCGAACCCGGGAAATTATACGCCGGCGGTCTATGCGCGCGACGCGCTCGGCGTACTCGGCCACGCCGGCTGGCGGCGTGCGATCTTCCTGGGCACGTCGCTTGGCGGGCTGATGACCATGATCGCCGCCGCCACGGCGCCGGACCGCATCCACGCGGCGATCCTCAACGATATCGGACCTGAACTGGACCCGCGCGGGTTGAGCCGCATTCAGGGCTATGTGGGCGGCGCCGGACCGTTCAAGAGCTGGGCGGACGCCGCCGAGGCGGTGCGCGGCATCAACGGCGTCGCCTTTCCCAAAGAGACCGGACAGGACTTCTGGATCGCCTTCGCCAAGCGCATCTGCCGCGAGACCGAAACCGGTGAGATCGTCTTCGATTATGACAAGAATATCTCAAAACCCGTACAGGACGGCCAGGCCGCGCCGCCGGACATGTGGCCCCTGTTCGACGCGCTCGCCGCAAAACCACTCTTGCTGGTGCGCGGCGCGCTCACCGATCTGTTGAGCGATGAGACCGTCCGTGAGATGGAGCGGCGCGATCCGCACATGCGGCTGGTCACCGTTCCCGAAGTCGGCCACGCGCCGCTTCTCACCGAACCCGCCGCGCGCGACGCCATCGACGCGTTCACGGCCGAACACGGATAACCTCCCATGCTGCTTCGCATACTTGGCGCGCTGATCCTGATCGCCGTCGCCCTTATCGCAGCCTTCGCCTGGTTGACGCGGCCGGTGGACCCGTCCGAGGCCCAAGCCGCGTGGATGACGCCTGAAGATCGCATGGTCGAGGTGGGCGGCGAGCGCTGGCGCGTCCGCGAAAGCGGGCCGCAGGGCGCGCCCGCCATGGTGTTGCTGCACGGCTTCTCCTATTCGCTTGAGAGCCTTGAACCGCTCGCCGACGCGCTGGAGACCGATCATCGTGTGATCCGCTTCGACCTCCCAGGCCACGCCCTGACCGGACCGCGCGAGGACGGCGCCTACTCGGTGGACGCCACGGTGGATCAGGTCGGCGCGCTGCTTGATGCGATAGCGCCGGAGCGCTTCGTGCTCGGCGGCCATTCGCTTGGCGGACTTGTGGCCTGGCGCTATGCCGCGGCGCATCCCGAGCGGCTCGACGGGCTCGTGCTGATCGCGCCGGGAGGCTACCCGAATCTCGGCGTCGGCGATGAGCCGGCTCCGGTCCCGCAACAGATCCGGCTCTACCTGACCGCCGCGCCGCTCGCGGGCGTGGAAGCGGCGACCGGAGCGCTTTATGCAAATCCCGAGCGGGTCACGGACGCGCAGGTCGAGCGCATCCAGGCGATGATGCGCATCGAAGGCGTCGGCCCGGCGCTGATCTCTCGGCTGGAACAGTTCACCCTGCCTGATCCCAATCCGGTGCTGCGCGGGATCGAGACGCCGACCCTGGTCGTGTGGGGGCAACGCGACGCGATGGTCCCGCCCGAGCACGGCCCGCGCTTCGCCGCCGCCATGCCCGATGCGCGCCTGGTGCTGATAAACGACGCCGGCCACATGCCGGTGGAGGAGCAGCCTGAAGCGACGGCCGGCGCGGTGCGGGCGTTTCTCGACTCGCTTGGGCGCTAGGCGCTGGTCACTTCCTCCATGCGTCCCGACGCCGGGTTGAACCGGAAATAGGACAGGCCCGCGGCCTTCCAGCCTTCGATCCCCGTGGCCAGATGGGCGGTCACGTCGAACCCGGCGTTCATGCAGGCGTTCACCGCCTGCATGGTGCGGCCGCCGGATTTGCACGACAGAACCACTTTCCTGCCCTGCCCCAGCGGCAGACCGGCCGGGTCGAAGGTCGATAAGGGATAGAGCAGCGCGCCGCGAATGCGCTCGGCGTGATACTCGTCGGGCTCGCGCACGTCGACGAGAATGATTTCATCCTTCGCCATCGCCTCGGCCACCTGTTCGGGCGTCCAGTTCTCCATCTTGCGCTCCTAATCTTCGAATACGATCTCCGGCGCCGGGCGCTGAACCGCCTGGACCTGTTGCAGCATGGCTTCGGCGGCGCGCTGGAAGGCTTTCGCCACAGGCCCCTCCCCGCTCGCCACCAGACGGCCGGCGTCGCTGGCTTCGCGCAGCTCCGGGTGCAGCGGAATTTCGCCCAGGAACGGCGCGCCGATCAACTCGGCTTCCGCCCGTGCGCCGCCGCGGCCGAAAATCTCGGTTCCCTCGCCGCAATGGGGGCAGAGAAAGAAGCTCATGTTCTCCACGAGCCCGAGGATCGGGATGGCGGTGCGATCGAACAGGGCGACGGCTTTCTTGGCGTCGTCAAGCGCCAGGGTTTGCGGCGTGGAGACGATCACCACCCCGGAGATCGGGGTTCCTTGCGCGATGGCGAGCTGGGGATCGCCGGTGCCAGGCGGCATGTCGATGATCAGGACGTCAAGATCGCCCCAGTTCACCTCGGTCAGAAACTGGCGGATCGCGCCGGTCACCATCGGTCCGCGCCAGACGACCGGATCGCGCTCGCCGACCAGGAACCCCATCGAGACGATCTTCACGCCGTGCGCCATGAGC
>JBKHAZ010000001.1:0-40741 GCA_046542605.1 Oceanicaulis sp. | reverse complement strand
CCGGTTGAAGGTCATCTCGGTGGCGAAAAAGGGCGTGGCGAGATCATAGATCCCGTTCGCGGCCAGAACGCGCAGATCGCGGTTCTGGCGCATGGCCCGCTCCAGCCAGGGCGAGACGTTGACGTAGGAATTATCTCCGCCCGCAGGGCCGGCGTCCCAATTCCACTCGCGCACGCCGCCGAGCGTGGTGTAGGGCTCGGTGATCTCCACGCCGAGATCGCGGGTGAAGTAATCCAGCATCGCCGCGGTGTAGGCGCCGTCGATGCCGTAGCCGGAGGGATCGCCTTCCGGGCTGTCGGAGATGGCGTCCGGCTCGATCCCGGTGAAGCGGGAGTCGAACCGGCCCACCGACAGGCCCTCATCGCGCAGCAGCTCCACGCGGAAATCGCTCAGGGAGACGCGCATGTTCGCGCGACGCAGATAATCTTCGGAAAGCCCGGTGAAATCCGACAGGCGCGCGATCACCTGACGCTCGTCTTCGGCCGGCAGCGTTGCGCCACGCACCAGGGCGGGCAGGTATTCGTCGGTGGCGAAGGCGCGCGCCTCATCAAGGAAGGCCTCATAGTCGCCGTTCCAGGCGCTACGGTCGACGCGGTTGTGATACCAGGCCGTCGCCGCATAGCCCGGCATCAGGCCGATATAACCGATATCATTGCCCGGTGCGGTGTGATCGAGCTTGAAGTCGAGCACGACGGAGATCAGCGCCACGCCGTTGATCGACACATCGTTCCAACCGGCTTCCAGCTGGCGCATCAGCGCGCCGATGCGGGTGGTGCCGTAGCTTTCTCCGATCAGGTATTTCGGCGAATTCCAGCGCCGGTTCTCGGCCAGCCAGCGGCGGATGAATTCGGCGATGGAGGCCGCGTCCTCGTCCACGCCCCAGAACTCGTCGGCCGGGTCGGTGTCGCCCAGCGCCCGGCTCCAGCCGGTGCCGACGGGGTCGATGAAGACCAGGTCGGCCTCATCGAGCAGGGTTTCCGGGTTGTCGCGGACATCGAACGGCGCCGCACCGTCATCGCCCGGCGGTTCGCTGGGCAGAACCACGCGCCTGGGCCCGATCACGCCCATGTGCAGCCACAGCGAAGCCGAGCCCGGCCCGCCGTTGAACACGAACGCCACAGGCCGCGTGCGCGGATCGTCGACCCCCTCTTTCAGGTAGGCGGTCGAGAAGATCGACCCGGTGGGGTTTCCGTCATCGTCCTTGAGATGGGTCTCGCCCGCCACGACGCGGTAGCGGATACGCTCGCCGCCGGCGTTGATCTGTCCGGTGCTTTCCCAGGAGCGCGGCTCGGGGATGTCGCCTGACCCGTTTTCCCCGTCCTGGGCGAAGGCGGGCGCGGCGATCGCCAGCGCCGCAAGCCCTGCGGCCAATGATTTCAGCATGGTGTTTCCCCTTGCAGTGGTGTTTTCGTTGGGCGGGAAGATAGGCGCAGCCCGCGGGCGAAGGCAAACGGCGTGTCATCACGAAGTTGAAACTCTGCGCGAACGCGCCAGTTACAGAGCGTCGCCATACGAAACGGAGCGCCATGTTCGACACCGGCCCGCTGAAGGACTCCCGCAAGCGCATCGAATCCATCGCCCGGCGCCATGGCGATGAGCGCATCCGCAACGCCGCCGATCGATTGCGCGAGCCCTCCCACCGGCTTGAACGCACGATCGACGGCCCGGCCAAGGGCGGCGTGGGATCGCTTGAAGCCTTCCGCGTGCGCTTCACACAAGGCGGTGAGCCCACCAAGGGCGGGGTGCGGTTTACCAGCGGCGCGGATCTGGAGGAAGCCGAGCGCCTGGCGCTTTTGATGACGCTCAAATGCGCGCTGATCGGCCTGCCCTTCGGCGGCGCGAAGGGTGCGGTGCGCGTGGACGCTTCCCCCCTGTCCGATGAGCAGAAAGCGGAGATCGCGGGCAATTACGCCCGCGCCTTTAAAGATGTGATCGGACCCGACAGCGACGTGCCCGCGCCCGACGTCGCCACGGGAGCGCGCGAAATGGCCGCGATGGCCGACGCGCTGGATATCCAGCCCGGCGACGGCAAGGCGCCGGTGACCGGCCTGCCGGCGGATCGCGGCGGGCTGGAGCTGCGCACCGGCGCCACCGGCGAAGGCGCCTGGCGGGTCTATGCGCGCGTCGCGCCCGATTGCGGCGGCGCGCAAAGCCCGCGCATCGCCGTTCAGGGCTTCGGCAAGGGCGCACGCGGCTTTGTGGAGGCCGCCGTGAAGGACGGCGCGCGCATCGTCGCGGTGGCCGATTCCAGAAGTCTCGCGCGCGATCCCGACGGGATCAGCCCGGATGAGCTCAACGACCGGAAGTCGAAGACCGGCCGGGTGGGCGATCCGGCCGACCCGCTGGACGTGCTGAAGGTGGACGCCGACGTGCTCGTGCTCGCCGCCCGGTCCGATGTGATCGACGCCAGGCGCGCCAAGAAAGTCGCCGCCTCCGCCATCGTGGAGATCGCCAACGCCCCGATCACCCATAAGGGCTATGAGGCGCTGGAAAAGCGCAATATCTGGACCGCCCCGGACATTCTCGCCAACGCCGGCGGCGTGCTGGCGAGCTATTTCGAATGGCGCGAGCACGAAGACCCGGACAACACCGATCCGGACGCGGTGCGCGCCGAATGGGAGCAGGCGCTGGATCGGGCCTGCGATGCGGTGCTGGCGCGCAAGCGCGAGACGAACACCGACCTCCATGTCGCCGCCCTGCTGCAGGCCCTCGACCAGCTCGATCCGAAAACGCGGCCGCGGGTGTGAGGCGGTAGGCCCACTATCGATCCACCGCAACCGGGTCCCGCTTCGATCCCCGGCTTCAGGCCGGGAGCGAGACCGGGAACCATGGGTATTTAAAGGTCTAGCGCCGCTGCGGCGGCGTTCGGGGATGAAACCGGACCCATGTGTCTTCGACGGAAAAGCGCGCCCTAAATCACCGCCTCGTCCGCCGGCTCGCGCAGATTATACCGGCTGGCCATGACCGCGCCGTAGGCGCCGGCTTCGGCGATGAGCATGACATCGCCTTCGGCCGTCTCCGGCATCAGGCGTTCGGCGCCGAGCAGGTCCGCGCTCTCGCAGATCGGTCCGACGATGGAGGCGAGCCCCACGGGCTGCTCGCCCAGCCTTGTGAGGTTCGCCAGCTCGTGGCGCGCGCCGTAGAGCGCCGGGCGGATCAGCGAATTCATGCCGGTCCCAAGCCCGATGAAGCGTGCGCCGTACGCGTGCTTGACCTGGGTGACGCGCGCCAGCAGCACGCCGGCCTCGGCCACCGGATAGCGGCCGGGCTCCATCCAGATGCGGTAGCCGGGATGGGCCTTTTTCAACGCGGCGAGGTCCTCGTCCACCTTGGCGAGGTCCAGAGCCGGCGCGTCGGGGCGCTCGGGCACGCCGAGCCCGCCGCCCACATTGAGGATCTCCACATCGGGAAAGGCTCCGGCGGCTTTCGCCAGGATCGCGCCGATCTCGCGCCAGTGGCCCGGCTCGACGACGCCCGAGCCGGCGTGAGCGTGAAGGCCCACCACAGTGGCGCCGGCTTTCGCGGCGGCCTCGCGCGCCTCGGTCAGCGCCGAGAGCGGGATGCCGAACTTCGCTTTCGGCCCGGCGGTCTTCACATGCTCGTGGTGGCCGCGCGGCCGGTCGGGATTGACCCGGAGGATCACCCGCGCGCCGTTGAACACGTCGGCCCATTCTTTCAGCGGATGCAGCCCGTCAATGGTCAGGTTCACGCCCAGCGCCCGCGCCGCCTCGTATTCGCTGCGATGGGCGAAGTTCGGGGTGAACAGCACCTCGTCCATGAGGAGGTCCATGAAAGTCTCGCGCAGGCGCATGATCTCGCCCGGCGACACGCACTCAAACCCCAGACCCGCCTCGCGGATGGTCTGGAGCACCCTTGGATGGTTGTTCGCCTTCATGGCGTAGAAGGCGCGATCGAGGCTCTTCAGCCCCGCCACGGCGCGCGCCCGGTCACGCACGGTCGCAAGATCGTAGACATAGCGCCCGCCGGTCTGCGGCGCGGCGCTCAACAGCTCGGCGCGCCGTCCCGCCCACCATGGGTCGGGCCGCACCGCGCGCGTGCGCGCCGGGCCGTTGATCTCCGACCAGCTGGGGCCGAAGACCGGGCCTTCCGGCGCCGGTCCGATCAACTCTTCGTGCAGGCGCGCGGCAAGCGTGCGGCCCTCGCTTTCATTGACCACGACGGTGAAGTTCAGATCGTTGGCCGCCTGGCTGACCAGGAGAATCGGCTTGTCCTGGAACATCTCCAGCGCCGGGGCGAGCTGATGCAGGATGCGGCGGATGCCGTAGCCCAGAAGGCTCACCGCGGCGGCGTTTTCGATGATCTTCACCCGGCACAGCGGCTCCAGCTCGGCCTTCAGCCGCGACAGCCGGGTCTCGTCGAGCCCAGGATCGGGGTCGAGGCTCACCGTAACGTTGGTTTCGCTGGTGGAGACCAGATCCACCGACACGCCCACCGTCTTGAACGCGGCGAACACGTCGGCCAGGAAGCCGGCCTGGCGCCACATGCCCGAGCCTTCCATCACCACCAGGCGCACGCCCGATTTCACCGACACCGCCTTCAGGCGCGGCGCGTCGTCGCCGGGCTCGGTCGTGATCCGGGTGCCGGGCAGGTCGGGCCGCAGGGTGGAGCGCACCTCGACCGGCGTCTGCGCACGCCGTGCCGGGCCGATGCAGCGCGGATGCAGCACCTTGCCGCCCATGGTGGCGATTTCCTGGGCCTCTTCATAGGACAGGGCCCGCAGATGCCGGGCGCCGGAGGTGAGACGCGGATCGGCGCTGAACAGGCCCGGCACGTCGGTCCAGATCTCCAGCTTCTCCGCCTGAAGCTTGGCGGCGAAATACGCCGCAGAGGTGTCCGAGCCGCCGCGGCCCAGAAGGCAGGTCTCCCCGCGCTCATTGCGGCAGATAAAGCCCTGTGTGAGCACCAGGCGCTCGCCCGACAGCCGCTCGGCGAGGGCCGGATCGGGCGCGTCACTTACCGCATTGTCGAGATAGGCGCGCGCATCATCCTTGGCGATCAACGCAGTGAGCGCCTCGCGCGCATCGAGGGCTGCGGGCTCAAGCCCTTCAGATTTCAGACATTCGAGCCCCAGCCGGCTCGCCATGAGTTCGCCGAGCCCCAGAAGCTCGGCGCGGACGCGCGCGCTCGCCTCGCCGATGAGCGCCACGCCGGCGGCGAGGCGGTCCAGCGTTTCGAAGCTGTCGGCCAGAAGCACGTCGGCGTCGAGCCCGGCCTTGGCGGCGAAGTCACGATGGCGTTGCTTGATCTGCCCGGCCCCGGCCTCGCCGCGCCCGGCCAGCGCTTCGCCTGGCAGCGCCTCGAGCGCATTGGAGACGCCGGCGAGCGCGGAATGGACGATGAGCACATGACCGCCCGCCTCGAGCTTTTCCCTGACCAGGGCGGCGATGGTGGTCCAGCGTTCGGGCTCTGCGACGGAGACGCCGCCGAACTTCATGACGGTCCAGTTGGAAGGGCTTGAGGCGGGCATGGCGGGTTCCAAGGCTGTTCGCACCTGCGAAATAGCCTGCAACGGCGCCCCGCGCAAAGGCCGCGCGCGTTTTTCACGCCTTGGATCATGCGCGTCTTCACGCTAGCAAGGAGTGAAGACGCATCGCGACGTGCTGACATTGATTGAAGGAGGCCGCCATGGCTGACGAACCCCACCGCATCACATTTCTGGCCAAGACGTTTTCCGCCGCCGCCCTGGAGTTTCACCGCGGCCGCATGTCCGACCGCGGCTACCGTATGGAAGGACGTATCGAACCGACCGTGTTTCACTCCATCGAGGAGAACGGCGACACCTCGCCGGCCTTCAACGGCGAGCCGCTGTTCACCGTCACTTTCGTGAAACGCGAGGACTAGGTTGAGCGCCACAAATCTGGTTTCGGCCGAGGCGGTCGCGAAAACCTTCAAGAAAGCCAGGGACGCCGCCGAAGCCGTGGCGCGCCTCACCGAGCTTTACGAGCACTCGGTGGCCGCGCTGCGCGACGAGCTGAAGATCTATCTCGAAGGCGGCCCGCCGCCGAGCGAGGCGGAGCGCTTCGCCGGGGCGTTCTCCTATCCCGAACTGCGCATCACCTATCTGCCCGAAGGCCCCGTGCCGCCGCTCAGCCGGGCGTTCGGCAAATTCTCAGAGGCCGGCGTCTACGCGCGGACAGTGACCAATCCCGAGCGCTTCAAGCGCTATCTGATCGAGCAGATCGAGCTGCTGGCCGAAGAATATCCGATCAAGATCGAAACCGGCCTGTCGACCCAGGAGATTCCCTTCTCCTACGTGCTCGACGGGGCGGACAATCTGGACATGGATGCGGCGAGCCCGGCCGAGCTGGTGCGCCACTTTCCCTACGCGGATCTGGCGGGGATCGACGACGCGCTGCCCAACGGCGACCGGCCGAGCCTTCCCGGCGCCCCGCGCCCGCTCTCTTTGTTCGATGCGGCGCGCACGGACTACTCGCTCCAGCGCATCAAGCACTATACCGGCACGCCGAGCGAGGATGTGCAGGACTTCATCCTGTTCACCAATTACCACCGTTATGTGGACGCCTTCGTGGAATGGGCGGCCGAGCAGCTGAAGGGCGAGAACGAGTATGAAGCCCTCTCCGCGGCGGGCTTCGTGCGGGTGACCGCAGAGACCGAGGACCCGGCGGGCGAGATCGCCGCCGCGCCCTGGCGGCGCTTCCAGATGCCGGCCTATCACCTGATCGCGCCGAACGGGCGAGGGATCACGCTGGTCAATATCGGGGTGGGGCCGTCGAACGCGAAGACGATCACCGACCATCTCGCCGTGCTGCGGCCCGAGTGCTGGCTCATGGTCGGCCATTGCGGCGGGCTGCGCCATTCCCAGCGGCTCGGCGACTATGTGCTCGCCCACGCCTATCTGCGGTATGACAGCGTGCTCGACCGCGACCTGCCCAAGGAAATCCCGATTCCGCCCATCGCAGAAATCCAGGTGGCCCTGCAGAAGGCGGTGGAGACGGTGTCGGGCGATTCCGGCGAAATGCTGAAACGCCGCCTGCGCACCGGAACGGTGGTGACCTACGCCGATCGGAACTGGGAGCTGCGCTACCTCCAGGAGGCCCGGCGCATCAACCAGTCGCGATCCATCGCGGTGGACATGGAAAGCGCCACCATCGCTGCGAACGGCTTCCGCCTGCGTGTGCCCTACGGCACGCTGCTCTGCGTCTCCGACAAGCCGCTTCACGGCGAGCTGAAACTGCCCGGCGCGGCCAACCGGTTTTACCAGAAGAGCGTCTCGGAGCACCTCGCCGCCGGCATAGAAGCCGTGGAGATGCTCAAGCGCGAAGGCTCGGCGGGCCTGCACTCACGAAAGCTTCGAAGCTTCGACGAGCCGCCGTTCAGATAGGCCGTCGCCGCCGCCGCGCATCGCGCGGCGGCGCACGCGTCCTAGCGTTCCTTCATGCCCGCGGGCACCGCCGCAGTGAGCATGGAGAGCACGATCGCCACGATGATCCGCGCGATCACGGTGAAGAAGAGCAAAAGGATCGCGCCTTCCTCGATCAGAAGATCGAGCCAGACCTTGTACTGCACCGGGATGTCGGGCTGGACGATGATGGCCTCGACCTCCTTGGCGCGCTGCACCAGCCAGTTCAGGCCTTCGGGATAGAGCACGCCCAGCGAGATCAGCATCACGTAGGACAGGATGAACGATAGGAATATCGTGAAGGTGGCGTTGGTGACGCGTCCGAAAATACGGCCCATCTGAAGTCCCTCATAACATTCGCGCCGGCCCCCTCGACCGCCGCGTTAACGAAAGCCTAACACCCGCGCGCCGCGCTGTAACGTCTACTCGACCCGGGTCACGCGCGCCGGCGAGCGGTCCGGGGTCCAGGCGCGGCTTTCAAAGCGCTGGCCCACCGTGACATCGCGCCAGGGCATGCAGGTTTCGTATTCGTAGCCGCGCGGCGGGCGCACGATCACGCACAAGGTCCGTCCGTCGAACTGCCAGGCGCCGGTGGCGCCGCGGCTGTCCTCGTACCGTCCTCCGCGGCGGAACTGGGCGGTATAGCGGCCCTCGCGCGTCTCCACGGCGTAGACCCGGCCTTCCGGGCCCAGCGCCTGAGCCGCCGCGGCGGCGGGCGGGCCGGCGACGATCGCCGCCAGGCTCAGCAGGACTGCGGCGGCGAACCCGGTCATATGTGTCATCATGGCGCAGCCTCCCCGCCGCCATCCTCGCAATGTCAACGCGCAACGCAAGCCGCGCGCCGGTCAGCCGCGGTCCGTTTCGGGAAGCTCGTCGCGCCAGTCCGGGTCGTGGCGCGCGATCATCAACACCGCCGCGGCCACGAAGCCGGGCCAGGACAGATCGCCGTCGCCGGACTCGAAGGCGCGCCGCGACAGGCGCAGATATTCGCGCTCCGCATATTCGGGAAACAGCCGCTCCTCACCCTTGCGGCCCGCCCGCACGGCGAAGCTCCGATCATGCTTGAGCGGCAGGCGGATAAAGGCGTTTCGCCGCGCCCAGGCGGCGGCCTCCTCGATCACCCGCTCCACCGCCGGATTATCGCCGGGCGGACCGAACACCGCCTCCAGCCCGGTCGCGCCGGCTTGCGCCTTGCTGAGATGGGGCAGGCCGGCCGGATTGAGCCCGGGATCATAAAGCGTCGCCGCGTCGAACCCGGTCCAGCGCGCCGTGAAGCGGCGCTGGGTGGAGGCGAGCGCGAGCCCTTCATCTCCGATCTGGACGCCGTAGGCGCCGGTGCCCACGAACACCGAGCGGCGCGACAGCCGGGTGGAGCGCGGGGCGTTCGCCGACGCGCCGCGGCGCACCGCGCTCATGAAAAAGATCACCGCGCCCACCGCCGCGCCGACCGAGGCCAGGCTCAGCAGGGCCGGTATCGCCTCAAGCGACAGCGGCAAGAGCCCGGCGGCCGGGCCCGGATTGCCCGCGCCTAGCGCCAGGATCACCGCGGCGAGCATGAACAGCACGCCGATGACGGCGCGGGTCTTCCAGCCCTTGCCCGCGCCGGGACCGGCGAAATCGGTATCGACTTCAAGATCGTCCGGAAGCAGGCGGACATGGCCGGAGCTGCGGCGTTGATAGGCGTCGTCCCGGCCGCCCTCGCCCGGCGCTCTGGCGAAGAGGCCGCGCGCGTCCGGGCTGTCGCCGACCAGCGTGTCGGATTCGCGTCCAGAACTCATCGCAGCGCCCCTCAGCGGCGAAACATTAACGAAATCCTACCCGGCGGCCGCCACAGCGGCAATTCGCAATTGAGGCCCGCCCGCCGCACGCGCGTGTTCAACGCCTCGCCGGCGCGCTGCGTTGCGCTTGAGGCTAGACCGGCAGGCTGACGCGCGCGCGCAAGCCGCCCAGCGGGGACTCCTCCAGGTGCAGCTCACCGCCATGGGCGCGCACCGTATCGCGGGCGATCGCAAGGCCGAGCCCCACCCCGGTATGGTTCGCGTTGCGGCTTTCATCCAGACGATTGAAGGGGCGGAAGGCCTCTTCGCGCGCCTCGGCGGGGATGCCCGGCCCGTCATCGTCGATGCAGATCTGCGCCCGCTCGCCTTCGCGGCGCGCGGTCAAGGTCACGGTTTCGGCGTGGGCGGCGGCGTTCTGGACCAGATTGGCGAGGGCGCGCTTGAGCGCGCCGACGCGGCCATGGACGGCGAGCCCGTCCTCGAGATCGATCTGGAGATCGACGCCTTCGCGCGCCGCGTCGTCGGCGAGGGTTTCGCACAACAGCACCAGATCGACCCGCGCGGGCTCCTCGCCGGACTGACCGCGGGCGAAAGCGAGATACTCTTCAAGCGCGGCCTCCATCTCGGCGATATCGCGCCGGGCCGCTTCACGCTCCTCGCTTTCCGGCATCAGGGCGAGCTGGAGGCGAAGGCGGGTGAGCGGCGTGCGCAGATCGTGGCTCACGCCGGCGAGCAGTTGCGTGCGCTGCTCCATATGGCGCTTAAGCCGGCTTCGCATGTCCATGAAGGCGAGCGCGGCCTGGCGCACCTCGCGGGCGCCGGCCGGTTTGAAGCGCTCCACATCCTGGCCGCGCCCGAACGCGTCGGCGGCCTCGGCGAGCTGGCGGATCGGCTTGACCTGGTTGCGGATGAAGAGGACCGCCACGGCGGTCAGGAGCAGGCTCGCGCCGAACAGCCAGATCACGAAGATATGCCCGGTGGTGGCGAACACCCGGTCGCGCACCGCGATGAAGCGGAGGACATCGCCGCGCACCGCCACGCGGATGTCCACATATTCCGGGTAACGCGTGGTGTCGAACCAGAACGGCTCGTCCAGGCGGGTGGCGAGCGCCCGGCGCAAGGTGCGGTCGAGGACCCGGAAGAACGCCGTCCGCCGGCTGGTGGGCAGGGCTTCGGCCTCGCGCAGATCGACGCTGAGCCCGGTGGTCTGGAACGCGGTCGCGGCGAGCTCGTCGAAGCCGGACGGGCCCGAGCGCTCGTACAGCGACACCACCATGGCCACATCCCCCGCCACGCTTTCGGAAAGACGCGCAGTCGTGGTCTGCCAGTGCTGCTCGAAAAAGGCCCAGGTCACGGCCACCTGCATGAGCGCGACGGGCAGCACGATGATCAGGAGCGAGCGCTGGAACAGGCCGGTGGGCAGGTAGCGCTTGATGCCGAGCCGCATCGCGCTCAGCCCCCGCCGGGCCGGGGCGCGGCCGGTTCGGCGACCAGCTTGTAGCCTTCGCCGCGCACTGTCTGGACCCAGACCGGCGCCTTGGGGTCGGCCTCGAGTTTACGGCGCAGGCGGGTGATCTGGACATCGACGGCCCGCTCGCCGGCGCCGTTGGCGGCGCGCTCCGACAGGGTCAGGCGCGAGACCGGCTCGCCGGGCTCTGCGGCGAGCGCTGTGAGCAGTGCGGCCTCGCCCCCGGTCAGGCGCACGGCCTCTCCGGCGCGGGACAGCTGGCCGGTCGCCAGCACGAAGCGCCAGTCGCCGAACACCACCTCCCGCGGGCCCTTCCGGCGCGGCCGCGCGCGCCGCAGGATCGCCTCGGCGCGCAGCACCAGCTCTTCAGGCTCGAAGGGCTTTGCAAGATAATCGTCCGCGCCGAGGCTCAGCCCCTTGATGCGGTCTTCCGGCTCGCCGCGGGCGGTGAGCAGCAGGATCGGCGTATCGGAGGTTTCGCGCACGGTCTCGGTGACCTGGAACCCGTCCACGCCCGGCATCATCACATCCAGGATCACCAGATCGAACCGAATCTGGGTCAGCAGGGCGAGCGCCTTCTCCCCGTCCGGCGCGGCGGAGACGCGAAGCCCGCGCGCGCGCAGAAACTTCGTGAGAAGCTCGCGGATGCGGTTGTCGTCGTCGACGACCAGGATATGGGAGGCGCGTTCAGGCATGGGGGCAATATCGGCGGTTTCGCGCGCGGCGCCAATCAGGCCGCCGCGAAAGCGGCGATTCACCGGTCAGCGGCGCGCGGCGCGCGGTCAATCGCCTTCGAACGCCGTCAGGCTCGCCGCCTTCACGCCCATGGCCTCAAGCCGCTGTGCGCCGCCGAGATCGGGCAGGTCGATGACGAAGCTCGCGCCGATCACCTCCGCGCCGGCGCTGCGCAACAGCAAGATCGCGGCTTCGGCCGTGCCGCCGGTGGCGATGAGGTCGTCGACGATGAGGACTCGGTCGCCGGGTTTGACGGCGTCGGCGTGAATCTCCACCTCGTCGACCCCGTATTCCAGCTCATAGGCCTGGGACAGCGTCTTGTGGGGCAGCTTCCCCTTCTTGCGGATCGGCACGAAACCGACCGACAGCTGGTGCGCCACGGCCCCGCCGAGAATGAAGCCGCGCGCCTCGATGCCGGCGACCTTGTCGATCTTGGCGCCCGCATGGGGATAGACCAGCGCGTCCACCGCCGCGCGGAACGCTCCGGCGTCGCCGAGCAGCGTGGTGACGTCGCGGAACATGATCCCGGGTTTGGGATAATCTGGAATCGTCCGAATCGCCTGTCTGATATGGTCCATGAGCCCCTCCTGATGCAGCGGCGGAGCATCCGCGCCCGCCCGCGCGGCGTCAAGGCGAAGCCCTGCGCACAGGCCGGCGAACTCAGCTGAACCCGCCCGCCATGACGCCGCCTGCGGACACGGTGAAACCGGCGCCGCCCCCGGCGCCGGAGCCGCCCGGACGCCCGAGCCCGCCTAGCCGCGCCCGCCGGGCTCCAGCTCGGCGTTCAGCACCGCGCCGAAACACACGATGAAGGCGGAGATCCACATCCACAGCATCAGCACCGCAACCGAGCCCAGCGCCCCGAACGTGGCGTTGTAGTCAGCGAAATTCGCGGTGTAGATCGAGAAGCCGATGCTGGCGACGATCCAGAGGACCGTGGCGGCCACCGCGCCCGGCGCCAGAAGCTTCCAGCCCGGCTTCGCCGCCCGGTCCGGCGCATAGCGATAGAGCGCGCTTAACGCCAGCGCGAACAGGACGACCGCCACCAGCCAGCGCGCGGCTTCGATGGCGGCCTCTGCAAATGCGCCCAGCGCGATCGCCGACAGGATCGCCGGCAAGGCGCCCACCAGGATCAGGGTCGCAACGGCGTAGAAGACACCGCCCACCGTGAACGCCAGCGCGATCAGGTTCGACTTGATGAAATTGCGCTCATCGTCTTCGGCGTAGGAGATGTTCATCGCCGCGATCAGGGCGCGCGCCCCCTTGGCCGAACTCCAGAACGCCAGGGTCAGTGCGATGATCGCGCCGATCCCCAATCCGGCGCTGTCGCCCGACGCGATGCGCTCGAGCTGGCCGGAGATGACCTCCCAGGCCGCCGGCGGCATCATCTCGCCGAACCGGGCGAGCCGGGTCTGGATCACGTCAGGATCGGCGATCAAGCCCCACACCATGATCGCTGCGCCAAGCGCTGGAAAGATCGCCAGAAAACCGAAGAACGCGACACCCCCGGCGATGAAGGACAGGTTCTCCTCGCCCGCATCGACCACGGCGCGCTTGGCGGCGGCGACATAGCGGTTCGACATCACGGTGGACAGCATGGCGGCCCCTGGCGGCTTCGCCGGGGGTAAGCGCGCGGGACGGGGAGCGGTTCCCCTACCCGTCCGCGGGCGGCTCCACGCTCAGCGCCTGAGCCACCAGCACGGCCTGGGTGCGGTTGATCACGTCGAGCTTTCTGAAGATGGCGGTGACATGGGCTTTCACCGTGGCCTCGGTGATGCTCATGTCATACGCGATCTGCTTGTTGAGCCGGCCGGCGGCGAGGCCGTGCAGCACGCGCATCTGCGCCGGGGTGAGCCGGGACAGGCGCGCGGCGGCGTCGGCGGCCGCGCGCGCTTCGGGGGTGTCGACCTCCGGCGGCGCCCAGACATCGCCGTGCAGCACTGCGCCCAGCGCCTCGCAAAGCGTGTCCATGCCTGACGTTTTCGGGATGAAGCCCGAAGCGCCGAATTCCAGCGCGCGCGCCGCGACGCCGGGCGCCTGGCTGGCGGAGATCACCACCACCGGGATCGCGGGATGGTCCTTGCGGATTTCCGCAAGCCCGATGAAGCCGGAGCTGTCGGCCATGTGAAGGTCAAGACACACAAGCTCCGCCGCCCCGTCGCTCAGCGCCGCCTTCGTCTCTTCAAGCGAGCTGGTCTCCACCACCGCGCGCCCGGGCGCGCTCTTCGCCACCGCCGCGCCGAGCGCTGCGCGAAACAGGGGGTGGTCGTCGGCCAGAATGATCCGGGTTTCGCTCACACACGCCTCCCCGCGCGCTTCATCCGTACACGTTAGCGAGCGTCGGGTCCGGCGTCGTCTCACCAAAAAGTCGCATGCCGCCGAGCCGGATTTGCGACCAAGGGCGAATATCGCGGCCGGGAGCTTCTCCCGATACTCCGCGACACAAGCCGAAAAGGCGCGCCGCTCCTTAGAGCAGGCGGCGGTCACCCGGGGAGGAGACCATCATGAAGACCCTTGCAAAGCTCAGCCTCGCCGCCGGCGTGTCGGTGCTGGCGCTCGCCGCCGGCGCGCACGCGCAGAGCACCGACGACCTCGAAGCCCGGCTGGCGCAGCTGGAAGCCATGGTGGCCGAATTGAGGGGCGAGCTGGAGGCCGCGCGCAGCCAGGAGGCCGACACCGAGGATCGCATCGAACGGCTGGAGTCCCGCGAAGCCGAAACCCCGCCGGTGACCGCCGCGGCGAGCCCGCCGGGCAGCGGCTTCAGGGCGGGGACCACGCGCATCACCTATGGCGGCTTCATCGATGTGGACGCCCATCTCACCGCGCTGTCCAACGGCGACATCAATTCCGGGTCGATCGCGCGCAGCTTCTATATTCCCGGCGCCACGCCGGTGAGCGGGCCGGGCGAGAGCGAGCCGGACTTCGACTTCACCGCGCAAGCCTCGCGCTTCTTCTTCGCCACCAAGACGCCCACCGATCTCGGCGAGATCACCAGCCGGATCGAGTTCGATTTCCTCGGCTCGCCGGGCGGCGATGAACGAGTGTCCAATTCCTATAATCCCCGCATGCGGGTGGCCTGGGCCGAGTTTGGCGGCTGGCGGGTCGGCCAGGACTGGTCGACCTTCCAGAACACCGCCGCGATCCCCGAAAGCGCGAGCTTCCTCGCAGCCCCGGACGGCATGATTTTCGTGCGCCAGCCGCAGATGCGCTTCACGCGCGGGCCGCTTCAGCTCGCGCTGGAGAATCCCGAGACCACCTATCAGCTGGCGAACACCACCGGCATGGTGTCCGGCGACGGCGCCCTGCCCGACTTCGTCGCTCGGTATAATTTCGGCGGCGAGCGCTCGAACATTGCGCTGACCGGGCTGGCGCGGCGCCTGTCGGCGGATGTGGCCGCCGGCGAGGACGAAGCCTTCGGCTGGGGCGTCTCGATCCAGGGCCGCACCGCACTCACCGACACCTCGGACCTGCGCTTCTCGCTCACCGGCGGAAAGGGCGTGGGCCGCTATATCGGCCTAAACGCGGCGCCCGGCGCGGTGCTGACCGCAGCAGGCGAGCTCAAGCCCATTGCGGTGATCGGCGGGCTCCTCGCCTGGCGCCAGGAGATCGGCGGCGGGCGCCGGTTCAATATCGGCGTCTCCGCGCTGGAGGCCGACAACGACGTCGCGCTCACCGGTCTAGCGACGACCAAATCGGTGCGCTCGGCCTTCGGCGCGCTGCTCGTTCCGGTAGCGCCGGGCGTCACGCTGGGCGGCGAGATTCTCTATGGCGAGCGCGAACTTGAAAGCGGCCTGTCCGGCTCGATCACCCGCGCCACCGTGTCGACGAAATACACCTTCTGACCCCGCGCCCCGGGTGCGGCCCGGGCGCGTCAACACAGCTCCTGGAGGAGATATCCCATGGATGGTTCGGCCCCGAAGAACGCCTCTGCGGCCCCGGCGCTGGTCCCGGTTCCGCAGCCTTACGCAGCGCGCGCCTCGGTCAACGCCGAGCGCTATGCGCGCCTGTATCGCAAATCGGTCGAGGATCCCGAAAGCTTCTGGCGCATGGAGCTCTCGCGCCTCGACTGGATGAAAACGCCCACCAGAATCGCCGAGGTGGACTGGGACCCCGACCGGCTGTCGATCAAGTGGTTCGAGGACGGGGTGCTGAACGTCTCGGCCAACTGCATCGACCGCTGGCTGCCCGAGCGCGCCAACGACACCGCCATCATCTGGGAAGGCGACAATCCCGGTTTCCATCACGCCATCACCTACGCCCAGCTGCACAACCATGTGTGCCGCTTCGCCAACGAGCTCAAAAAGATCGGCGTCAGGAAGGGCGACCGGGTCACGCTGTACATGCCGATGATCCCCGAGGCCATGTACGCCATGCTCGCCTGCGCCCGGATCGGCGCGGTCCACACCGTGGTGTTCGGCGGGTTCAGCCCCGAGGCGCTCGCCGGCCGGATCACCGATTGCGGATCTGAATTCATCGTCACCGCCGACCAGGGCGTCCGCGCCGGCAAGGCGATCCCTTTGAAGTCCAATGTCGACAAGGCGCTGGACATCGCCGAGGGCGTGCGGGCGGTCCTGTGCGTACGCCATACCGGCGCCGGCGTGCCCTGGGTGGAGGGGCGCGATTTCTGGCACCACGACCTGGCGCTGCAAGTGGACGCAAAGTGCGAGCCCGAACCGATGAATGCGGAGGACCCGCTCTTCATCCTCTATACGTCGGGCTCCACCGGCAAGCCCAAGGGCGTGATGCACACCACGGGCGGATACTTGCTGTGGACCGCGCTCACGTTCGACACGATCTTCGACGTTCAGCGCGGCGAGGTGTTCTGGTGCACCGCCGATATCGGCTGGGTCACGGGGCACACCTATCTCACCTACGGGCCGCTGGCCAACGGGGTGACGACCCTGATGTTCGAGGGCGTGCCCACCTGGCCGAGCCCCGACCGCTTCTGGCGGGTGTGCGCCAAGCACAAGGTGAACGTCTTCTACACCGCGCCGACCGCTCTGCGCTCGATCATGCGCGAAGGCGAGGCCTGGGTGGAGAAGCACGACCTCTCATCGCTGCGCCTTCTGGGCACGGTGGGCGAGCCGATCAATCCCGAAGCCTGGGCTTGGTATCACCGCGTGGTGGGCAAGGGCCGGCTGCCCATCGTCGACACCTGGTGGCAGACCGAGACCGGCGCCTGCCTGATGACGCCGCTGCCCGGCGCGCACGCCCTGAAACCCGGCGCGGCCTCCTTCCCCATGTTCGGGATCGAGCCGGCGCTGGTGGACAATGAAGGCAACCGCCTCCCCGAAACCGGCGCGGCGGAGGGCAATCTGGTGATCCTGGGCTCCTGGCCGGGCCAGATGCGCACCGTCTACGGCGACCACAAGCGCTTTGCGGAGACCTATTTCTCCACCTATCGCGGCCTCTACTTCACCGGCGACGGGGCGCGGCGCGACGAAGACGGTTACTGGTGGATCACCGGCCGGGTGGACGACGTGCTGAACGTTTCCGGCCACCGGCTGGGCACCGCCGAGATCGAGAGCGCGCTGGTCTCCCATCCGCTCGTCGCCGAAGCCGCCGTGGTGGGCTACCCCCATGATGTGAAGGGCCAGGGCGTCTATTGCTACGTCACGCTGAACGCCGGGCTGGAACCCACCGAGGACACGGCCAAGGCTCTGAAACTCCACGTGCGTTCGGAAATCGGCCCGGTGGCGAGCCCGGATCTGATCCAGTTCGCGCCGGGCCTGCCGAAGACGCGCTCGGGCAAGATCATGCGCCGCATCCTGCGCAAGATTGCGGAAAACCAGTTCGACTCTCTCGGCGACACCTCCACGCTGGCCGACCCGGCGGTGGTGGACGATCTGATAGAAGGCCGGATGAACCGGTAACGCTTGAAGGACCGTCCCTCCCTCGCGGTCCGGCCTCGGCCGGCGCAGCAATGCGCCGGCCGTTTTATTCGGCGGCGTCTTCCGGCGCGGAGAGCAGGCGCGGCGCCTCGTCCACGGGCGTGGGTCCCTCGATCTGCTTGGTCTGGCCATTGAGATCGGCCATGCGGCGCGCCGAAACCATCACCCGGCCCTCGAAACTCGCCACCGCCTTGTTGTAGTTGGCCGTCGCGGTCTTCAGACCGGAGCCCATGGTGGTCATGTGCCTGGCGAACGTTCCGAGCCGGTCGTGCAGCTCGGCGCCGATGGCGGCGATCTTCTCGGCGTTCTGCTCCAGCTTCTCCTGGCGGAAGCCGTAGGCGACCGCCTTGGCCAGGGCGAGCAGGGTCGCCGGCGTGGTGATGATCACGTTCGCCTTGATCGCTTCGTCGAACAGGCCGGGATCCTCCTCGATGGCGGCGGAATAGAAGCTCTCGCCGGGGATGAACAGCGCCACGAAATCGATCGCGCCGTCGACGCTGGCCGCATACTCCTTCTTCGAAAGCTGCTTGACGTGGGTCTTCACCTGGGCGGCGTGGCGCTTCAGCGCGTCCTTGCGGGTCTGCTCGTCCGGCGCCTCGACCGCATCGAGATAGGCGGTGAGCGCGACCTTTGAATCCACCACGAAGCGGCCGCCGCCGGGCAGCTTGATGACGAAGTCGGGCCGCAGCGCATCGCCTTCGGCGTTGCGCGCCTGGTATTGCGCCTCCCAGTCGATGCCCTTCGTGAGGCCTGCGAGCTCGAGAATGTTCTCCACCGTGCGCTCGCCCCACTGGCCGCGCGTGGTGGATTTGCGCTGCAGCGCGTTGACCAGCTTGGCGGTCTCGCGGTGCTGGTCGTTGAGCCCTTGCGACAGGCGGGTGATCTGTTCGGTGATCTGACCGGCGTTCTGGATGCGGTCGCGCTCCATCTTCTCCACGTGCTGGCGGAACTCGCTGAGCTGCTTGTTGATGGGATCGACCAGCGTCTTCACCCCGCCCTGGGCGGCCTCGTGCTGAGCCTTGAAATTGGCTTCGGCCTGTTCGAGCAGCTTTTTCGTGGAGGCGTCCAGCGCCTCGCCGGCGAGCGCCTTGAACCGGTCCTTCATCTCCTGGGACATGGCCATGAGGCGTTCGCGCTCGGCCTTCACTGCTTCGTCGCGCTCGCGCTGGGCCTCTTTCAGGCCGGACAGCTCGGCGGCCAGATCGGCTTCGCGCCGGCGGGCCGCGGCAAGCTCGGCCTCCAGCCGCTCGCGGGCCTCGGCGTGTTCGGCCTTCAACTCATCGATCCGTCCGGCACGCGTGCGCGCCTCGGTCAGCTCCAGGCGCGCCTCGGCGAGCGCGCTTTCAGCGGTTTTCAGATCGGCCCGGGCTGCATCGGTCTCGCCCCAGGCCTTTCGCAGCGCGAAAAAGCCCACCGCCGCGAGCACAAGCACCGCCGCCCCCAGCACGATCAGACCCAGATAGAGCTCGTTCATGGCCTCGCCTCCCGCACCCGTAAACAGAACGAAACGAGACCTTAACGGATTCGCGTCCGGCGCGCGCCTTGCATTTCACACCATGGTCAGCAGCCCTGGAGCCCCGCCATGCGCCTGTTTGAAACAGCTCTTCGAGACATCGGCGTCCACGACCGCGAGGCGTGGCGCGATCTGGCCAAGCCCGGAGGTGTTTTGACCAGCCCTTACCTGCTGCCTGAGTTCGCCGATCTGATCGACGCCGAACGCGGTGACGTGCGCGTCGTGATCGCGGAAGAAAACGCACGCCCGGTCGGCTATTTCGGCTACCACGCGGCGCGCCGCGGCATCGCCCGGCCGGTGGGCGCGCCGCTTTCGGATTATCAGGGCTTCGCCGCCGCGCCCGGCCTTCGTGTCGAGCCCGACGCGCTTTTGGCCGCCATGGGCGCTGAAGCGCTGATCTACGACAACTGGGCGGGCGCCGCGCCGGGCCGGGCCCGCGCCCGCGCAGGCTCGGCGGTGATCGATCTCGCCGGCGGGGCGGACGCCTGGCTCGAGCGACGCCGCGCGCTTCACAAGGACCACTTCAAGAAGACCGCGCGCCGCCTGAAGAAGGCCGAGCGCGAATACGGTCCGGCCCGCGTGGTGTTCGGCGATCCCGAAGCCAAGCGCTTCAATGCGCTGCGGGTGATGAAGGGCGAGCAGTATCGCCGTTCCGGGCTGTATGACGTATTCGGGCGCGGCTGGACGGGCAAGGTGTTCGAAGCCAGCGCCCACCGCAGCTTCGGTCCGCTGCGCGGGCTCATGGCCTCGCTCTATTTCGGCGAGCGCCTGGCGGCGGTGGAGATGGGACTTTTCGCTGGCGGGACGTATCATTCCTGGATTCCCGCCTATGACGCCCGCTTCGCCAGCGTCTCTCCGGGCCTGCTGCTTCTGGAGGGGATCATCCAGCGCGCCGGGGAGATGGGGATCGACCGCATCGATCTCGGCAAGGGCGAGCAGGCTTACAAGAAATATTACGCCGACTATGAAGTCCCCTTGAGCGCCGGACGCGCCCTGTCGCCGGGCTTCGCCTCGGCGCGCGTGGCCGCCTGGGAGATCGCGGAGGCCGCCGGCGCGCTGCTGCCGGGACCGCTGGGCCGCGCGCCGGCGAAGCTGCGCCGGCGCTGGGCCCAGAGCGCGGCGGTGGCCCCGGCCTATTCCCAGCGCATCGCGCTGATGGCCGAAGCCTTCGCCGCCGCGCCGAGGCGCGCGGCCGCCTAGGCCGGGCGCCGCCCACCGGGCTGGGCCTTCGGCGGTCTCGATGTCTCGTCAAACATCATCAGGGTTGGTCGGTCTGGAGCGCTCTTCCTCCCCTCGAGGGGAGGGGAGGGCTGGAGAAGACGGCCGCGAACACCCGATCAAGCAAGCGGGCGCCGCCGCGCGTCCGGCGCCCTTAAGCCGATCGGGCCTGGCGGGCGTGTTCGCCCTCGCAGGTCTCCTCCACCAGCTTGTCGCAGAAGGCCTTGAGGTCTTTCGGGGTCCGGCTGGTGACGAGGCCCTGATCGACCACGACGTCCTCATCGACGACATCCGCGCCGGCGTTTCTCAGATCCGAGCGGATCGCGGGCACCGACGTCATGCGCCGGCCCTTCACCGCATCGGCTTCGATGAGAAGCTGCGGGCCGTGGCAGATGGCGGCCACCGGTCGCTTGCGCTCGAAGAAGCGGTTCACGAACGCGACCGCCTTGTCGTTGGTGCGCAGCGTGTCCGGGCTGAACAGCCCGCCGGGGATCATCAGCGTATCGTAGTCGTCGGCGCTGGCTTCATCGAGGGTTTTGTCGACCTTGATCGTGTCGCCTTTTTCCCGGTGCCGGTTCGCCTCGATTTCGCCCGACATGTCGGAAATGATCTCCACCACGCCGCCTTCGGCTTCAACGGCTTTCTTCGGTTCGAACAGCTCGGATTCCTCAAATCCGTTCGAGGCGAGGATGGCGATGTAACGGCCCTGTGCGCGATCGGCCATGGGGGGCTCCCTGTGTTTGCTAAAGCTCGTTCGGCCAACGCCGCGCAGGCGCGGGCGTTCCCCGCGGGCTCTGCGTAAGCGCGAAACGAAAAATTAGCCCTGCCGGCGGAGGATGCGCTTCAGGGTGGAGACGGAAGAAGGGGACGGGCCATGACCCGAACACGCCTTCTCATACTGGCCGCGGCGGCGATCTGCGCTGCAGGCGGCGTGACCGCGGGCGCGGTCGCGCTGGCCGGCGGCATGGTCGATCAGGCCGTGGCCTTCACATGGCCGGGGCTGGCTGGCGCGGTGAGCCTGGCGATCCTGGCGCCGGGCGAGGCGGCCGACTAGGCGCGCGGCGTCACAGCACCCGCTTCACCGCCGTGTCCCAGCCCTGCAGAAGGCGCGTGCGTTCGCCGGTTTCGAGTCCCGGCTCGAAGCGCCGGTCCGCGCGCCAGCAGCCGCGCACGTCCGCAATGCCGGAATAGATCCCTGCGCCGAGCCCCGCCAGGAAGGCCGCGCCCCAGGCGGTGCTCTCCGCGTTCACCGGGCGGATCGCTGGACAGGCGCAGAGATCAGCCAGGCGCTGCATGAATCCGTCATTGACCGCCATGCCGCCGTCGACACGCAACTCGGCCACCCTTACCCCGTCCGCGCGCATTGCGGTGAGCAGATCGTTCGTCTGGTAGGCGGTGGAATCCAGCGCCGCGCGGGCGATCTCGGCCCGGCCCGCGCCCCGGTCCAACCCCACGATCGCGGCGCGTGCGCCGGGATTCCAGTGCGGCGCGCCCAGCCCTGAGAAGGCCGGCACCAGATAGACGCCGCTGTCGGGATCGGCGTCTTTGGCCAGCGCCTCGATCTCGCCGGCGCGCGCGATGATCCCCAGCCCGTCGCGCAGCCACTGCACCGTGGCGCCGGCCGACAGCACCGAGCCTTCAAGGGCGAACCGGCTGTCGCCGTTGAGCCGCCAGGCGGTGGTGGACAAAAGGCGGTTCGCCGAGCGCACCAGGGTTTCGCCGGTGTGCACGATCATGAAGGCGCCGGTGCCGTAGGTGGATTTCATCTCGCCCGGCTCAAGGCAGGCCTGGCCGATGGCGGCCGCCTGCTGATCGCCGGCCGCGCCGCAGATGGGCAGCGCCCGGCCGAAGACCGTCCTGTCCGTTTCGCCATAGCGCGCGGCGCTGTCGACGATGTCCGGCAAGACCGCGCGCGGGATGCCGAAGAGCTTGAGCAGGTCGTCATCCCAGTCGCCCGCCTCAAGCCCGTAAAGCGCCGTGCGGCTGGCGTTCGTGGCTTCGATGACGTGCAGCCGGCCGCCGGTGAGCCGGTGGATGAGGAAGCTGTCCACGGTTCCAAAGCAAAGCGTGCCGGCCTCCGCCTTCGCCCGGGCGCCGGGCACGGCGTCGAGAATCCAGGCGAGCTTGGTGGCGGAGAAATACGGGTCGAGCACAAGGCCGGCGCGCTCGGCGACAAGGCGTTCCGAGCCGTCGGCCTTCATCCGGGCGCACATGTCGGCGGTGCGCCGGTCCTGCCAGACGATGGCGTTATGAATCGGCCGCCCGGTCTCGCGCTCCCAGACCAGCGTCGTTTCGCGCTGATTGGTGATGCCGATCGCGGCGGTCTCGTGGCCGGCTCCGTCGGCCTTCTCCAGCGCGCGTCGGGCGGTGGACAACACCGTGGCCCAGATCACTTCGGCGTCGTGCTCCACCCAGCCCGATTGCGGATAGATCTGGGCGAATTCCTCCTGGGCGCCGGCGATCACCTCGCCACGCGGGGTGAATGCGAGCGCGCGCGAGGAGGTCGTCCCCTGGTCGATGGCGAGAAGGGCGGTGCGGGCCATGGTCTATTCCCCCCGGGTCGTTATGTTTGCGCTCAAGGCTAAAGCCTTTTCAGTGAAAGTGGGACCCGGTTTCACGATTTGAAAAGGTGAGGAATCAACACCGTAGGTTCGCCCGGTCGATCGGGATGACCAATGCGAACCCGCGCCGTTACGCGCTTTTTGGAGACCGCCGAGATGAGCTTCACCGGAGAAACCCTGTCCTCGCCCACCGGTGCTGAACTGAAGGTGCGGACCGCCGCGCCTTCCGGCGCGGTGAAGGGCGTCGTCCAGATTCATCACGGGCTGAGCGAGCACGGCGCGCGTTATCAGCGCTTCGCCGAATTCCTGACCGGGCGCGGGATCGCCGTGATCGGTCACGACCATCGCGGCCATGGCTGGACCACCGCCGACGACGCACCCGACGGCGTCTTCGCCGCCGCTAAGGGCGCCGGCAAGGTGCTGCAGGACGCCCTCGCCGTGGAGGATCACGCCCGCGCCGCCTGGCCGGACCGGCCGCTCATCGTGTTCGGCCATTCCATGGGCGGGGTGATCGCCATGAACCACGCCATGGAGCGGGGCGGCGCCCTGGCCGGGGCGGCGATCTGGAACGCCAATCTGGCGCTGGGTTCACGCGCCGGGCTGATGCGCGCGGTGCTCGGCGCGGAAGGCCTGTTCAAGAAGAAGACCGCGCCGGCGACATGGCTCGACGCGCTCACTTTCAAGGCCTGGGGCAAGCAGGTGAAGGGCGGACAGACCCGCTATGACTGGCTGTCGCGCATTCCCGAGGAGGTCCAGGCCTATATCGAGGACCCCAAGTGCGGCCAGCCCGCCTCCTTCTCGCTGTGGCGCGACCTCATTGATCTGACCGAGCGCGGCGAGGACGAACACCGCCTGCGCTCCGTGCGCACCGACCTGCCCGTTCATCTGGCGGCGGGCGGCGACGACCCCGCCACCGACAAGGGCAAGGCGGTCAAGACGCTGGCCGCCCGGCTTTACAACGCCCGCTTCACCGACGTCACCATGCGCTTTGATCCGGCCGGCCGGCACGAAACGCTCAACGATCTGGGCCGCGAGGCGGCGATGGACGATTTCGCCCAGTGGGCCGAGCGGGTCTTCGCGCAAGCCGGCTGACCGGCGCCCGGCCCGCGCTGAAAAAGGGTTGCCAAACCCCCGGCTCCTCCCTCATCCTGTTTTGTGAACGCCGTTCACACCCTGCGCCAGACAGGGCGGACGGCGCGGCGGGCCCGCGCGCCCGGCGGTGAATCCGGCGCGCTGACGGCCTTCCGCACCTTGAGTTGGAGGAGAGCCATGACCGCGCTGCGCGATCTTTACCCGATGCCCGACATCGACGCTCACTGGCACGTCCCGAACGAGTTCGAGGCCGTGTTCGACTGGCGCTTCGACGAGGGGCGCACCACGCTCCTGCACCTTTACCAGAAGGGCAAGGACATGCAGTGGGATGCGCTGGAGCGCATCGACTGGGAGCTCGATCTCGACCCGGAAAACCCCATGGAGATGCCGGACGAGGCGGTGCCGATCTTCGGCTCCGACGTCTGGCGCAAGATGACGCCGAAGGAGCGCGCGGAGCTGCGCCGGCACACCCAGTCCTGGAACATCTCCCAGTTCCTGCAGGGCGAGCAGGCCGCGCTGCTCGCCGCCTCCAAGATCGTGCAGTCGGTCCCCGATCTGGATTCCAAGTTCTACGCCGCCACCCAGGTGATGGACGAGGCGCGCCATGTGGAGGCCTATAAAAAACTCCTGGGCAAGTTCGGCGTCGCCTATCCCATGACCGATCCCTTGCAGGTGCTGGTCAATCAGGCGCTGTCCGACAGCCGCTGGGACGTGACCTATCTGGCCATGCAGGTGGTGATCGAGGGTCTGGCGCTGGCCGCCTTCGGGACGATCCGCGACATCGCCCAGAATCCGCTGGCGCGCATGGTCAACGCCTATGTCATGGAGGATGAAAGCCGCCACGTCGCCTTCGGCCGGGTGTCGCTGCGCGACTACTATCCCCAGCTCACACAGAAAGAGCGCGATGAGCGCGAGGAGTTTCTGGTGAAGGCCTGCTATCTCATGCGCGACCGCATGACCCGCGGTGATATCGTCTATGAGACGCTGGGCCTGCCGGCCGATGAATGCGACGAATTCGCCCAGAATTCCGAGATCGTGCAGCTCTACCGCACCATGCTGTTTCAGCGCATCGTCCCCATCGTGAAGGATATCGGCCTGTGGGGGCCGAAAATCCGCAAGTGCTACCACGATATGGGCGTTCTGCACTTTGCAGAGCTTGACCCGCAGGCGCTTCAGGACGACGATGAACGCGTGGCGCGCGAAATTGATGCAAACAAGGCGCGCAAGGACTATATCGCCGCCGTGGCGGCCCACGGCGCCGCGGCGCCGGCGGCGGGCCACGCCGAGTAGGCCGCTCACAGTTTCGGCTCGCTCCCCTCGCGACGCCGCCTTCCGCCCCGCCAGGCTCTGGCGGGGCTTTCTTTACGGCCCAGAGCGCGTCTGGTCCGCCTGCAAGACGGGCCGCCGGCCGATCACACCGCCTACACCTCCGCCGGCCGCCGTGCCCCGCGTTCCACCACGTACTGCTTCTGGTCGGCGGGCGCATAGCCGTCGCGGCGCTTCACCTCGCCCACGGTGCGCAGGCTGACCAGGGCGCGCTCGCGGGTGAGGTCGATGAGGCCGTAGCCGCGCTCGCGGGCGTCGAAATGCTTGATGTGCGGGAAGTTCGGCACGTTCTGCGCGAAGGCGTCGTGATTGGTGTGGTGGCTGGTGACGGCCGTGGTGACGAATTCCGAGGCGACGGAGGGCGAGGCCGGGTCGTCATAGTCGGTCTTGACCTCAGAAACCCAATAGCAATGGGTGTCGCCGCCCAAGACGATGGGATCGGCGTCTTCGCGGTAAGCGAACGTGTCCACTAGGCGCTGGCGCGCCGCGGGATAGCCGTCCCAACCGTCCGACCAGGCGTTGGGCGCTCCGGTCTCCCGGTCGGCGCCGTGGTACTGGGAAAACAGGGTGGGCTGGACCAGGAAGCTCCACGCCGCGCCGGAGCGGGCGAACGAGAAACGCAGCCAGCGCTCCTGCGCCTCGCCGAGATAGGTGCGGTTTTCATCCAGGCGCTCGGCGCAATCGCGCGCGATCAGCTGGCCGCCGCGATCCTCGTCTGTGGGACACGCCATGGGCGTCTTGAACTGGCGCCCGTCGGTCATGTTCACCTCGGCCAGATCGCCGAACACGGTCTGGCCCCAGATGCGCATGCGGCCCGAGGCGCGCTCCAGCATGGAGCGGCGGCGCAGCGGCATGTTCTCCCAGTACGCCTGATACGCGGCGAGGCGGCGCGCGCGGAAAGCCTCAACGCTCACGCCCGGCTCTTCGGAAATGTCGCCGGCGTAGTCGTTGTCCACCTCGTGATCGTCCCAGGTCACCAGCCAGGGCGCGATGGCCGCGGCGGCCTGCAGATCGGGATCGAGCCGGTAAAGCGCGTGCACCTGGCGATAGTCTTCAAGCGTATAGGGCTCCGGCACGACATGGCGGCGCACCTGCGGGCCCCAGCTGCTCTCGTAAATATAATCGCCGGTGTGGATGATCAGGTCGACGGTTTCCGCCGCCATGTCGCGGTAGGCGTGGAAGAAGCCCTGCTCGTAATGAGCGCAGCTCGCCCAGGCGATCTTCATGGCGTCCAGACCCGCACCGTAGGCCGGCGCGGTCTTCGCCCGGCCCACCGGGCTCGTCACCCCGCCGGCGTGGAAGCGGTAAAAATAGGTGCGCCCGGCGGGCAGGCCGTGAATCTCGGCGTGCACCGCGTGGCCGTGGCCGGGAAGCGCCCGTTCGACGCCGGAGCGCAAGCCGGTGGTGAAGCCCTCGTCATCGGCGATCTCCCAGGCGACGTCCACGGGTTCAGGCGCCATGCCGCCATCCGGGTCAAGCGGGTTGGGCGCCAGGCGCGTCCACAGAACGAAACCATCCGCCGCCGGATCGCCGGACGCCACGCCCAGCGAGAACGGATCGTTGCGGAAGACCGGGGATCGGCCCTCCAGCCCGGACACCCGGCAGCCGGACGCGAGCGACGCCGCCGCGCCGGCCGCGGCCGAGCCCAGGATGAACCGGCGGGACACCGGAGAAAATCGCGCCATGAGGATCGCCCCTTTTTTCGTCTTTCTTCGATCGGCGTTCTAGCGGTCCGCCATGACGGTTTGAAGACGGCGGATCGCCTGTGAGCACCTTGTTTCATAAAAGAAAAGGCGGCCCGGCAAACGCCGGACCGCCTCTCTTTGATGTCGCCGGATCGGCGCGCTACAGGTCCTAGAACTCGTAACGGATGCCGATGCGGGCGCGCCAGACGCTGGCGGAGAAGTTCTCGGAGATGACGTCCTCGCCCGAGGCCTCCGTCTCCAGGAACTGGTAGTCGTACACGCAGGAGGTGTCGACGCCGCAGACCGGCTCGCCCGCGTCGCCGCGCAGCGTGTTGCCGGTGTCGGTGTCGACGAGGTTCACCCGCGCGACCGTCACGCCGCCAAAGCTCGGACCCTGCAGGCGCTGACCCCAATCGTCGTTGAGAAGGTTCAGCACGTTCTGGATGTCCAGCGTGAGCTTCAGATTGTTGTCGCCCACGAAGCGCGACGCGCCCGGAACGCCCGGAAGCTCCTGCTCGAACGCGAAGTCCCAGCGCTGGGTCCACGGTCCGCGATCGCCGCCCGGCGCCACGAAGCCGCCCTGGTACTGGTCGAGGCCGCGGGCCTGAACGAATTCCAGGAGTTCGGCTTCGACATCCGCATCGGCGAAGGTCGCGTTGGGATCGTCGAACCCGGTCCCGGCCGCGTTGAGGGTCGGGATGTAGAGCGGATCATTGTTCCCGTAGGCGAACTCGCTATCGGCCGGGTTTCCGAACAGATGGTTGAACGAGCGCATGCCGTAGCTGATCGGCCGGCCGGACTGGATCCGTCCAAACAGGGTGAAGCTCGAATTCAGGTCGGCGATGAACTCGTTTTCATACTGCAGGAAGACGTTGAAGCCGTGCTCCGAGGCGCTGGGCGCCTGGATCAGCGAGCCGTTCTGACGATCCGGGCCGGACTGGCCGCGGAAGTTCGAGATCGCCCGGCTGGAGTTGAGATCGTTGACCACTTCGGCTTCCTGCCAGGTGTAGGCGACGTCGAAGGTCAAACCGAAATCATAGGTCTTCGCGATCTGGGCCGAGAACTGGGTCGAGAAGCCCTCGTCCGTGTTGGTGAGCAGGATCGGCGCACCGGCGATATCCAGACGATCGATGTTGGCGTAGATCGGACGCCCGTCCGGCGCCTCGCCGGTTTGCGGGATGTCCGCGCGCAGGCCCGACCACAGCAGGTTCTGCTGCAGCGCGGCGTTGTTCGCCTCGCTGCGGACCAGCTGAAGGGTGACCTGGTAGTCGTCGCCCATGCCGAAGCGATCAAGGTTCAGATCATAGTCCGCCGCCAGAGCGAAGCGCCACTGGGACGGGATCTCGAAGCCCGGATCGAACACGCCGAAGGCCGGAACGCGGTCGCCGTTGGCGTTCGCCGCCGCGGTCGCGATCTGATCGAGCGCGGCCTGCGGAATCTGGCCGCCGTCGAAATTGGCGATGTCGTCCAGCGAGCCGCGGAAGGTCAGCGGCACGAACTGGTTCGCAAGCAGGACCTGCGGATCGCCGCCGGCGTAGAGGCCGAAGCCGCCGCGGAGCGTCAGGTCGTCGCTGAACGAATAGTTGAAGCCGAAGCGCGGCAGGAAGATGTCCACGCCGTCCAGATTGTCCCGTCCGGAAATCCCGTAGGCGTCCTGGAACGAGGTGGTCACGCCGTTGATGGTCACCGGCAGGCGCTCAGGCGCCCTGTCGTCCTGGATGAAGCGCTCGTAGCGCAGGCCGCCGGTCAGATCCAGAGACGGCGTCACCGTCCAGGTGTCCTGCACGAAGAGCGACAGCTGCTGATAGGACAGGTTCGTGATCGCATCGCTGACATCGCCGCTCGCCGGCAGATCAACGAAGTATTCGTCGATGAAACCGTCGGCGAAGGTCTGAAGGCCTTCGGAAACGGCGACGCCCGCCGAACCCGGCACGAACACGTTCTCGACCGAGTAGTCTTCCCAACGGCCGCCGAAGGCGATGGTGTGGTCGCCCAACACATAGTCGCCCTGGGCGTAAAGGGTGAACAGCTCGTCATTGATGGCGTTGGCCTGGTCGAACCGGTCCGGACCCAGGTTGATCGAGATCGGCGAGGTGCCGATGAGCGCCGAGCCGTTGAGGCCGTTCGCCGCAAAGTACGGATCGTCGGCCGCGATGTCGCGGATCTGGATGGCCGAGAAGTCGGAGCCGGCCGCGCCGCCGGCCTGGCCGATCGGGGTGCGGTTGAAGTTGGTTTCCTTCAGGCCGACCCGAACGACGGTGGAGAAGTTGTCGGTCCAGTCGGAGAACAGCTCGCCGGAATACTGGTTGGTTTCCAGATCCTCGGTGCGCGCCGCGCTCGGCAGGTCGAACGTGCCGAAGCTGCCGACCTGGGTCTCTTCCAGGTTCAGGTAGGTGAAGGTGGCGCGGTGCTGGTCGGTGATGACCCAGTCGAACTTGGTCAGCAGGCGATCGGTTTCGTTGGAGGCGTTCAGAGCGTTCTTGTCGCCCGGATCGAAGCCGTAGACGCTTTGCGAGATGTCACGGACGAGGTTGAAGATTTCCGGATCGGTGTCGCCGAAATTGAAGGTCAGCGGCGTTTCGCGCTCGAACTGGGAGTAGTTCACAAAGAAGAACAGCCGATCTTCGATGATCGGGCCGCCGACATTGACGGAGATCTCTTCTTCAGTGAAGTCGCCGGTGTTGACGTCCTGATCGAAGGCGGTGCCGCCGACCATGGAATCGTCGGTGAAGTAGTAGCCCAGCACGCCGTCGAACTCGTTGGTGCCCGACTTGGTGACGACGTTGACCTGGCCGCCCTGGAAGCCGGAGTTCAGCACCGAGAAGTCGGCGACGGAGACCGACACCGCCTGAACGGCGTCAATGTCGATGGGAGGACGCTGGGACGGGAAGATGCCGTCGGAGTTGATGCCGAACTCTTCCTGCACTTCGATGCCGTCGATCGTCAGGCTGTTCAGCTTGGAGGACAGGCCGGCGATGTTCAGTTCACCGGAGCCGTTGGAGCTGACCAGCGGGTCGCGCGCCAGCACGTCGGAGAAGTCGCGGTTCAGCGAAGGCTGGGCCGACAGGTCGCTGCTGGAGAAGACCGAGCCGATGCCGTTGTCGAGCGAAAGGCTGTCGATACGCTGGCCGCGCACGGTGACGGTGTCCGTTTGCGAAGCCGGGCGCAGGGTGATGCGCAGCGGGTTCTGCGAGCCAGGCTGGAGGGTCACGTCCTCGATGATCGAGGGCTCGAAGCCGGCCTGTTGAACGGTGATCCGATAAGGGCCGCCGACGCGCAGGTTGGACAGCGAGAAGGTGCCCGCGTCGTTCGTTGTCGCGGTCCTTACAGACGCGGTGGGCAGGTGGATCAGCGTTACCGACGCACCGTCGGCGGCGACGCCGGTCTCATCGGTGATGGACCCGCGCAGCGAGGCGGACGTCTGCTGAGCGTGAACCGCCGCCATCGGAGCCAGCGCCAGAAGCGCGGCCGCCGAAGCGCCGTAGCTGAGTTTCTTCAAGATCGCCATGGTAGGAGTTTCCCCTCAATCGACCGGGATCGTCACGACAGCCCCACGCCGCCGCTTCGAGGGTGGCGCTTACCGATGGCGGCTGACGGTTCGGTGACGGCGAAATGACAGATATGTAACGGCGCGCCGGGGCCGCCCTCCGACCGCGGAGAGTCCGCCGATTTCCTAAGCGCCTTCATGGGAAAGAAATCATGCCGCGCGACAGACGATTTCAGCACGAAATCCTTTCGTTTCAGCCGTTGATAAAAGGCTTTTTTGCGCGGACGGCGTTCTGTCACCTTTGCGCGCGCTGTTGCATCGCCGCCACACGCCCTGCGGCGCAGCAAAAAGAAAAGAGCGGCCCGGACATCCCGGGCCGCCGCTGCTCGCTGTCGATGCGGTGTTCAGGTCTAGAACTTGTATCTGGGTGGGCGCGCCCAGATCGGACGGCCGAGGCCGCCTGCGTCTTCAACGAAGGTGATCCACGCCGGCGCGCCGGGCGAAGGTTTTGACAAACGCCGCGCCCGCACGCCAAAAGGCGCCATGACCGACGCGCCCGCTTCTTCGAGCCTTGCAGACCGCCTGCTCACCGCACGCACGGCCGCGGCGGTGATCGCCGGGCTGGTGCTTGTGCGCCTGGCGGCGCTGATCGCCGATCCCAACAGCCTTTACGCCGACGAGACCCAGTACTGGCTCTGGTCGCGCGATCTGGACTGGGGCTATTTCTCCAAGCCGCCGCTCATCGCCTGGGTGATCGCATCGACCACCGCGGTGTTCGGAAACGCCGACTGGGCGGTGCGTCTGGCCGCACCGTTCCTGCATGCGGCCACGGCCGGCTTTCTCGGGCTCGCCGCGGCGCGCCTGTTCGATGGGCGCACCGGCGCGCTCGCCGCGATTTTATGGTCGGTCATGCCGGGCGTATGGCTGTCGAGCCAGATCATCTCCACCGACGCGGTCCTGATGACCGGCTGGTCGGCGGGGCTTTATTGCCTCGCGCGTCTGCGCGAGGGGCCCAGCTGGCCGCACGCGATCGGGCTCGGCGTGGCGATCGGGTGGGCCTTTCTCGCCAAATACGCCGCGATCTATTTCCTGCTCGGCGCGGGGCTGTCGGTCCTGATGGATGCGCCGGTTCGCCGGGCGCTGGTTTCGCTGCAGGGCGCGGCGGCCGGGGCGATGGTCCTGCTCCTGCTTTCAGGCAATCTCGCCTGGAACGCCGCGAACGACTTCGCCACGGTCAGCCACACGGCCGCCAATGCGAACTGGGGCGGACAGCTGTTCAATTTCGAGGATATCTTCGATTTCCTCACCGGCCAGCTGGGCGTGTTCGGACCGGTCGCCTTCATCGCGCTGGTCATCGCCGTCGTTCAGGTCTGCGCCAACAGCGCACGCGGCTGGGACCAGGCCCGCCCGCGGCTGATGCTCGTCCTGTTCACCGCGCCGCCGATCCTCATCGTCTCGGTGCAGGCCTTCATCAGCCGCGCCCACGCCAACTGGGCGGCTTCGGCCTACGGCGCGGGCACGATCCTGCTGGCCTGGTTTCTCCTGCGCGGCCCGGCCTGGCGGCGCGGCGCGCTGCTGGCGACCCTGGTGCTGCATGTGGCCGGAGGCGTCGCGCTGTTGACCTTCGCCGCGTCCACGCCCCTGTCCGATGCGGCCGGACTCGCCAACGCCTACAAGCGCGTACGCCAATGGCCGCAGACCGCCGCCCTCGTCGAACAGGCCGCCGCGCGCACCGGCGCGGCCGCGCTCGCCTTCGACAATCGCAACGACTTTCACCAGATGCAGCGCTACGGCGTGTTCGACGCCCCGCTCTACATGTGGCTGCGCCACCCCGGCGCGCACAATTTCGCCGAGGCCGAATGGCCGCTGCCGCGCGGCGTCGACGGGCCGGTTCTGGTCGTGTCGGAGCGTCCGCGCGAAATCCCGCTCATCGCGCGCGATTTCGACCGGTTCGAGCCCGCCGGGGAAATCCGGGTGCCGCTTGGGGGCGAACGCGAGCGGGTCTACCGCCTCTTCCTCGCCCAGGGTCATGACCGGGTGGCGCGCGATGGCGATTACGAAGCGCGCATCGACGCCTGGCGCGACGCCTACGGCGCGCCGGACAGCGCGTCCGAGCCCCAGACCTGACGCAGGCGCTGATCGCGGCGGCAGCCGAAGCGGTAGCGCTGATAGCGGATCGGATTCTGCTCCGCATAATCCTGATGCTCCGCGCCGGCCGGCCAGAACGTGTCCAGCGGCTCGATCTCCACCGCGACGGAGCGTTCGAAGCGCGCCTCCACCTCGGCGAGGCTGTCACGCGCGGCCTCGGCCTGGGCGTCGCTTGCGGGGAAGATGAAGGGCGCGTAGCTGGACCCGCGGTCGCAGAACTGGCCGCCGGCATCGAACGGGTCGACATTGACCCAGTAGTGATCGAGCAGGGCCTCATAGCTGACCCGATCGGGATCGTAGATGATCCGCGCGGCTTCGGCGTGCCCGGTTTCCCCGCGCACGACTTCATAATAGCCGGGATTCGCCTCGCTCCCGCCGGCGAAGCCGGAGACGACCTCCACCACGCCGTCGAGCTTTTCGAAATCGGCCTCGGTGCACCAGAAGCACCCCGATGCGAACACCGCCTGGGACAGCCCGTCGGGCAGGCTTGCATCCGGCCCGGCCGCTTCGACGAAATCGCCGGCCTCCTGGGCGCAGGCGGCGGCGGTGAAGGCGGCGGCCGACAGGGTGGCGGCGAGGACGAGGCGCATGGCGGGCTCCGTTGCAGCGTCCCTCAAACATTGTTGCGCAAGCGCGCCGCGCCAAGTCACGTTGCTGCGAGCCGGCGGGCGCGTTCGGCTCTCCCCAGCCGGGCCGGGCTTTGCTAGGCTCGACCGGCCAAGCTTCGGGGGGAGCCCTTGCGCCTCATCATCCTCATCCTCGTCCTCACCGCCGCGCTCGCCGCCCCGCCGGCCGGCGCGCAGACCCGCGTCTGGTCGGCGCCCTGGAGCGATCAGGAGATCGCCGAGCTGGGCGCGGCGCTGTCGGAAGCCTGGACGCATGGCCTGGACCCGGCCGACTATCCCGATCCGGCCGCGCTCGCCGGCATGGCGCCGGGCCGCGAGCGGGACCGGTTCGCGCGCGCGGCCTGGTTCGACTACGCCGAGGATCTCGCCTTCGGCCGCATCGACCCGCGCGATCTGGACGCCGACTGGACCGCGCCGGTCCGCGATCAGGACCTGATGGTCTGGTATGCGCGCGCCCGTGACGGGCTCGGCGTCTATGACAGCTTCGAGGCCCTGGCGCCGCAGCATCCCGATTATCAGGCGCTGCGCGCCGCGCTGGTCGCGCTGAGCGCCGCCCCCGAGGCGCCGGCCCGCATCGGCCCCGGCCCGGCGCTTGAACGCGGCGACCGGGGCGGGCGCGTCGATGCCCTGCGCGCCCGGCTCTACGAGCTGGGCCTCATCGCCGATCCGGGCCGGCCGGGCGCGGTGTTCGACGCGGCGCTGGAAAGCGCGCTGATGCGGTTCCAGGCCCGGCGCAATCTCGCCGCGGACGGACGGGCCGGCCCGGCGACGCTGGCCGAGCTTGAAGCCGGCGCGGACCGGCGCATCGACCAGCTGCGCGCCAATCTGGAGCGCTGGCGCTGGCTGCCCGCCGATCTGGGCGCGCGCCATATCCGGGTGAACATCGCCGACTACCGTCTGGAGGCGTGGCGCGACGGGCGGGCGGAGCGGGTTCACGAAACCCAGATCGGCAAGACCTACGCCTCAACCCCGGTGTTTTCCGAAGACATGAGCGTCGTGGAGATCCATCCCTGGTGGCTCACCCCCGGCGGGCTCGGTTCGCACTGGGTGGAGACCTTCCGCAGAAATCCGGACCACGCCTATGCGGAGGGGTTTCATCTGGTCGATCTCGACACCGGGACGCGGGTGAACGCCTACACTGTCGACTGGACCGGGCGGCGCTTCCGCGTGGTGCAGCAGCCGGGGCCGAACAACTCCATGGGCGAGGTGAAATTCCTCTTTCCCAACCGGCATAACGTCTACATCCACGACACCCCGCACCGCGACGTGTTCGCCCTGTCCAGGCGCGACGACTCCGCGGGCTGCGTGCGCGTGCGCGATCCGCGCGAGCTGGCGATCTGGGTGCTCGAAGGCGAAGGCTGGAGCCCGGCCCGGGTGCGCGCCGCGTTCGAGGCCGGCGAGACCGTGCGGGTCCGCCTGGAGACCGAAATCCCGGTCCATATTCTCTACTTCACCGCGGTCACCGGCCGGCTGGGCGAGGTCCGCTTCGTGCTCGACATCTACGAGCGAGACCAGCGCCTGATCGATGCGCTCAACGGGATCATGCCCGTGCTGACGCGCGAAACCGGGGCCGGAGCGCTGTAGCGCCGCTTGACCGGGACGCGCCGGCGCGTTTGCAAACCCGCCATTGCGCCGCTACACGCATGAGCCTTGAAATTTGTCAGGACAGGGCCCGCCGCCATGCGCCATTTCCTCTCCACCGAAGACTGGTCCCGCGCCGATCTGCAGGCGATGATCGACCGCGCCCGCGTCTTTCGCGACAGCCCCCAAGGCGACGCGCTGAAGGGCAAGTCGGTGGCGCTGTTGTTCTTCAATCCGAGCCTGCGCACCCGCTCCAGCTTCGATATCGGCGTGCACCAGCTTGGCGGACACGCCGTCGTTCTGGACGCGCGCGGCCAGACCTGGCCGGTGGAGTTCGACGAAGGCGCGGTCATGGACGGCGAACCTGAAGAGCATGTGAAGGAGGCTGCGCGCGTCCTGTCGCGCTACGCCGATCTGATCGCCATTCGCTGCTTTCCCAAATTCCAGGACTGGACCACCGAGCGCGAGGATCCGCTGATCACCGCCTACGCCCGGCACGCCACCGTGCCGGTGATCAATATGGAGACCATCGTCCATCCCTGTCAGGAGCTCGCCCACATGATGGCGCTGCAGGACCGGCTCGGAGACGTTCAGGGCAAGGATTATCTGCTTACCTGGGTGCCCCATCCCAAGCCGCTGAACACCGCGGTGGCGAACTCCGCCGTCCTCATCGCATCGAAATTCGGCATGAATGTCCGCCTGCTGGTGCCCGACGAGGTCTATCGCCTCGACGAGCGTTACATGAACGCGGCGACCCGGTTCTGCGCGGAGGCCGGCGCGACGTTTTCCGTCCATACCGATGTCGAGGAAGCCTATTCGGGCGTGCACGCCGTGTACGGCAAGAGCTGGGGCGCCTTGCCGTTCTACGGAAGCTGGGGCGGGGAGACCGCCTACCGGGCCAAGGGGGCGGGCTTCATGATCGACGAGGCGAAAATGGCGCTCACCGACAATGCGGTGGTCAGCCACTGCCTGCCCATGCGCCGCAATGTGAAGATCGCCGACGCCGTAGTGGATTCCGAGGCGTTCCTCGGGATCGAGGAGGCGGAAAACCGGCTTCACGTGCAAAAGGCGATCATGGAACGCCTGGTCGGGGGCGCGGCATGACCGACGCGCCGACCCCTGAAAAAGCGCCGGAGCGCGCCCCGGTGCGCGCGGCCATCGTGCAGCTTCTCTCCAACATGCGCGACGGCAAGGAGATTCGCGAATACCTCAACCGGTTCTCGCGCCTGGATCAGGAGCGCTTCGCGGTGGTGAAGGTGGGCGGGGCGATCATCGAGGAAGAGCTCGGCGCGCTCGCCGCCGCGCTCGCCTTTCTGCAGTCGGTGGGCCTGGCGCCGGTGGTCGTCCACGGCGGGGGGCCGCAGCTGAACGCGGCGCTGGAGCGCGCCGGCTTTCGCGAGGAGCGCATGGGCGGGCTCCGCATCACGCCGGATGCGGCCATGGGCGTCGTGCGCGACACGCTGACGGCCACAAATCTGAAACTCGTTCAGGCCGTGCGCGACGCCGGCGGACGCGCCGCTGCAATCCCCTCAGGCGTGTTCGAAGCCGAGCTGATCGACGCGGCGAAGCTGGGACGCGTCGGCGAACCGGTGCGCGTGCGCCTTGATCAGGTCGCCGCCGCCGCGCGCGCCGGCCAGGCGCCGATCCTCGGCTGTCTCGGCGACACCGCTGACGGCAAGCTCGTCAACGTCAACGCCGACAGCGCGGTGCGCGCCCTGGTGCATGCGCTGCAGCCCTACAAGATCGTGTTCCTGACCGGGACCGGGGCGCTTCTGGATGCGGCCGGCCAGCCGATCAGCGCGATCAATCTGGCCACCGATCAGGACGAGCTGTTCGCCGCCGACTGGGTGTCCGGCGGCATGCGGCTGAAGCTGCTGGAGATCAAGCGCCTGCTCGACGATCTGCCGCTGTCGAGCTCGGTCTCCATCACACGACCTGACCAGCTGGCCAAAGAGCTCTTCACCCACGCCGGCGCCGGCACGCTGGTGCGCCGGGGCGAACGCATGCTGGAGATCGAACGCCTGGGCGGTCTGGACCGGGAGAAAGCCGCTGCGCTCATCGAAGCCAGCTTCGGCCGGCGCCCGGTGGCGGATTATTTCGACCGGCTGGCGTTCGACCGCGCCTTCGTCACGGAGCAGTACCGCGCCGCAGCCGTCACCGCCCGGCTGGACGATGCGATCTATCTCGACAAGTTCGCGGTGCTCGACGAGGCGCGCGGCGAGGGTCTCGGCGGCGCGGTCTGGAAGCGGCTGATCGCCTATGCGCCCCGGCTCTACTGGCGCTCACGCAGCGACAACCCGGTCAACGAGTTCTATTTCAACGCCTGCCACGGCGCGGTGAAGACCGGGCGCTGGACGGTGTTCCAACGCGGGGAGACCGATCTGTCCCGGCTTCCCGAAATGGTGGAGAAGATCGCAGCCCTGCCCGCCACACTGGAGGAGGCGTGATGAAGCGCATCGGACTTGTCGGCGCGCGCGGCCACACCGGGCGCGAGCTGATCGCCATCCTCGGCCGGCGCAATGATATGGCGCTGGAGTTCGCGGTGTCGCGCGCCATGGCCGGAGAGCCGGTCTCGACCCTGGCGCCGGGCGGGCCGTCCGGCCTTCTGTTCGAAGCACTGAGCCCGGGCGAAATCGCGGCGCGCGGCGCCGATGCGGTGATCCTCGCCATGCCCAACGGCCAAGCGGCGAGCTATATCGCGGCGATCGAGGCGCAGGCTCCGCAAACCGTGATCGTCGATCTGTCGGCGGATTATCGCTTCGACGACGCCTGGGTGTACGGCCTGCCCGAGCTCTACGGACGCAGGGCGCTGGCCGGCGCGACGCGGATCTCCAATCCGGGCTGCTACGCCACGGCGGGCCAGATCTGCGTGCATCCGGTGCGCAAGACGCTGAAAGGCGCCGCGCATCTGTTCGGCGTGTCGGGCTATTCCGGCGCCGGCACGACGCCGAGCCGGAAGAACGACACCGCCGCGCTGAAGACCAATCTCATGCCCTATGGGCTGACCGGGCATCTGCACGAGCGCGAGATGACCCGTCATCTGGGCCGGGACGTGCGGTTCAGCCCCCATGTGGCGGAGTTCTTCCGGGGCCTGATGGTCACCGCCCAGCTGGGCTTTAAAAAACCCATGGACGAAGAAAGCCTGCGCGCGGCCTTTCACGCGGCCTATGACGGCGAGCCGCTGATCCGGATTTCACGAACCATCCCCGAAATCACCGACGGCGCGAACAATCCCGGCGCGGTGGTGGGCGGGTTCGCCCTGTCCGAAGACGGAATGCGGGCCGTGATGGTGTGCGCGCTCGACAATCTTCTGAAGGGCGCGGCCGTGCAGGCTGTGCAGAACCTGGCGCTGGCGCTGGGCCTTAACGAGCTCGACGGCGTGACCGGCTAGAGCCCGGTCTCGGCCTGGATCGCCGCGGTGAGCCGGGCGTGGAGCGCCAGCGGATCAAGCGCGGCGTCAAGCGCGGCCTGGTCCGGCGCTTTGGCGATCGCCTCCTGCCGCAGGCCCCGCCAGAGCTTGAGAAGAAACCCGCCATACGTGTCCGGCGTCCAGTCATAGCGCGGGACCGGCCGGGCGAGACTGGTGAGGCGCTCGGGATCGGACGGGTCCGCCGCGCCGGCCGGCGCGCCGGGATGGCGTCGAAAATGCGCGGCGATCTGGTCAAGCGCCGCCTGACGATCCTCGCCCCAGCGCACGAGGGAGACGGCCGGACTCGTGTTCGACAGGCGCGGCAGATGACGCACCAGCGGATCGCGATCGAACGCCCCGATCAGCGTTGGGGTTTCAATCCGGTCCGGCCCGGTTTCGCCCCGGCGCTTGAAGGCGGCGCGATAGGGCGCGGCGTAGCTGTCCCAGGCCGTCAGCCAGTCGCGCAATCGCCGCAAGCGCGTCTCCATGGGCGTCGGGGGGAGATTCATCCGCGCGTCCAGGCGCGGCGCGTGCCAGGGAAAGAAGGTCAGCTGTTCTTCAAGGCGCGCCCAGATGCGCGCCAGATGACTTCCGTCCCAGACCGGTTCATGGATCGGGAGATAGTTCGCCAGAAGGTCTTCGCGCTCGCCGTCGGTCCAGACCGGATACCCGTCGAGGCTCAGACACGCCACGCGCTGCGGCGCCAGCAGCGCCGCCTCCATGGCGGTCCCCGCCCCGGTGTGAAAGCCGTAAAGCCCGGCGCGCTCAAGCCCCAGCGCGTCCATGAACGCCAGCAGATGCCCGGCGTAGTGCTCCGAATCCGGATCGTCTTCCGCCAGGGCATGAGACAGGCCGTTTCCCGGCGTGTCGAAGCCGATGACGTCGAAATCGCCATGCAGCGCCGCCGCCACGCCATGCAGCGCCGAGGCGCTTTCCGGCGATCCATGAAGCAGCACCACCGCCGGCGCGCCGGGCCTGCCCGCGCGGCGATAATGCACGGCCCGGCCGCTTACGCTCACCGCGCCGCGCGCACCCCACGCATGGGCGGGCGCGCTCACAGCGCGATCAGCGCCTTGCCGCGATTCGACCCGTCCATGAGCCGTTCGAACGCGGCCGGCGCGGCGTCCAGCCCGTCGGCGATGTCGTGGGCGAGCCGGATCCGCCCGTCGCGCACCAGCGGCGCGGTCTCGGCGGCGAACGCATCCCAGCGGTTGTAGAAATCGTACACCACCAGGCCGTGGAGGCTCGCGCGCGCACCGATCACCGGCCCGAAATTGACGCCCGGCGCCGGCCTCCCCGTTTGATAATGCGCCGCCAGGCCGCACAGAATCGCGCGGCCATAGGGCTTCATCAGCGTCAGGGCGAGATTGAGGATATCGGACGACACGTTCTCGAAATGGACGTCCAGCCCGTCCGGCAGCGCCGCACGCAGCCGGTCCTCCCAGCCCTCCCGCCTGTAATCGATGCAGGCGTCGAAGCCGTAGGCGCCGGTGACGAGCGCGCACTTCTCCGGCCCGCCGGCGATCCCCACCACGCGCGCCGCGCCGTGGACACGGGCGATCTGTCCGGCGGTTCCGCCCACCGCGCCGGCCGCGGCGTCGACGAGCACGCTCTCGCCCGCCTTCACCCCGGCGCGCTGCGTGATCCCGGCCCAGGCGGTGAGGCCGGGCATTCCGAGGACGGAGAGATGCAGGGCCGGGTCGATCCCGTCGACGTCGACCCGGCGTACAGCCGCGGCCGGCGCCGCGGCGTATTCGCACCAGCCGGCGTCCAATAGATGGACCCAATCGCCCACGGCGAACTGCGTGCTGCGGCTTTCTTCCACCACGCCCACGCCGTGGCCGGGAATCGCCTCCTCGCCGGGCTTCGGCGCCGGTTCGCCCATGTGCCGGCCGCGCAGGCGCGCGCCCACATACGGGTCCATGGAGACATGGGAAAGCTTCACCAGAACGCCGCCGTCCGGGCATTGGGGCGCGGGCGCCTCGATCCGCTGGAAATCGGCCGCGCGGGGTTTGTCTTGCAGGGGGTGTTTCAGGACGACTTGGCGCATAAGCGACCTCAAATCAATGAATTCCCGGCCACGGCCCGCTAGGGCCGCCGAGCCGGGACCTGGTGCGAGCTTCGGTGCAAGGCCCCCGCTCGACGCCCGGCCTGCCGGCTGGGCTTGGCCGGGAATTCATTCGGCTTTGCGGATCGATCAAAGCTCCACAACCTCCACCAACAGCCCGTCCGGCCCCTGAAGCATCCCCGCCCGCTTACCGTTATAGGGCGCTTCCGGCCGATTCACCGGTTCGCTCACCCAGCCCTGGATCTGGTCGAACCCGGGGTGGGAGAAGGTCCCCAGCGCCGCGCCGGGCGGCAGCATGCCGGGATGCCGCGGTCGGACCGTTGCGGCCTCCGGGTACTGATCGAGCTCCAGAAACACGTCGCGGCCGTGGATGCCGGTGGAGATGGTGTGCAGCTCGTCGCGCGGCGTGCCGTAGGCGTCGGCGAGCATATGGTACTCGATGTCCATCACCCGGCCGGTCTCGAAGCTCAGCGTCTCGTCGAACCATTTCAGGCTGGCGTGCATGTCCGAGCAGCCGATGACCAGGATGAACAATCGGTCGATGGGCGTCTGCGCGCGGGGCAGATCATAGGCGGGCAGGTCGTCGCGGATCTGCGTGAGGTAGACGATCTCCCCGTCCGGGCCTTTCACCTGCATGGGATAGATCGCCGGCAGGCCCTCGATTTCCCGCGGCGGGCCGATGACCTGGAACGGCGAGGGCTTCACCCGCTCATGGGCGGCGAGCACGTCCTGCACGCAGATCTCGATCGCCGCCCAGCCATAGCTCATCAGCGG
>JBKHAZ010000073.1:0-10527 GCA_046542605.1 Oceanicaulis sp. | reverse complement strand
ACGGGCCGCGGACCCGGTCCGGCCGGGCTATGCGCCCTGTCCCGCCACAGCCCCTCCCCCTTCCCAAATCGGCGCTTCGCGCGTAACTGATCGCCCATGAGCATTCAGAACGCGAAGCTGGATCAGGTCATCGACCGGTTTGATCAGGTCGAGGCCCGGCTGGGCTCGGCGGCCGACCCCGACGAGATCGTCAAGCTGTCCAAAGAACACGCCGAGCTTAGAACGGTCGCGGAGAAAGCACGCGAGCTTAAGGTCGCGCGCGCCGATCTCGCCGAAGCCGATTCCATCATCGAAGCCGGCGAGGACCGCGACATGGTCGCCCTGGCGGAGGAAGAGCGCCAGGAGCTGAAAAAGCGGGTGCCGGCGCTGGAGCGCGAGCTTCAGCTCATGCTGATCCCCAAGGACAAGGACGACGAAGCCTCCATCATGCTGGAGATCCGCGCCGGGACCGGCGGCGACGAAGCCGCCCTGTTCGCCGGCGATTTGTTCCGCATGTATGAGCGCTACGCCGCAAACCGCGGCTGGAAGGTCGACGTGGTGGAGGCCAGCGAGGCGGAGGTCGGCGGCTTTAAGGAGATCATCGCCAGCGTTTCGGGCTCGGGCGTGTTCGGCAGGCTGAAATGGGAATCCGGCGTGCACCGCGTGCAGCGCGTGCCGGTGACGGAGTCCGGCGGGCGCATCCACACCTCGGCGGCCACCGTCGCAGTGCTGCCGGCGCCGGAAGACGTCGACATCCAGATCAAGGACGAGGACATCCGCATCGACACCATGCGCGCCTCCGGTGCGGGCGGGCAGCACGTCAACAAGACCGAATCCGCGGTGCGCATGACCCATATCCCGTCGGGCATCGTGGTGGTGAGCTCCGCGCCATCGCCATGGAGGTGCTCAAGGCCCGCCTCTATGAAAAGGAGCGCAGCGAAAAGGACGCCGCCCGCGCCGCCGAGCGCAAGGGCCAGGTGGGCTCCGGCGACCGCTCGGAACGCATCCGCACCTACAACTTCCCGCAGGGCCGGGTCAGCGATCACCGCATCAACCTGACCCTCTACAAGCTTGAAGAGATCCTCTCCGGGGAAAGCCTGGACGAGGTGATCGACGCGCTCATCGCCGAGGACCAGGCCGCCAAGCTGGCGGCGATGGAAGAGGCGTAGACGCGCGCGATGACGCGCGCCGAGGCGTTGCGCGCCGCCGCCGGACGGCTGAGAGCCGCCGGGGTGGAGGGTGCGCCGGACGAGGCGCGCCGCCTGCTTGATCACGCCAGCGACCTGTCGCGCGCCGGGCTTCTGGCGGCGATGGGAGAGCCCATGCCGGCGGCGGAGGCCGAACGCTTCGACGCCGCCCTGGCCCGGCGCGAGCGACGCGAGCCGCTGTCGCACATTCTCGGCTCGTCCGGCTTCTGGACGCTGGAGCTGAAGGTTACGCGCGACGTGCTCACTCCGCGCGCCGATACCGAAACGATCGTGGAGGCCGCGCTATCCTCGCTCGACGATCGAAGCGCGCCGCTGCGCGTGCTCGACATCGCCACCGGCTCTGGGGCCATCGTGCTTGCGCTGCTGAGCGAGCTGGCGAACGCGCAAGCGACCGCGACTGATGTCTCCGGCGCCGCGCTCAAGGTGGCGCGCGAGAACGCGGCGGCGCATGGGCTTGGCGCGCGCGTCACCTTCCTTGAGACGAGCTGGGCCGACGGGATCGACGGCCCGGTCGACCTCCTGGTCTCCAACCCGCCCTATATCGCCAGCGCCGTGCTCGACACGCTGGACCCGGAGGTGCGAAGCTTCGAGCCTCGCCTGGCGCTGGACGGCGGCGCGGACGGGCTTGATCCCTACCCCCATCTCTTCGCCGAAGCGCGCCGGCTGCTGGCGCCGGGCGGAACGGGCGTGTTCGAAATCGGATACGATCAGGGCGCGGCCGCCCTCGCCCTGGCGCGCGAGGCCGGATTTTCCGGCGCGGCGCTGACGCAGGACCTGGCCGGGCGCGATCGCGCAGTCTTCATCCGCGCCTGACAGGAAAGAATGTAGAAAAGACTTGGAATCGCCCGCCGGATGCGTCTAGGGTGCGGCCATTCGGTAAGCGCCATGGATCGGGACAGGGGTTGACCCGGTATTTGACGGCGGATCCAGGCGACCGGTGACAGGCCCACACGCAATCAAAACGGCTTGAGCCCGAACGGGTATCGGGACCGTAGCGATAAAACCTCGCCGAATGCGAGGGCGCCCACGGCCAGCAAGCGATCGGCGAAGCGATCAACGGACCCTTCAACGCCCGAAAAGATCAGGTTTTCATAGACATGAAGCGGCAACGCGGACGCGGGCGCAAGCCCGGCGGTAACAACAACAACCGTAATTTCGAGAGCAACGGCCCGGACATCAAAGTCCGCGGCAACGCGTCGACGATTTACGAAAAATACATGCAGCTGGCGCGCGACGCGACGAGCTCGGGCGACCGGATCATGGCGGAGAACTATTTCCAGCACGCCGAGCATTATCTGCGCATCGTCCAGGCCAACCAGCCCAAGCGCGACGACGCCCCGCAGACCGATCAGCAAAACGACGGCGACCCGCGCGGCGGAGACCAGCGCGGCGATCGCCAGCAGGACCGTGACGACCGGCGCCCGGACAATCGCGATGACCGGCGCTCGGACAATCGCGGCGACCGCAGCGATCAGCGCAGCGAGCGCCAAGACGCGCGCGAGGATCAGGGCGGCGAGACCGAAGAGCGCTCCAACGACGGCGAGGACGACAAGTCCCGCAGCCGTTCGCGTCGAGGTCGCCGCCGCCGCGACGACGATCAGCGCGAGGAGGCCTCCAGCTCCAGCGATCCGCTGCAAGTGGTCGATCCTGAAGCCGACGCCGAGGCCGCCGCGGCTGAAAAGCCGCGCCGCGGCCGGCGCAAGAAGGCCGACGCCGAGGCCGGCGAGGCCGAGAGCGAGCCGAAAAAGCGCACCCGCCGGCGCGCCGCCGACCCGGACGCCGAAGATGCGCTGAAGGCTGCGGAATCCAAGTCCGACACCGGTTCGGATTCAGGCGACGCCGCCGCGTAAGGCTGGCCGACCTTGAATCGAAAACGCCCCCGTGCGGCTTCGCACGGGGGCGTTTTCGTAACCGGCCCGGTATTTAGCATTGACGCTAATTAGCGGATGATCTAAATTTAGACATGACCGACGTGTTCCAGGCGCTCGCCCATCCCGTGCGGCGCGACGTGCTCAAGAAGTTGCGGGCCGGGCCGATGACCGCCGGCGATCTCGCCGACGCCTTCCCGGTCTCCAAGCCCACCATGTCGCGCCATTTCGCGACCCTGAAGGAGGCCGGGCTGATCCGTGCGGAGCGCGCCGGCGCCACGATCCGCTACCGGCTTAACGTGTCGGTGGCCGAAGAGGCCGCAGCGATGGTCATGGGCCTTCTGGGCCGAAACGGCGAGGCAACGGAGGATACGAAATGACGCGTAAAGGACTGGCCGCCTCGGCCCTCGCCCTTCTGGTCATGGCCGCGCTGTCGGGCTGGAGCTGGATCGCCACGCCGAGCGGCGCCGAGATCGCCCTCCACTGGGGCCTGTCCGGCGAGGTGAACCGAACCGCCGGCAAGGCGGAGGCGCTCCTCATCCTGCCGGCGATCACGCTTGGGCTTTGCGCGCTTCTGGCCGCTGCGCCGCACATCGATCCGCGCGGCCGCAATCTGAAGGCCTCCGCCCCGGTCTTCCTCACGGTCTGGACCGGCCTTCTGATAGTTTTGACTGTGACGCACGGCCTTATCGCCCTTGGCGCGGCCGGGGTTGTAAATCCCTCAGACGGGGGCGTTGTGCGCTTCGTTCTGGGCGGCGTGGCGCTGTTCATCGCCGTGATCGGCAACCTGCTGGGCAAGGCGCGCCCGAACTGGTTTCTGGGAGTGCGCACGCCGTGGACGCTCTCGTCGGACAAGGCCTGGGACGTGACCCATCGCTGGGCCGGGCGCGGCTTTGTTGCAAGCGGGCTCGCTGGCGCGGCGCTGACGGCTTTCGCCCCGGCGGAGCTGGCGGCCGCGGTGTTTACGATCGCGCTGACGCTGACCGCCTTCGGCGCGATCTTGCTGTCCTTTCTGGTGTGGCGCTCCGACCCGAGCCGGGAAATCTTCAACGAAGAGTCCTGAGGCCGTCTAGGGCCCGGCGACGATGGGCGCGTAAACGTGCCAGGGATAGACCTCCACGAGGCGGCGCGAAAACTCCACCCCGCGCTGCGGATTGCCTTGCGGACCCAGGCGCGGGGCGTAAAGGGCGAAGCCGCACACGCCGGGCACCACGATCATAAGCGCGCCGGACACGCCCGACTTCGCCGGCAGGCCGACCATGAAGGCGTACTCGCCGGAGAAGTCGTACATGCCGCACGAAAGCATCAGCGACAGCACCGCCTTCACGCTTTTCCGGCTGACCACCTGGCGCTCGGTCACTGGGCACACGCCGCCATTGGCGAGCGTGGCCGCCACCGCCGACAGGCGGCGCACGTCGGTGGTGATGGAGCAGCAGCGAAAATACAAATCCAGCGCCGCGTGCATGTCGGACTCAGGCGGAAAGCAGCCATGCTCGCGCATGAAGTAGGCGAGCGCGAAGTTGCGGTCGGCGTGGTCGCGCTCGCTGGTGTAGACTTCGTCATCAAAGCCCGGCGCGTCCCCGCCCGCCGCCGCCCGCCAGAGGCGCGCGATCAGATCGAAGCGCTCGCCGACCGCGCCGCCCGGCCGGATCAGGCCGCAGGTCAGGATCGCTCCGGCGTTGATCATCGGATTGTGCGGACGCCCCTGCTTGTCCAGCGTGATTTCGTTAAAGCCCTGTCCAGACGGCTCGCGCCCGACGAAGGCGTGCACCGTGGTCTGGCCCATCAGCTCCAGCGCCAGGGCGTAATTGAGCGGCTTCATCGCCGACTGCACGCAGAATTCACGCGCCTCGTCGCCCTCGCGCAAGCCGAGGCGAAAGCGCTGACCGTCGATCGTGCAGCAGCCCAGCGCAAAGACCTCCGGATCGACCTTGGCGAGTTCGGGGATGTAGCGCGCCACGGCGCCGGAGGTCTCGCCGGCGGCATGGTGGAACAAATTTTCGATCCGGCCGCGGAAGCGCGAGAAGTCGCCGGCCACCAGATCTCCGGTGAGCGCCGCGCGAACCAGCCGGGCTTCTTCGGCGGGCAAGGCCTCTGCCAGTGGGCCCGGCTCAAGCCCGCCCTTGTCTGCGAACGCGTCCAGCGTGCCGGACAGGCGCGGATCGGTCCGCTCCAGCCCGGCCGCCTCAAGCGCCGCGCAGAGCGCCTCACCGGTGGGCTCGCCGTGCCGCGCAAGCGCGGCGATGATGTCGCCGGCGGCGCGCTCGCGCACCGCGCGCTCGGCCGCGGGGCGTTCGAACTGGGCCGGCCGGGTCCGGAAGGCGCCCGGCGCCAGGGCCGGTGCGGTTTGAGGTTCGGGCTTGCGGGGTCGATCGGCCAAACGGGGCCTCGTCTTGTGGCGAGCGTCAAGCCAAGCACGCCGCGCGGCGCCGCCGCAAGCGCGCCGCGCGACGGCCCCGCACCGAAATCCTCGCTTTCATCACGCGCGTGCGCCCCCTAGATTGCTGCACCGCACGCTAAGGAGACCGCGCCATGTCCAAGCCCGTCAAGAAGATCGTCCTCGCTTACTCTGGCGGTCTGGACACCAGCGTGATCGTGAAATGGCTGCAGGACGCCTATGACGCCGAAGTGGTCACCTTCACCGCCGATCTCGGCCAGGGCGAGGAGATCGAGCCGGCCCGGGCGAAAGCCGAGAAGGCGGGCGTCAAGGAGATCTATATCGAGGATCTGCGCGAGGCGTTCGTGCGCGAATACTGCTTCCCCATGGTGCGCGCGAACGCCGTCTATGAGGGCCAGTATCTGCTGGGCACCTCCATCGCGCGCCCGCTGATCTCCAAGCGTCTGGTGGAGATCGCCCACGAAACCGGCGCCGACGCGGTCGCCCACGGCGCCACGGGCAAGGGCAACGATCAGGTGCGCTTCGAGCTGGCCGTCGCCGCCCTCGACCCGGCGCTGAGAGTCATCGCGCCCTGGCGGGAATGGGATCTGAACTCGCGCACCAAGCTGATCGCCTACGCTGAAGAACACGGCATCTCCGTGCCCAGCGACAAGCGCGGCGAGGCGCCGTTCTCCATCGACGCCAATCTCTGGCACACGAGTTCCGAAGGCAAACTGCTGGAGGACCCGGCCGAGGAGGCGTTCAACGAGGTCTGCCTGCGCACCACTCACCCCGAGGACGCTCCGGACGCGCCCGAATACGTCACCATCGGCTTCGAACGCGGCGACGCCGTGAGCGTGAACGGCGAAACGCTCTCCCCGGCGGCCCTTTTGACCGCACTGAACACGCTCGGCGCCAGGCATGGCGTCGGACGGCTGGACCTGGTGGAGAACCGCTTCGTGGGCATGAAATCGCGCGGCGTCTACGAGACGCCGGGCGGCGCCATCTTGATGATGGCCCATCGCGGCGTCGAGCAGCTCACCCTGGATCGCGGCGCCATGCACCTGAAAGACGAGCTGATGCCGAAATACGCCAAGCTCGTCTATGAAGGCTTCTGGTTCAGCCCCGAGCGCGAAATGCTGCAGGCCGCCATCGACCACTCCCAGCGCCATGTCTCGGGCGAAGTGCGGTTGAAGCTCTACAAGGGCAACGCGCAGGTCGTCGGCCGCTCCTCGCCCAACTCGCTCTACTCGCTCGCCCACGTCACCTTCGAGGAGGACGAGGTCTATAACCAGAAAGACGCCGAGGGCTTCATCACCCTGAACGCCCTGCGCCTGCGCCTCATCGCGGATCGCAAGAAACGGCTCGGCGAGAACGACTGAGGCCCCGGCGAGCGAAAACGCCGGCCGGGGTCCGGGCCTGTCACGCCATGTCAGGCTCGAGCAGGGTGTCGGCTGCGATGATCTGCGTGGCCGCCGCGAAGTTCACCCGGTTCACGCGGTCGGCCCATTCCCGAAGCGCGGCTTCGCCGCCGGAGGACCAGGCGTCCTTGTCTGAGGCCGCTACGACCGTGCTCCAGTCGTCGACCAGACCGCTGAGCGCGGTCAGCGTGGCCGATTGAAGCTTCACCACGTTGTCGAGCTTCTGGAAGACCATCATCATCTGCGCGTAGGCGGCGGTCTCCTCATCGAGCTCGGCCCACACCTTGGTGAGTTCGGCCAGGGTCTGGCGGACCTCCGTGGTGAGCGCGATTTCGCAGATCACGTCCTTGCCGACCTGGGTGACGCCTTTGACCAGCGGCGCGATGGGGTCCTCGTCGATCGCGGTCTGGACGCCCACGTCGATGACCGTGGCGAAGATGTCCTCGGCGATCTTGAACGAGCCGTCGGTGATCTTCTGCTCGTCCTCGTCGAACAGCTTGTTGAGCCGGTCGGCGGTGGCGGTCAGCGCCTCGATCTTCGCCTTGTCGACGTCGGCGATGGATTTCGCGGCCTGTTCCAGCGTGCCGAGCAAAGGCTGACCCCGGCTGATTTCACCGGCCACCTCGTCGCAGGTCGACACCACGGTGGGGGTGATGTCTCCGTCGCCGTAGAACACCTCATGGATGATCCCGCGCTCGGCGATGCCCTTCTTGAAATACTCGTCCACCTCCCGGGCCTGGGCGAGAATCTGGGCGTCGATCAGGCCCATGTAATAGCTCTCCCAGACATCCTCCTGCCAGTTGGAGAACTCCTGCGCGGTGGCGGCATAGGCCGGGTCGTCCCGGATCAAAGGCGGGATGCGCGCCGAGGTGGCGGCCATGATGTAATTGTTCACGGTGATCAGCGTGTTGAGCACGTCGAGGACCGGCAAGGGTTGGGTCATGAAACAGATCTCCTGTGCGGTCTCGCCGATCACGCCGGCAGGGCGGGCAGCTGGGTCCAGGACAGGCCGGTGCTCCCGGCGTACTGCGCCCGGAACACGTCGCCGTTCTTGTCGGCGTAGTAGATCTCGTTGGTGTCGCTGGCGTACACGCCCACCGCATCGGGTTTCAGGTCGGTGACCGAGGGCGGGGAGTCTTCGTTGTCGGCGAAGGCCAGCTCCAGCGTGTCGGACTTGATGAAGAACTGGTTCTTGTTCTGGGTCTGCGCCGCGCCGATGACGGAACCGGCGACCTCGGTCGTGGTCCCGTCGGTGTCCACCAGATGCAGCGTCATGTCGCTGGTGATCACCGCCAGCCGGTCGTTGTTGGCCTGGATCGACGCGACACTGGCGTCCATCACCTTGCTCCACTCCACGCCGTTATAGCTGTAAAGCGTCTGGGAATTGTTCGTCACGGCGTAGACATAGTCGCTGACCGCCGCGATCTGGCTCGCGGCGTCGGGCCCGGGCAGATCGGCGAGCTTGGTCCAGGCCGTGCCCGAGCCGTTGTATTTGTAGACCTGGCGATCGTCGGTCTGCTGCTTGATGGCGTAAATCTCGCCCCCGGCCACTGAGATCGCCGCCGCGGCGAAATCCGAGATCGTGGTCCAGCGATTGGTGTCGGCGCTATAGGTCTTCACCTTGTAGGACGCGGGAACCGGATCGGGCGTGATTTTCGAGCCGTCCAGAGGCGCGCCGTCGATGGCGGCGACGATCCATCCCGACGCCACGATGCTCAGCGCGTGGTCGGGCAGCTCGGTCCAGGTGTTGGCGCCCTTGGTGTATTTGTAGGGCTTGCCGGCGTTGTCGATTGCATAGACGTCGTCGCCGGTCGCCGAGAAGTCGGTGGGATCGGGCAGGCGGACCGAGGATGGCCAGATATAGGCGGTGAGCTGGGCCAACGGGGCGGCGGCGGCCATCACCTCGCCCCACTCATTCTCGGCCTGATCCAGATCGCCGGCGTCGAGGTCGGAAATGGCGGTGTTGATGTCGTCGGCCAGGCTTTGATAAAGAGTCTCGAGCGTGGTGAGCTCCTTCTGGGCCGCATCGTTGAGCGAGCCGAAGCCCTGGACCTGATTGGAGAAGGTGGCCACCGTCGCGGCGGCCTGCGTGTCATCCTCACGCCACAGGGTCGAGTTCTGGATTTTCGCCTTGAGCGAGGCGATTTCACCCTTCAGGCGCAAGATTTCGGAAATCGCGAAATAGGCGCCGACGGCCCCGCCCGCGATCATGATCCAGCCGAACGGATTCCAGATGTTCGCAAGGCCCACCAGCCCGACCGCGATGGCCGCCGCGGACGCGAAGCCCAGCCCGACGATCTTGGCGTTGTCGGAATCGATTTGCTGCTGACAGTGCTTGATGCAGTCGGTCAGAGACTGGATTTCAGCCGCGTAGGCGTCCTGGAGCTGCTTGAGCACCCCGGTGGCGGCCGCCTCCTTCAGCGACACCGCGGCGTCCTGCAAGGTCGTGCCCAGAGCCTCCATCGCCGTTTTCAGCGTGTTGATGTCCGGCAGCTCCGCGCCGATCAGGGCCTTGAGATCGCTCATCGCGGACTCGTAGGCGGGCGACCCAGGCGGGGTGTTGCGCAAGATGGTGAACTTGCCCTCCACCGCCCCGGCGATCTGACCAAAGGTGCGCGGAACCGAAACCAGCTGGCTGAAAATACTCGCGCCGCCGGAGGCTGGATCGGTGTTCACCCAGGCGCCGGCATGGGCCTGGAAGCTCGCATATTGCTGGCGGAAGTCGTTATAGGCCTCCTGAAGCTCCTTGTTGTTGATGCCCGGGCCGGGAGGATCGCCGCGGAAGGTGACCTGGGGCGCGTCGGTCTCGGTGATGGCGTAGACATAACCGGTGATCGCCGACACGCTCAAAAGCGAGATCGAGGTCTGCGCCACCAGGTTCAGCGCAAGGCGGCCGGTGGCCGTCTGCGGCTGCATGGCCATCAAGGTCCGCGCAGCGTGCGACAGCATGACATGGCTGTGCACGCCCAGACGCAGGCGGCGGTCGGCCATGACGTCAAGCGGCGCTTGGGCGTTCGGCGGCGTCATATCGTTCGGCATAAGTCTCTCCCCTCGCAGCCAGGCGGGCGCGATCTATCTAAGATTGATTGCAGGACCGCACCTGACATCGGCGCGGTCTTGCCGTGAGAGCGCAGAAAAAGCCCATGCGCCGACGGCGCGCGGAACGGCCAGGAGCTTCTGTCCCTTGAGCGCCCGGCCGGAAACAACCATAACAAATTGGTTAATCCTCTTAAACCTATAAATTGTATTTTATGGCCCTCACCGGCCCGCTGCGCGCCGCGACACAGCATGGTCTTGAAATCGCCTCTCTCTTCGCTTGCCGGAGCGCACCGGCGGAGGCAAAATCGTCTCCATGATCACGATTTTCCTCTCCGCCGCGCTCGCGGCCGCCGCCTGTGCCGCCGATCCGGCGCGCGAGGACGCCGTCAGGCAGGAAATCGACGCGCAGCTCGACATGGCGCAAGAGGAAGGCCTCGTCTGCGAATATCGCCAGGTGTTCGGATCGCTGCGCCGTGAGCGGGTCTGCTATGACGCGGACGAAGCGGAACGCAACGCCGACGAGGGCCGCCGCGACCTCGACCGCTATCAGCGCTCCACCCGCCCGATGCCGAGCGGCGACTAATCCGCCGCGCCCGGCCCCTGAAGGAGACCGACACAGAACCCCGCGCTCCGGC